>JAGQNR010000009.1 GCA_020427985.1 Candidatus Saccharimonadota bacterium | reverse complement strand
CGTTAGCCTGTCCGGCGGCGTTCTTTCTGACCAGGACAGTGTTGGTAGTAATGGTAGCACCGTTAGTATCTATAGCTTGGAAGGTTGCTGTGCCGTTTGTAGTATCGACATTCATGACAGTTGCCGTGCCGGCGGCGTTTTGAATCTGGAAAGCTGTAGTGCCATCGGCAGTTGGACGGAGGGCCGGGGTGATGATGGCGGTATCGGCTCGGGCGGTACCATTTATCCAGTAGTTAGCAGCTTGGGCGGCACCGTTTTGGTTTTGGATGTATGCTCCGTTGGCAGTATTTTGGGTCAGAAGTGTGTAGGTTCCCCCTGCTCCCTGGTCAGGAATCTGGAAGAGTTGGTTACCGCCAGTGGGAGCTTGGATGGAGAGAGTGGAGAGAAGAGTACCACTGACATTGCTCTTGGTAAGTTCAGAGGCTGTTTTGGCGTTGAAGGCGTATGGCACAGCTGTGAGCTTTAGTCTTGGGTTCATTTCTCCGTCCCAAGAAGCACTCGCACCAGTACCACCAACGTTCATGGTGAGGTAGAGCTGTTGGTCCCAAGGTATGGTGCTAGGGAAGCTGGTGAGTGAGCCAAGGTTGACTGTGATGTAGCCATTGGCAACCCTGACCTTGTTCGCACCAGTGTAGGTTTCGGTCCAGAGGGCAGAACCACCAGAAGTGGTGGTGTAGAGCTTGAACTCGAGGTTGTAGTAGCCGTCGGCAGCAATAGCACCAGCGGCGGTTTCTAACCTGGCTTGGAAGTTGAGGTTGTCACTGGTGGCGGCATAGGCGTGGTCGTTGCCCACGCCTACGTACGTGCCTACGTGCGTAAGGGAAAACAGGGGTAGGGCGAGCAAAACAAGCCCCACAGCCAACTGTGGTCGAGCAATTCGCGTAGCCGAAACGACAAAGTCTCTCACGGTAAAGCGAGAGAGGATACGGGCGAATATCGCCAGCAATCTGGGTTTAGGTTTTGTCATTTGGTTGATTTGAAGGTGTTTGTGTTGGTTTCTGTCGCTTTTTGCGAAAGAGCCAAGTTTTGTTTTGGATGTGCCTTTTGATTTTTGGCGTTTCCTGATAGCCAGTATGACTTCCTTACTACCCCCAAACAAGCAAAAAATGTATACGAAAATTTGTGTCCATTTTGCATAAGACTCATCAAGAATTTGAAGCATTTTTTACAACTTAATATTTCTACCTCTGTTGCTAAATGTTGATTCTGGGTATAAATGAGCAAATGTTCTATCAAGAAATTGAAGTAATAATGTCAACATTATATAATTTTGCAAAAAGTTATCCACAGCCTACAGTAGAATATTTGTCATCTCCCTGGCTGCTGGAGCTACTAAAAACCGTGAAAGCAGAGGCAAAGATGCTTAGGGCGTAGGGTATCGGAAACACAAAAGTACAGGGAGGCTACTCACAAAAACACCTCGGTTACCCGAGGTGTCCGCCACTGACAAAAAAAGTAGCCTAACCGATGCTATCAATCTTGATAACTGTTTGGTGCTGTTTGTGACCGTGTACCTTATGTACACGCTTTTTGGCTTTATAGCGGATGGCTGTTACTTTAGCGGCACGTGCCTCAGCGTCTACAACAGTAGCCTTTACTACCGCACCTTTAACCGTAGGTACGCCCACAGTAGTCTTGTCGCCGTCTACAACGAGTAGTGCATCAAAGTTGACGGTTTTGTCGTCACTTTTGAGCCTCTCGATGGATAGTGTTTCACCTTCGGATACGACATATTGTTTTCCGCCGGTAGCAATAATTGCTTTTTTCATCTGTTATCCCTTAAGTTAGCCCGCTCTTCTTGTTTTTGAGCGGATTGCTTATAACCGCACAATTGTACCATACCCTACCTCTGTTTTACAACCCTACGGCGTTGAAAAGCCATCCGAGCAGAGACGTGAGTTGAACGCAGAGAGCTCAGAGCTGGGGATAGGGTTTCTGGCTCAGGGTATCGAGTGTCAAAGCACAAAGGCACACAGAGCTTAGATCGTAGAACTTAGAACTTAGAAAAATTCCGGCAAAAAAGGAGAGCGAGTGCCGCTATCGCGGCCTTCGCAATGAAACTAAGGGTTAATGAAATGAAAATAGGTAGTATGTAACAGATGGATGTGGGTACAAATTTCTCACTTCTTGACTAAAGCTACACAGTGCGGGCCACTTCGGTTAAAATGGAGTTACAATATCGAGTTCTTACTCACAAAGCTTAACAAATGAGCGATAAATTCTCATCGCCGTTTCATCTGACTCGGGGTGCCATTGTATACCATATACCCTGTCGCCGCGTATCGCCTCAATCACTCCATCGGGAGCCTTGGCTGCTACATGAAACTCGCCGGGCACCAACGCGACTGCCTGATGATGTCGCGAAGCTACCTCTACCTGCTGTCCCGCCGTAAATCCCAAAAAATCATCGCTAAACGTCACCATATGCTTCATGCTGGCATTTGTCACGGCATTGTGGTGCACCAGTACATCGGGAATTTCGGTGTCGATATCCTGATGAAGCGCACCACCGTTCACAACCGCCAAAAGTTGCATGCCATAACATACCCCTAAAATCGGCTTTTTAGCATGTCGAAACGCTCGAATAAGCTTCGTTTCCCACTCGACTCTCTCGAGTGGCTCCTCTAAATAAAGTGTCTGAGTGGCACCGTACAGATGCGCTGGCACATCTTCACCACCAGATAACACTAACCCATCGCATAAGCTCAGGGCTATCTCAACCGACATGCTTGGGTTGAGCACGAGAGGTGTCCCACCAACGGCAGCAATTGCTTCGGTATATTCACGCCTCAGTATCATTGACCGGCCGGCCTTCGGAAGCTTCACGCCGTTATCAAAATGTGGTGTAATACCTATTACAGGCGTTGTTGTTTTGCTACTCACCTACTAATCCGATACCTTTGCTAATGCAATCGCTATTTCGGCTCCATCAATCGTTGATGTCGTTGTAAACATATCTTTAACTATTGCATCTTTATCTGTTAATGTTTCTTTGAAAATTGTTGTTTTAAAGTCATCTATCGCTTGGCTAAGCATAGTATCATCCGTTTTGAGTACTAATGAAATATGGTCGTCAACTTGCAATCCAGCTTGCTTGCGGGCTGACTGAACAACACGTACTACTTCGCGCATCATTCCTTCGCGCTTAAGCTCTGGGGTGATCGATTTGTCTAGCAGTACTTCACTTTCTTTCACCTGGGATTCGTTTTTGACTTCTTTGACATTTACCTCGTCGGCTATCATCGCTTCGTAAAAAGCATTGAGCTTTGGGCCACCGTAGACCAGTGTAGCTAGTGGTTGACGCACCTTAACCTGCTCTTCGCTATCGGATTTCTGCATACGAGCAGCGAGCCCTTGTTCTATCACCTGACGTGCCCGTGACATATCAGCCAAGACCTGGCTGTCGACACTCCCGGCTGGCAGCCAGTCTTGCAGATGCACGCTCTCGCCCCCCACAAGCTTGTTGTGTAGCTCGTCAGCCATAAAAGGCGTAAATGGTGCGAGCAGGTACGAAAGTCGCGTCAGAACGTAATGCAGCGTCTTGTAAGCATCAGCTTTATCGGTGTCGTCTTCGCTTTTCCAAAAACGTCGTCGACTGCGACGCACATACCAGTTACTGGCGTCGTCCAGAAACGGCAAGATTGGCTTGAGTGCTCCCTGAAGATCATAGGCCTCAGTACGCTCTTCTACCTCAGCCACCAACTGATGCAAGCGCGAAACTATCCACCTATCGAGCGGGTTTTGTAGTCTATCGAGCACAACCTCAACTAAGAACTTCTGGTTTTTGTTGCTGTGCAAGGAAGCAGGAGTATCGGTGTGAGCGGTATGAGACATACCGTGAACCAGAAACGCATCTGCTCGCGATGCAGAGTACGGAAACGAGAAGTTATCGACTTCGGCGTACATGGTAAAGAAATCGTACATATTCCAAACCATGCTCAGTTTGCGCGCTACGTCTGCAACGTCCTTGTCGGCCAAGGCAAAGTTCTCACCGTTGGTGAGTGGGCTGTTCAGCATCAAAAACCGAAAGCTATCGGCACTATATTTGTCCATCAACTCCATTGGATCCGTGTAGTTTTTGAGTTTCTTACTCATTTTTTTGCCATCGGCTGCGTTAATAAATCCCGTACAAATCAGGTTTTTCCAGGGCGCTTTGTCAAACAGCCCAACATTAACCGCCAGCAAACTATAAAACCATCCCCTAGTCTGATCGATAGCCTCGATAATGAAATCGGCCGGGTAACTCGATTCAAATTTAGCCTTGTTCTCGAACGGATAGTGGAACTGCGCAAATGACATGCTGCCACTCTCAAACCAGCAGTCCAATACCTTGCCTATGTGCCGCATGGTCACCCCATCCATCTCAAATGTCACATTCATGACCTGTGGTAAGTGGTAGTCATCAAGCGATAACCCAGTATACTGCGCAAATTCTTCGTAGCTCCCAAATACCTTGACTTCTTCGGTGCCATCATTGCGTACGCCTTTCCAGACGGGGATTGGAGTTGCCCAATAGCGGTCGCGACTCAAGTTCCAATCTGGTGCTTGGTCAATAATGTTGTTAAAACGACCTGTTCTGAGTACATCTGGTACCCAGCGAGTTTCAGCGTTTGCCTGCAGCATCTCGTGCTTTTGGCCCTGAATATCCATGAACCAGCTTGGATGCGCCCGGTACATCAACTTGGTGCCGCAGCGGTGACAATGGGGGTATTCGTGCTGAATGTAATCGACCTTGAGCGCCCTACCCTCTTCGACAAGGGTTTTAGCGATAAGCTTGTTCACCTCCCAAATGTTCTGCCCCTGCCAATGGCCCTCGGTGTAATTACCGTCGGCATCGACAATCGATACCACAGGAATGCCATGCGCCTTACAGAGTTCGTAGTCTTCTTCGCCGTAGGCCGGTGCTTCGTGTACGATACCAGTGCCATCTACTGTTGTCACAAAGTCTGCATGCAACACTTGATGAGCAGACGGACCACGATTCTCGAAAAGTGGCTCATACTTTTTGCCGACCAATTCTGAACCCTGTATTTTTTTAACAACGTTGTACTGTAATGGTTGTTTCTTAGTATCTTGCATAACGCGACTAACTGCGTCGGTGGCAACATAAAACTTTTTGCCGTCGTGTTCTAAGAGCGAGTACTCTTCATCTTTATGTACGGCCGCAGCCACGTTAGCGGGAAGTGTCCAGGGTGTTGTTGTCCAGGCCAAAAGGTATTCGTCGGCGTCTTGGAGCTTAAAGTAGACAAATACACTCGGGTCAGTGTCGACTTGGTAGCTATTCTCCATAGCTACTTCGCTCTTACTAATTGGCGTGGCATCTTTGGTGCAGTAAACAAGAATCTTTTCACCTTCGTAAATCTTGCCCTTTTCATACAAGGTTTTAAATGCCCACCAAACAGATTCCATGTATTCTTTATCCATGGTTTTATAGGCGCCTCGAAATTCTACCCAGCGCCCTAGGCGCTCAATAGTGTCTTCCCATTCGGTACCTGTCTTTACCATGGCTGCCCGGCACGCCTTAACGTAGTCTTCAACACTGATTTTGGTCCCAATCTCTTTTTTACTGGCAATGCCTAGTTGTTTTTCTACATACACCTCGGCCGGTAAGCCATGACAATCCCAGCCCCAGGTACGCTCAACCCGCTGGCCCTTCATGGTGTGAAATCGGCCCATGGCATCCTTGACGGTGCTCACGAGCAGATGGCCGTGATGCGGTGTCCCTGTTAAGAACGGTGGTCCGTCATAGAATACCCATTTGTTGCTTTCTGGCCGTTGCTCTACCGACCTCTCAAAGGTATTGTCCCGCTCCCAACGCTTAGCAATATCCTTTTCATACTCTAGCGCTCGTCGCCTGGTACCGCTTTTGAACTTCATAGTTTCATCTCCTTTAGCTTGTCATATACTATTTCTGCCATACGTATGTGCCCTTTTGGCGAAAAATGCACCCCGTCTTCGCTTAAATCAATATCCTCTGCTGTAACCATGTCGACATTATTGGCTTGTAGCCCTGCAATAATCGCCCGCCGCTTTGCTTCGTCACCAGCAAAATGCACGGTTCCACAGATGCAATTTGGCGGTGCAATGTATAGCACCTTAGGCCGTAACGGCTTTCCGGTGTAGTCCGTCAAATGCTCAACTTTTTGCTTGTACCACAACAAGTCGTCAACTATCGTGGCGGCTGATATGTTGTATTTTTCTTTAATATCATTGGTGCCAAGCGCGATAATAACCACATCAACCGGAAAAGTTTGGCGGTATACAAGCTCAAATGAATCTTTTCCTCGCTTGATTGGCACTATGGCACTACTGTTGCCAGCAACCCTGCCCGATAGCCCTGCAGGTACTACCCGATAATTCGGGCCAAGTTTTTGGCCTAGCTGCGCCACCCATCGAACCGCTTCTTGATAGCGTTGCAAATAGGCATCTTGTCCCCAGGTATTAGAATCGCCGTAGATAAGGATTGTGCTCATAATAGTTAACTCCAAATAAAAATCACCCCTGTTAGACACCGGACCCCAGGTAAAATGGGGGGTACCATCCGGTTTCTAAAAGCGGTGATAACCGTTCTTTTAGCACTTCGTTACTTGCTTTATCGCAGCATGCGCGGTGGAATCTACTTGGGCGCGGGCCTTTTCTGTCCACGGACTTCGTGACCGATACTCACTCACGTAGCAAAACTACAGCGTCCTTATGTACATAATAGCGTCTATCGCCTGTTTTCTCAAGGCCTTACCCAGCGCCGTAAAGAGAACATCGGCGACAACAATTAGACCAGCGTGTAGCTCATAACTTCACTCATAAGTGGCAAATTACCTTCCCAGTGCTTCATATACTGTCCGTTGTCTGCTGTTACGAGAATTGCCGGAAACGCCATGATGTCGTATATGCTCGCAGTTGAAATTCCCTCCCGGCTGTCCATATTGAGCGTTTTGAGATTACGTGGTTGTATATAATGCTGCTTCTGTAAATCGTGCAAAAACGATTCCACCCCCCTGGCATGCTCAGAATTTGGCCGATAAAGCACTAGTATCTTCATGATAGCAAGTATACATAACTTAGCAGTTGGGGTCTAGGACGCGAAAGATTGACATCATAAAGAGAACCGGCCTTGCCGGTTCTCTTTATGATTGCTGCAGAGCAAAATTTAGCTACAACCAGTTGTGCTGCCACAAGAGGTACAAACATAACAGCTGCCTGAGCGCTGTGTCTGATTACCACAGTTATAGCAAAGCGGTGCTGTTGAGTCCTTGGTTGTGGCCTGGGGGGTATCGCTCGCAGTACTTTGGGCAATAGTAGCTTTTGGCACGCTCATTTGTACTGGACGTGTTTCAGCTACTTCAATACCTTCGGTTTCTACTGGCTCAGTTTCTTCGTCGAGCAAGCTCGTCTGGGATTCTGGCATGTCGTCGAAGCTAGCAAGACCAAGCTCTAGGCGGTCATCAAAGCTCAAATAGTCGAGCGCTAGCCTACGAATAATGTAATCTGTCACTGAACTAGCGGTGCGAATATCTGGGTCGTCGGTAATACCAAAAGGTGCAAAGCTGGTACCGCGCAACGTCTTAACGTAGCTCTTGAGCGGTACACCATATTGCAAGCCATGACTCATACTAATCGCAAAAGAGTCCATGAGCCCCGCCAAGGTTGAACCCTGTTTGCTAACAGTGATGAAGATTTCACCGGGAGTACCGTCTGCGTATTCACCAACTGTAAAGAATCCCTCGAGGTCAGCAACCTCGAACCGGTAAGTTCGACTAGTGCGTTTGCGTGGCATCTTACGGCGTACTGCACCTTTAATGACAATCTTGCCGTCGTCGGCAACCACCAATGGCGCAGCCTGAACAGCGTCCTTCGGAGTGTCACCGTCTTTTTTAGCCATACTGAGTGGCTGGGCGACTTTACAGTTGTCACGGTAAATAGCAACTGCCTTAAGACCCATGCGCCATGAATCGATATGGAGTTGCTCAATGTCCTCGACAGTTGCCGTCTCTGGCATATTGACCGTTTTACTAATTGCGCCAGATAGGAATGGCTGAACAGCGGCCATCATCTTGACATGACCAAGGTAATGAATAGAGTTATCACCCATTGAACAAGCAAAAACGGGTTCGTGCGATTGTTGCAGGTGTGGGGCGCCAAGGATGGTTTTTTCGGTGTCAATGTAGGCTACGATGTCGTTCACCTGCTCTGGAGTATAGCCAAGTGCTTTAAGAGCACGTGGTACTGTTTGGTTCACAATACTCATGGTGCCACCGCCCACAAGCTTCTTGACCTTCACCAGACCTAGGTCGGGTTCAATACCTGTTGTGTCGCAATCCATCATTAGACCAATGGTGCCAGTTGGAGCCAAAACGCTGGCTTGGCTGTTACGCACACCGTACAATTCGCCAAGTTCGACCGCCTCATCCCAGGCAGTAGCTGCAGCGCTAAGCAGGTCCTCAGACACTAACCCCGCATCGATGTGGTTGACCGCCTCACGGTGCATACGAAGCACATGAAGCATATTGTCACGGTCTTTGTGGTAACCGGCAAATGGGCCAACCTTTTGGGCAATTCGAGCGCTTGTAGCGTATGAATGACCAGTTAGCAGTGCAGTGATAGCCGCTGCCTGAGCACGACCCTCATCGCTATCATAGGGCAACCCTTGCGCCATCAAAAGTGCACCCAAGTTAGCATAGCCAATACCAAGTTCACGATAGGCTTTGGCGTTTTTGGTAATGCGTTCGGTTGGGTATTCGCTGTAGCCAACTAGTATCTCTTGAGCGGTAAATACCAGTTCAACCGTGTGCTTAAAGCTCTCGACATCAAAACTAAAGTCGTCATTGAGATATTTAAGCAGGTTAATGCTAGCGAGATTACAGGCAGAATTATCAAGGTGCATATACTCACTACAGGGGTTAGAGCCATTGATACGCCCAGCATTTGGCGTGGTATGCCACTTGTTAATGACAGTGTCGAACTGCATGCCAGGATCAGCACATTCCCAGGTTGCTTCGGCAAACTGGCGCATAATGTCGCGAGCCTTGACTGTACGAACGGTTTTACCGGTTTTAACTGCCTTAAGATCCCAATCTTTGTTATCAACTACGGCCTGCATGAACTCATCAGTCACACGTACAGAGTTGTTAGCATTTTGGTACTGCACACTAAAGATGTCTTTGCCATCAAGGCTCATGTCGAACCCAGCTTCTTGCAAGGCACGTGCCTTGCGTTCTTCGATGGCTTTGCACCAAATAAACTCTTCTACGTCTGGATGGTCAACATCGAGAATCACCATCTTAGCCGCACGACGGGTTTTACCGCCGCTCTTGATAGCGCCCGCACTGGCATCGGCACCGCGCATAAAGCTCAGCGGACCCGAGGCAGTCCCCGCACTCTTGCCAAGAGGCTCAACACTTGAGCGAATCGAGCTAACATTGACACCACTTCCCGAACCCCCCTTAAAAATCATGCCTTCGTCGGTGTACCACTGCAAAATAGACGGCATAGTGTCTTCGACGCCAAGAATAAAGCACGCACTCGCTTGCTGAGCACGCTCTGGCGCGCCAATATTAAACCAAACTGGACTGTTAAAGGCTGCGCGCTGTGTCGCCAGGACATATTTGAGTTCCTCGCGAAAGTTTTCGGCGTCAGTGTCGTTGTCAAAGTATCCCTCTTGCTGCCCTTGTCGCACCACAGTATCGACCACTCGGTCTATGAGGTGTTTTAGGGATGTTTCGCGGTCAGCATCACCTGGAGTACCAGTAAAGTATTTTTGCGCGACAATATTGAGAGCGTTCATCGACCAACCCTCTGGAATTTCTACTCCCTTTTGCTGGAAAACTATTTCACCCGTAAAAGGGTTCTTGAGTTCCGAATCACGCTTTTCCCATTTAACTTGGTCGTAGGCCTTTGACTTTGGCTTTGTAAAGAATCGCTTTACGCTCTGATTAGTTGCTTGTCCCATAATGATGCTCCCCTCTTATTTTGTTATTTTTGTAGTGCTTTTTGTTTAGTAGTTCTTATTTAGAGCGTGCCAGCTATCTTGCGCTCTCGTATCTGAGAAAGCTCTTGCTCAAAGCTCGCAATATCGCGGAACCGCCTGTAAACACTCGCAAAGCGCACATAGGCCACTTCATCTAGCTCGGCTAGTCGAACCATTACCATTTCGCCAACTTTACCCGATTTTACCTCTGGCTCAGCACAGGCATATAGCTCTTGTTCGATACTATGAACGAGATGCTCCAACTGAACGCTGGTAACGGGTGTTTTTTCGCAGGCCCGATACAACCCTCCGAGTAGTTTTTGGCGACTAAACAGCTGCCTCGTACCATCATTTTTCACGACAATAAGCTGAGGTCGTTCTACCCGCTCATAGGTCGTATAGCGATAGCCGCAGTGCGTACATTCTCGGCGTCGCCGCACAGCTTGTCCCTCTGCCACATCCCGGCTTTCGATAACTTTTGTGTCATCAAAATCACATTGGCCACACTTCATTTTACCCCCTGTTGTTTTATAAAGAGCGACCCTGTTACACCCCTTATTTCCACTCTAAGGGCTATATATGGTGTTCTATGTACTTATCATACCGCTACTGGTAGCGGCCGTAAAGCCTTTTTACGCTGTATTATTTATGACAGTTATGGCTGCTTATATCTGTTATTTATCAGTTTTGTCTTTGTCTTCGTCTTCAGTTTTTTGGCGTCGTTTTGTAAGTCGACGCAAAAATGAAGGCTTTTCTAGTTCGTCTTCTTGAGCCGAAGAAATGACTGACCCCGACAAAGCATTGGAGGAATCAGTTTTGTCTTCGTCTTCGTGCATTGACCAAATGTTTGGAACCGGTACATCATTAGTAAAGTCGGTTTCGGAATCAACTGGCTCGTCTTTAATAGTCATGTCGAGCGATGTCATGTCTGGGTTTTTGCTTTCGTCGTTCTTAACAAATTCGGCTGTCACTGCGGCGGGTGGTTCTATTTCGCGAACTTCGGGCTGTGTGTTGGCAAGTGGCTCAAATTCGGGCAAGCCCGTGGGGACTGTACGGCTGGAGAAGTAAGCAGCATCAAAACCGGTAGCAACTACGGTGATAATAATTTCACCCTCAAGCTCTGGGCTAATCGTAGCCCCAAAGATAATATTGGCATCGGGATCGGCAGCGGCAGTGATAGCTTCGGCAGCAGTGTTGATTTCGTGCATTGAGAGGTCTTGGCCACCAATAACGTTAAACAAAATACCCCGGGCCCCATCAATTGAGACCTCAAGAAGAGGTGAATCGATAGCTTGTTGAGCTGCCTGAACAGCACGGTTTTCGCCGCTCGCACGACCAATACCCATCAGAGCCGAGCCAGCATTACTCATGACAGCCTTAACGTCGGCAAAGTCGAGGTTAATCAGTCCGTGAACGGTAATAAGGTCAGAAATGCCCTGTACTCCTTGGCGCAAAACGTCATCGGCCACCTTGAAGGCTTCAAGTAGTGGGGTCTGGCGGTCAATTGTTTGGAGCAGGCGGTCATTGGGAATAATAATTAGGGTGTCTACGGCTGCGCGTAAGCGCTCAATAGCAACATCGGCGTTACGACGACGTTTTTCACCTTCAAAAGCAAAGGGTTTCGTTGCAAATCCAACCACCAATATACCCATATCACGAGCGATTTGCGCCACAATGTGGCCAGCACCGCTCCCAGTACCTCCACCAGCACCAATGGTGACAAACACCATATCAGCGCCCTCAATAGCCGCTTTAATCTCGTCAGTTGATTCTTGGGCAGCTCGCTCACCCACTGTGGGGTCGGCACCTGCGCCAAGTCCGCGAGTAGTGTCACGCCCAATATGAATCTTGGTCGTCGCCCTGGAGTTATGGAGCGCCTGGGCATCTGTGTTAATAGCCACAAATTCTACGCCATCTACTCCCGCCTCTATCATACGGTTCACGGCTGCACCACCGGCACCACCGACTCCTATGACCTTAATACGTGCAAACGTTTCGATTGCCGGGTCGACTGCTTGTGCCATTTGGTTGCTCCCCTTATCCCCTTATATTCTTTTACTAGTATAACTGAGCTTGTCCACCAGTTCAACGGGTGGCGCATACAAAAAAGAGTATAGACCAAAATGCCTGAGTAGTTACTGAGTTCGAACTTTTTAAGTAAAAAAAGGGATGTATACAAAAAATCCTCACCGCTCGAGACACGGGAGGAAAAATTTATTAGAAAGCGCCCCTTACGGCTTAAATTTCTTAAATAACTTTGAGAGCGACTGGATATTGCCGCTAAACATCTCTGTAGGTGGTACCTGGTCAACTGCAAACGGGGCGAATATAACATCAAGCAGCATAAGCCCGGTGCCGGTCACAAAGCTTGGGTCATCCACAGTGTCCACCAATCCCTCAAGCCCCTTTATTTTGCCTAGTCGGGCCGGAAGTTCAAGCTTTTCCTTGGCAAAATCGGCAATGCCTGGTAACGAAGCTGTCCCACCAACAATCACCACACCGCCCGGCAGCTTTCGCGAACGATGAATCCGCTGTAACTCCTTATCGACAAACTCAAATAGTTCCTCAACACGGGCTTCAACTATCATGTTCGTTTCGAGCTGTTCAAAAGTGTGACCAACGCCATCAACGATGATACGAAAGGTTTTATCGGTGGTGTCACCGAGTCGAGCATGCTTAAGCTTGACCTGCTCGGCCACATCAAGGTCAGTTTTGAGGCCAATAGCTAGGTCATTGGTAATATGAGTGCCCCCCATAGGAATGACTGCGACGTGCTGAATTTCACCGTCTTCAATAACTGTTAGATTGGTTGTGCCGGCACCAATGTCGAGCACTACTGTACCGGCTTCTTTTTGCTTACGGTCAAGTGTTGCCTCGGCGGCTGCTAGCGCCGAAACCGTACGGTTAGCAATGGTCACTTGAGCTTTCTCGAGCGCCAAATCCAGATTACGAACATTTGGGGTTGCTGCCGTCACAATATGACAGTCTACTTCTAGTCGAACACCGCGCATGCCAACAGGGTCCTTAAGATTATCCTGACCATCAAGGCGGTAATTCTTGGCAAATACCTGCAGTATTTCGCGATTAGCCGGTAACTTTACGATGGCTGCGGCCTCTTCGACGCGCTCTCTGTCCTCGACAGTAATCTCGCGGTTGGCAGTACTAATGGCAATTACTCCGCGTGAATTCATTCCTGTTACATGAGCACCGTTAACATTAATAGTAGCGCGCTCGACTCGTATACCCGCAATACGTTCGGCCTCGGTCACTGCCTGAACAATTGCTTCGGCCGAGTCATCGACATGCATAATCACACCCTTGCGCATACCCTGGTTGGGCGCGCTACCGTGACCAATAACCGATATAACTCCGGTGTGTTCGTCACGGGTACCGATTACGCAACGAACAGTCGAGGTCCCAATATCAAGCCCGACAAAGTGTGGTGCAGCTGCTTCTGTACGCATATTGCCCTAGTATACCGCTATAGCTTTGACTTAGGCAAGTAAATGAATCGTAGCTTGATTTTTATAAAATAGTACATAGAATATAGCAAATGAATCCATTTTCCCCGGAATATATGTAGATTCAGGTTGATACCTTTGTCGGCTATGGGTTGTCGGGCATCGCAGCTCCCGACATAGGCCCTCCGCGCCAACAAGAGATCTGACAGGGCATCAATGACTTTTCTTGGCAGTTATTATTCGCGGATTCTCTTGGTCATATCCAAAGCGCTGGCTCAAGCAGGTTCCGTACGTTCAATCTTCTGGCAGCCATTCTGGAAGATCCTTCTCCCGAAGCTCAGAATCGTCTGAGTGCCGCCATGGCTATTTGCTGAATGAGAGACCCCCGATGTATCAAGAAAAAGCTCTTCCTTTTTCTGGAGTAAAGAAATCGTTTTTTGAAGACAATTTCGAGCAGCTCAATAAGTAGACCATGTCAAGAAAAGGCCGTTACGTATGATGAGGTTTCTTCGCGTAAGATAGGCGTATTTGTTTTGAGCTATGTAGAAGCTTTTGTTAATTTACGGCAAGTATCGGCCGAAGCTGACCCATGCAACCTACAGCATCAAAAGGACATGTCTGTCCTCGGCCTCCGCGACATCTTGCGGGCGTACTAAGAGCTGTCTGGGCAGAGGGTTTAGGGTTTAGTGAATCGGGTATCGGAAGCGCATAGACATAAAGGAAGATTTGTTGCTTCTTTGCATAAATCTACACAATGTGAGCTATGTCGCTTGTCCCAAAGCAAAGTCAAATGGGTGGAAATGACAACTTATTATCACTATACCTGGGTCAGGATTTCGTAGCCTCGCGGTGTCACTAGTACCGTGTGTTCAAACTGTGCACTCCGACTGCCATCAACTGTCAGTAGCGTCCAGCCATCATGCGCCTGAAATATCTTACGACTCCCAAGTGTAGTAATAGGCTCAATAGCAATCGTCATACCAGCACGAAGCACCATCCCAGTACCTGCCCGTCCGTAATTTGGTATTTCGGGTGACTCGTGCAGTTCATGCCCTACTCCATGACCCACTAATTCGCGCACAATGCCTAAATCATGTGCACGCAATATCTTTTCAATTGCAGCTGATATATCGCCGACTCGTGCCCCTTCGCGCACCATTGCAATGCCTGCGTAAAGCGCCTCTTCGGTGCCTTTAAGCAATCGTGCACCTGCTTTGTCAGGCTTGCCGCCAATACAGATGGTTAGGCCCGCATCAGTTACCATGCCATCAACAATCACTCCATAGTCAAAGTTCACAATGTCACCATTTTTAAACGGCACACCGCTCGGTATACTGTGTTGCACTTCGTTATTATTGGATATACATATAATGTCGGGGAAGCCCTCAAACCCTTTAAACGCCGGTTTGCCGCCTAATTTTTCGGTTTCGGTTGCTGCCAAAGCCGATATGTCCTTTGGGGTCATACCTGCTCGAGCTTCATGCCGGATTTTTTCGAGTACGCTTGCCAGAATATACCCGCTGCGTCGCATCACCTCAATTTCAGCCGTAGTTTTTGGCTGCATGGCGTTTAGACTCCAAGTGCTTTTACAATATTCTTATGAATTTCGACCGGCGACCCAACAGCGTCAACTTCAATGATTTCTATACCCGATTGCTTCATTTGCTCAAGGATGGGGCGCGTTTCGTTCTGGTACGAAGAAAATCGCCGGGTAATGGCCTCGTCGGTGTCGTCTGGGCGACCACGCTTGCTGAGGCGGCTACGGATTTCATCTTCGGTGATGTTTAGGTGCACAACAGTTGGTTTCTCAAACCGACCAGCTGCAATCTCGCCCAACATCCAGGTGACCTGATTCGCAGTACGAGGAAAACCATCTAGAATAAACTGTTCTTTGGTGTCGATAATCTCGAGTACTTTGTCAAGCACGTGAATCGTCTCGGCGTCGCTCAGGAGCTTGCCTTCCAACATTTCAGCCCGACGACGCCCGGTTATAAGTAGGCGAAACACCTCACCGGTGGATATATAGGCATAGCCGTACTCATCGGCTAGTTTGTGTCCTTGCATACTCTTGCCAGCGCCGGCCGGACCCATTAGTAGAATCACTGTAATTTCTCCTTTACTAGTCTTGCAATCAATGCACCGTCGGCGGTGTTACCTAGGCGTGATTTTACCTGGCCTATCACCTGCCCCATCTGTTGTGCGCCATTGGGTTTTACCTGGGATATAATTTCGTCGACAACTGCCGATATCTCGGCCTCCGAGAGCTGCTTGGGCAAAAATTCCTCAATCATAGCCTTCTCGGCGAGCTCTTTGTCGGCTCGCTCCTGTGAGCCGCCCTGTACATACAGGTCGGCACTTTCTTGACGTTTTTTTGCCTCTTTGGCTAAAAGTGACTCTACCTCGGCATCTTCGAGCCCGTTGTCGCGCTTGCCCGCAGCCACCTCAGCATACAAAATAACGCTCTTTAGCCCACGCAAACACTCTAAACGTGCGGCATCTTTAGCCAACATTGCCTTTTTGACTTCATCCTGTAAACGCTGTTTTAGCTCTCCCATATATCTCCATTGTACTTAATACTGCAGTAGTTTCTCAAGTGAAAATCCAGACGTCGCGCAACAGCTTGGTGTGGTGCAATGTTTCTAGTCAACGACATCAGTGACGCCGTGACTACAGATTACACCACACCCTAGGGTGCGCTTTGTCTGGATGCTACTTTTGACCGAGCTTAATTTTCTTAAGCTTAAGGGCTTTGCGCTGAGTGCGAATAATTGCCTTGTTGCGGCGCTCACGCTTGCTCAGACCCTTTTCAAAGTACTGACCTGATTTGACTGTCAGGACAAGGCCTGACTGCTGAACACGGCGATTAAAGCGTCGGATCAGGTTTTCGGCCGACTCTTTGCCGTCTTTACGAGTTACTTCTATCATACAGAGGGAGAGTATACAGTAACAGAGGCGCTATCGCAAGTGAGATTTCCGTACTAACTCCATCAAGAACAACGAGTAGCGTAGACCTGTGCTTGTGCCTAGTCATGCAAACAAAAATATCCCTGAATTCATTGCGAGGATATTTTTATAATTATCAGAAAAGAGCAGTCAGACAAAATCTTTCGATTTTGTCTGCACGATAAGAGAGCCTATCTCGGTTCTCTTGTTATTTCTTAGCTGACGTTCCGTTTTTGGGCGGTACGTTGGCTCTTGAGCACAATACTCTGGAGTTCTTTAAATATAATAAATTGCTTGTTGGTATGGTAAATCTTGGTGTTGCCCTGCTTTTCAGAGATTAGGAAACCGGCTTTCTCAAGGCGCTTGAGTTCGCGCTGGATGTTGCCAGCGTCTTCTTTGATGAGCTTGGCAAGACCACGAACATGCGTTTTAAAATCGGGGTATTTAGCATAGATTACAATAATCTTGCGTCGGACTCTTGAGGTGATAAATACGTCTAGCATGTCTAAATTACCATAATTCCTTTTATTGTTGTTACCACAACGTGATTACTCTTAGTATAGCGCGCATTTGTCGGCTTTTCAACACCCAAATTTACTACTACATGCCTATTTGTGCAAGGTCCGACCTTGTACATGTGTGATTCGATAATTGCTAGAGTATGGCCTATACTCGGTAGTATGTACTACTACGAGGTGTTGGTTGGCGATAGCCATTTTCATGGTAATGATGTGCTGACATATAGCCACGACGAACATTTGCCTGTTGGGACGATTGTGCGTGCTCATCTACGTAATAGACCGGTCTTGGCGATTGTCACTGCTGAAGTGCCACAGCCCAACTTCACTGCTAAACCGCTGTCGGCAGTTGCTCCAGGCCAAACAGTGCCCCAAACCGCCATTACGCTTATGTGGTGGTTGCACGACTACTATCCAGCCCCCCTCGGGGTAGTTGTTCGACAGTTTTTGCCTCCTAGTACTTCGTTCCCTACAACAATAACAAACAACACAGCCCCAAATCTCACTTCAAAATCGACGGCACGGCCGCCTTCTTTGACTACCGAACAGGTAAAAGCAGTTGCAGCTATCGAGCCCTCGGGCTACCATCTACTGCACGGGGTGACTGGTTCGGGCAAAAGCCGAGTCTACCTAGAATTGGCTAAAAAGAGTATTACTGCTGGCAAGTCTTGCATCATCCTTACTCCCGAGATTGGGCTAACGACTCAGCTGGCCGCTGATTTTAAGCAGTTATTTGGTGATGCGGTTGTCATACTTCATTCAAGGTTGACCGTCGCGCAGCGTCGCACTATCTGGTACGACCTCGTTAGTGCCACTCAGCCGCGCATTGTTGTCGGCGCACGCTCAGCCTTATTTTCACCACTCCAATCTATCGGACTCATCGTTATTGATGAAGCACACGACCAGGCCTACAAGAGCGACAGCGCGCCCCGCTACCGTACCGAGCGCGTTGCTGCCAAGCTCGCTCAGTTGCACGACTGTGCGTTAGTGGTTGGATCGGCCACACCATCGGTGGAGGATATGTTTATTGCGCGGGCCAAAAACCGTCCTGTCATCTCGCTGACTAAGCGCGCACTCACCACGGCCGAGCAGCAAACAACCACCACCAAGCTTATAGACCTGCGGGACCGTACTGCATTTAGTCGCAGTAACATTATAAGTAACAGTTTGCTAGACGGCATCGCGACAGCCCTACAGCAGCACGAACAGTCACTATTGTTTCTCAATCGACGTGGTACCGCTAATGCCATACTCTGTAATAACTGTGGATGGCAAGCTCTGTGCGACCACTGTGATTTGCCGCTGACTTACCACGGTGATACCCACACTGTTCGTTGCCATGTTTGCGGCCGACTACACCCACTGCCCTCGGCTTGTCCAGAGTGTGGTCAATCCGATATACTTCTACGAAACATTGGCACCAAGGCCGTGGTAGACGAGGTAAAGCGCCTGTTTCCTCACGCCAAAGTCCAGCGTTTCGACACTGATGTCACTAAGGCCGAACAGCTTGAAAAGCAACTTGCTACATTGGCCAAAGGTGACACCGACATACTGGTGGGCACACAGATGATTACAAAAGGGTTAGACCTACCCCAACTAAGCGTAGTTGGGGTGCTGTCGGCCGATAGTAGCATGTTAATACCTGACTACACGGCAGCCGAACGCACCTTTCAGCTTATTAGCCAAGTTTCTGGTCGTGTCGGGCGCGGCCACCGTGCTGGCACAACCTACATTCAAACTTTTGCACCAACCAACCCGATTATTGTGTCGGCTATACGTCAAAATTACGACGAGTTTTACGAACGCGAGCTAGCCGAACGTAAGCTTTATCATTTTCCCCCTTACGTGTTTTTACTTAAACTTTCATGTTTACGTGCGACGAGTGCTGCAGCCGAAAATGCCGCAACAAAGTTAAAGCAACAGATATATAAAGCCTACCCCAGGCTAATTGTCGAAGGTCCTTCACCGGCCTTTCACCCGCGCGAAAACACTAAGTACAAATGGCAACTTATTGTCAAAAGTACATCGCGCAAACAACTTGTGGCAATAGTAGCATCGCTCCCCTCGGGTTGGACACACGACCTTGACCCGACTAACCTGCTTTAGCTCCTCGTTTGTCATGTACCCAGGTTTCGCACAGAACTCAGTCTGATATACTAGTTTGTAATGTCACGACAACTTATTACGCTGCCCAATCCTCATCTGCGCCAACGCTCTAAAAAAGTCGGTTTTGTTGGCGATGAGGTCAAAGAACTCATCGATACTATGATTCAAGCTACCCTAGATTGGGAAGACGGCCGAGAACACGAAGTCGGCGTGGCGCTCGCGGCAGTGCAAATTGATGTCCTACAGCGTGTTGTTATTATTCGTAACGATTTTGATAACAAAGCAGACCGCAGCTTCCAAGTATTCATCAATCCCGAAATCACCAAATATGAAGGCGAGCTACTCGAAGACTATGAAGGCTGTCTAAGTATCCGCAATGTCTACGGCCGTGTCGCACGCCATTCTAAGGTGCGCGTTAAAGCACTTGCCATGGACGGTAAGGAACTCCGCGTTACCGCCGAAGGGTTCCTGGCCCGAGTCTTTCAGCACGAAATAGACCATACGAACGGTGTTGTGTTTATCGACCATATTAAGGATGACCCGACCGCGTTTTATACGCTAGAGAATAATGGCAAGCTAACTCCAAAACACTACGACACGGAGATAAAAAACAATGCCGAACTCTGGGACTAAACCCTCGATTGTTTTTTTTGGTAATGAGCGATTGGCGACCGGTGTAGTAACTAATCTGCCCATCCTTACTATGCTTCTCGAAGAGGGATATAAAGTTGCTGCAATTGTTGCCAGCGATAGCGGTACTGCATCACGCAAGCAGCGTACACTTGAGGTTGAGGAGTTTGCGAAATCTCACGATATACCCTACTTTTCGCCAAAAAAACTAGCTGACATATATGACAATCTGCAAGCACTGCGGGCAGAGGCTGGCATCTTGGCTGCCTATGGCAAGATGGTGCCAGAGAGCGTTATCTCACTGTTTCCACAGGGAATTATCAATATCCACCCCTCTGCACTCCCGCAGCACCGTGGGCCAATTCCGCTTGAAGCAGTTATGCTAGATGGCAGCTCTGAGACTGCCGTATCACTCATGGCGTTGGTACGATCCATGGATGCTGGCCCCGTCTACGCCCAGGCCCCCGTGGAGCTCGTCGGCAACGAGACCAAGCAAGCCCTAGCTGAGACTATCGGCGACATAGGCTCGAGTATGCTACGTAGCATGCTGCCTAAGATATTCTCGGGCGAGTGCGTTGCTCGGCCGCAAGATGACGCTGTTGCTACCTACGATACACGCATCACTAAAGCAGATGGCGTGCTCAACTTTACCAAGCCTGCCGTGCAGCTTGAGCGTGAAGTGCGCGCCTATGCCGGCTGGCCAGGCAGCTGCACCACCATAGCTGGCAAAGATGTCGTTATTACCGCAGCCCATATAACGAAAACTGAGGGCTTACTCGATACACCTGGTTCAGCCTATATTACTAACAAGCAACTCTATATTCAAACGAGTGATAATGCACTCATTATCGACAAACTCAAACCAGCTGGCAAAAACGAGATGAGCGCAGCAGCATTTATTGCTGGCTATGGCAAAAATATTAAAACCAAGTAAAATTATAAGAAGTTACGGTGTCATCCCAGGTAAAATTACTGCTGGTTGGGCTGTGGTGATTGTGGCTGGCCATAGTGCTGAGTATCGTCGGTTAATGGCTGGGGTGGCTGCCAGGTTGGCGGAGTTTGTTGGTATGATTGCTGCTGAGCAGGATCTGGCATGGGCTGAGGTGCCGGTGGAACATAGGCTGACTGCGGCATAGCCGCTGGGTCTGGCGCTGGACCAGCAAAACCTGGCTGAGGCTGTTGGTACCCGGAGGTAGGCGCCGGCTGATACGCATCGTAGCTTTGAGTGGGTTGTGGCTGCAGGGGCTGTGACTGCTGTGGTGCCGCATACACCGGCTGTATAGGCTCCGCTGGTGATTGCGGAACAGCGCCGGGCATACTTGGCTGTGGCTGAGCGGCAGCCGGTGCACTCGCTAAAATTTGCGGAGCCATTTGGGCAATCTCGCCCTTGAGCTGGACAAATACTTGCTGCACAACGTCTTTGTAATTGGGTAAATTACCCTCGAGCCACTTGAGTGCTTCGGCTTGGTTTTGGTCACCGCCTTGGTCGATAAATCGCTCAAACTCTTGTAGCTGAGCGTCGGTCATTTGGTTAGCAAGTTGGGTGCCAACACGCAGCTCAAGCGTGTCGTAAATATGCTGAAGCATGGAACGCTTTTGGTCTTCGGGAAGGCTACCAAGACCGATTTCTTGCAGGAGATTGTTATCGAGTTTTAGCATACTACTATTGTACCACTTCCCTACAAGGTTCGCTGTTTGGTTTCGCGGGTAAAGAAGCGGATGGTGTCACCAACTTCAAGCGCAATACGCCCCACTGTCTGCAGTTCTAACCCACCAAGTTCACCCTCGGTAAGGTCGCGGGCATCATTGGGACCGCGCTTGAGGCCTTTAAGCTTGGCTTCTGCAATTTGCTCTTTGCCCCTAAAGATGCGTACCTCGGCAGGAGCTACCAATTTGCCACTCTTTACCTCGCCACCACAAATTATTTCGGTTTTGGTGGTTTTGAACACACCCTTCACCTCAAGTGTGCCAATTTCGTGCTCAATCACCTCCGGAGAGAGCAATTCGCTCAGCTCTGCCTTAACATCATCGATTAACTCATATATGACGTTGTACAAACGGATGGACACTTGGTCGCGACTGGCGATGCGCTTGACATTGCTCGCAACACTAGTGTTAAAGCCATAAACAATCGCTTTTGAGCTATGAGCAATATGAATATCATTTTCGTTCACTACGCCCACGCTTGAACTCACCACTCGCACCGCGACTTCGTCGGTATCAATCGTTTTGAGGCTATCGATAACAGAGGTTAACGAGCCTTGCACGTCGGCTTTGACCAAAATGGCAAGCTCCTGCAAATTGTCTTTGCGAGTAATGAGGCGGAGCATTTCGGTACCACTGATTTCTGAGCGCTGACCACTTGAGCGTTCTGAGGCTGCAATAGTGGCCTGTTGGCGGGCTTCCTTTTCGGTCTTGACGATTATGAATGGGTCGCCAAACTCAGGCAGTGCCTTAAAACCGGTGATAATGACTGGGGTCGATGGACCAGCGGAGGTAATTGGCTCGTGCTTTGTGGTTTCGAGGTTACGAATCTTGGCATAGGCTGGACCAGCTACCACGAAGTCACCGACCTTGAGCGTTCCTTCCTCGATGAGGGCATGAGCGATTGAGCCACGACCATGTTCCACGTGTGCCTCGATGATAAGCCCACGCGCCGGCATAGTAGCGTCGGCCTTGAGTTCTTCGACGTCGGTGATAAGCAGTAACATGTCTAGTAGCTCAGGAATACCCTGTTTGGTTTTGGCACTCACCGGTACAGCCACGATGTCGCCACCCCACTCCTCAACAAGGAGCTCTTGCTCGGCAAGTTGCTGTTTAACTTGGTTTTCGTTAGCACCCTCTTTGTCGATCTTGTTAATCGCTACAACAATGCGCACGCCTGCTTTGCGCGCAAAGCGAATCGCTTCGATAGTTTGTGGTTTAACCCCATCGTCTGCCGCCACTACAATCACAACGATGTCGGTTAAGTGCGCACCATGTTCGCGGATTGCCGCAAATGCCTCGTGACCTGGAGTGTCGAGTAAAGTTATGAGGCGATTTTTGTGCTCAATCTGGTAAGCAGAGATATGTTGAGTAATGCCACCAGCCTCGCCCTTAGCTACACTGGCCCCGCGAACAGCGTCAAGCAAACTGGTCTTGCCGTGGTCAACATGCCCCATCACTGCAACAACCGGCGGGCGCTGGGCTGCATTTTTACCGTGTTGGGGTTTTTCGCGCTTTACTGGTTCGGTATAAGATACTTTTTTGGTAAGGGTAACGTCAAGCCCCAGCTCACCAACAATAATCTGTGCAGTATCAAAGTCGAGTCGCTCGTTGATAGTTGCCATGATGCCGTTTTTGAACAGCTCGCCGATAAGCTTAGAGACGGGCAGGCGCAGTACTTCAGCCAAAGCACCTACAGTGATATGGTCATCTATTTCAATCTGAGTTGCCATGACTGTTCCTTTCTTTCATGAGGGTTCAGGGTTTAGGGTTCCGGGTACGTTCTTTGACGCCCTAAACCCTATGCCCTACACCCTGGTTACTTTGCTCCCTTGAGGCTCAGCGAAATCTTGCGGGCTTCGACATCAATGTCGAGCACCTTGAATTGCTTTTTCTCGTTGAGCTGGAAGATTTTTTCGGGGTCAACGTTGTCATCGTCGCTCATTTCGCTCACGTGAACAAGTGCCTCGACGCTTGGGCTCAGCTGCACAAATGCGCCAAATGGTGTAATACGGGTAATTTTACCCTCGACCATTTCGCCAGACTTGAAGGCTTTGACCTCTTTGAGCCATGGGTCTTCCTGCATTTGCTTTAGACTCAGGCTTAGGCGGTCTTTGTCTATAGCAATAATTTTTGCTTTGACGGTCTCGCCAACCTTAACATAGTCACGTGGGTTTTCGACACGCTCCCAGCTAATTTCACTGATGTGAATCAAGCCTTCGATGCCGTCGACGTTCATAAATGCACCAAAGTCGATAACACCTGTTACAACACCTTCAACCTCGTCACCAACTTTTAGTTCGGCAAAACGAGCTTGCATGTCGTCTTTAACGGCCTCTTTCTCGGAGAAAATAAGCTTGTTGTCTTTGCGGCTCACATCAAGAATACGCACGCGGATTGGTTTGGCAGTCAAAGCGTTAAGCTTCTGCAAAATCTCATCCTTGTCGGCGCCACTCACCCGTGGATAGTGCCCGGCAGCCAGCTGTGAAACCGGCAAGAAGCCACGAATGCCCTCAAGCTCTACCAACAAACCGCCACGGTTTGCGTCGTAGGCTTGGACTTCGATAATTTCACCAGCGTCAAACACACGCTGCAGTTCATCCCAGCCACGGTCTTTGGCAGCACGACGCATACTAAGAAGCGCGTAGCCTTCGTCCATCTCTGGGTCGATAACACTCACGGTTACCGACTGTCCCTCTTCGAGAGCTTGGCCATGACCGACCTCACGTCGCATGACGACTCCGACCCCCTGAGGACCAAGATCTATCCATACCTGATGCTTGCGCACAGATTTGATAGTTCCTTCTACAACATCGCCCGTCGCGAGTTGTTTGATGTCGCTACCAGCAAGCAGCTCATCCATTGTTATTGTTGAATTCTTTGGCATTTTCTTACGATGCCTCCTTTGTAGTGTATTTCTTCCTGTGGGCACAGCGAGCCATGTAAGCTACTCTGTACCTCAAGAAAGATTACTCTATAGTATATCTGTTTCACCCCTGAAAGTAAAGGGTTTTGATTTCTACATGCGATTCTGCTTGCACCACGTTTACCGCTTTTCTGAGTGATGCTACACTAGGAGTATCGTAACAAGGGGGCAGCATGTACATAGGGGTTGATATTGGCGGCACAAAAACATTAGTGTGTGTGCTCACAAACGAAGGTGTTATTAAAGAGTCAGTCAAGTTCCCTACCCCCAAAGACTATGCCGAATGGAAAACACAGCTCAGGGCCACCGTCGAGAGCTTAAAGACCAGAGACTTTCGTGCAGGAAGTGTCGCCGTACCAGGAGAGGTTGACCGCAAACACGGTCGTATTGTAATGCTGGGCAACCTCGGCTGGAAAGATATTCCTGTCTTACATGATGTCGAACGTATCACGGGGTGCCCTATGCGCGTCGAAAACGATGCCAAGCTGGGTGGTCTGAGCGAAGCCATGCTTCTTAAGCGCAAGTATAGCCGAGTACTTTATGTAACTATCAGCACTGGCATTGGCATTGGTCTGATAGTTGACCAAAAGATTGATGCACAAATCGGCGACGGTGGTGGACGCTCTATGCTATTCATGCGCGATGGCAAGCTTGTACCCTGGGAGTCGTTTGGTTCGGGCAAAGCCATCGTAGAAACCTACGGTAAAATGGCAAGTGAAATCAACGACAAGGCCACCTGGAAAAAAATCGTACGCAACATTACCCCTGGGTTTATTGAACTTATCGCCATACTAGAACCCGAGGCAATTGTTATTGGTGGCGGCGCTGGCCACTACCTAGATAAATTCCACGATTTTCTGGTAGCCGACCTCAAGAAATATGAAACCCCGATGCTCACCATACCACCCATATTAGGCGCACAGCGACCCGATGAAGCCGTCGCCTATGGCTGCTATGACTATGCTAAACAACTCTATGCCTAAAATACTTTCTTCGGTTTTACTCCTAGAACAATTACAGCGGGACTACCCCAAGATTGACTTTGTGGCTGCAAATCGGTTTTCTTGGCATGGGGGTAGCCGTGTAGTATCCTATAGACCCGAGAGTTTAAGCTCCGAAAAAAGCACCCACACACTTCTGCATGAGGTAGGCCACGCCCTGCTTAAGCACGCTGATTACACGACCGATATACAGCTCCTGCAAATGGAAGTAGCAGCCTGGGTCAAAGCGCATGAACTTGCTGAGGCGTACGGTATCACACTAGACCAAGACCACATCGAAGACTGCACCGATAGCTACCGCGACTGGCTGCATGTGCGTTCCACTTGTCCCACTTGTTACGCACGCTCGCTTCAGATAAATCAAACCACCTACCGCTGCCATAATTGTCAAACCACCTGGCACGTTACTCGCAGCCGTCTGTGTCGCCCGTATAGACGCCGCAATGAGAGAATCTAGGCTATCTCATCGCTCCGGGCAAAAGGTGTCATTTTTACCCGGGCTGCTCTTTCTAAGGCGCACCTAGACGGGTGTCTATGTCTATGTCTGAGATGACCAGCCCCTAGTCCCCTTACCTGCAATGTTGTCCAGGTTTACTTGGGTTACTGCGCATAACAGATAAGTATTTTACTTGGGGCTGAAACTTTTGCAGCCAAGAATATAACCATGCGTACTTCGAGTTAGTGTGTATTTTCTCCTTGAGAAGCGTAGAAAGCCGTATTACTATACGGTGATCGAGCATCGCAAAGGAAAAATACGCAATAACCGAAGAAGTCGGCTCCTCAAGCCACTTGATTGCTTGAGTTGCCGACTGCTACGAAGGTTTTGTTAGGCTTTCTTGGTACGGCGACTAATACGTCCGCCGATAGCGCCGTACACACGTGCACGTTCACGGCCGGCATCACCAGCGGCAAAGCCACCAGTTTTACCGAGCTTACCACCTTTGGCACCGATTTTTGCATAAAAATCTGCACCGTATTTTTTCTTGTTGGTTGCAGCAGCCGCTTGGCCGCCAGCTTTGGTTCCTGCCATCAGAAACACCTCCGTTATGTTAGTTGATTCGAATAAGAAAAGGGCCCCTACCATCCCCTCACAGGACGGCAAGAACCCTCTTATTCTTATCGAATTATGCTTATACTATCACACAATATTGCTTATGTCAACAATATTGTTGTGGCAATCTACTATTGATGGTATATGTGCAGCACGCGCCAGTGTCTCCCAAGCGGCGGCAAGCGGCGGCGATGATAAAGCTGTGTCAGCACAACAACGAGCATAACCCCTGTAAGAGACAGTGCAAAAGCCAATTTATTTGTCTGGATAACCCCGTTTGGCCTCGTCAACAATCCAACTCGCACAAGGGCCGTGTTCGGTGACTGGAAGCCTTGCATACTGAACATAGCGTCAGCCGCGCCGTCATTTGAGACGTCTATCTTCTGGCCTTTACCGACCGCTAGATGGACGACGCCTTCGTAGGACGAAAGTTGTAGATCCACACTTGAAACGGTCATGTGAAAGACTTCTAGTGTCCGCGGCGCAAATAATGCATTGTCGCCTTCGACCCGAAAGGTGTAGACAAGATCTTTTTTGAGCAGTAAAGTTACGCCGCCGGGACGATAAATTCCCTCAATATCATTAAGATATACTAGTCCTCACCTGCTTCACGCTGCGGTGAGCTAGAACTCGGCGTTCCGCCACTGTTCGGAAAGCTCTCCGTACTCCTAAGGCTGGTCGGATACGGTTTACCAGGTACAATAACCCGTCCACAGGCCGCAGAGTAATCGGTAATGGTCGTCGACCCTATCTGTACATTGCTGATAGTGCAGTTAACCGGCCGGATGGATTGGTAAAATGTTGTATCGAGCGCTACGACATGACCAATAAAAGCCAGACAACCAATGAAAGATGCCGCAAACATGACCAGACTGATTTGTTTTTGTTTCATAGAAACCTGTTGTCATTATGACAGACCATGAAACAATTTCAACTACAATATGGGTTCGCTGAAGCTAATTTGCGATTAATGTTATGGTAAGGCCTAGATTGTAGGCCGCTGCCGAAGGCTCAGGAGGTATCTGCTGCGACAAGCCAATACCTGTAATATTCCACATGCAATTCGTTTCACTAGTCGCCGTGCCTGTTGCCAGTGTTATGGAGTCAACAACACCTTCAGCGAATGTAGCAATACCCCCGCGAGTAACACCCGTCTGGCTACAGCTAACGTCTGGAGTGATCGTGGCGGCAGAAGGATCTACTGTTAGGCTGCCTGCGGCACCGTCAGCATCTGAACCGTCTGCGCAGCCACCTGAAGTCGTGTCATTATAATCGTAAGCGTTTGTGCCACCATCTGACCATACGGCAGCCGGGCCATTTGTAGCGCCTATGCTAAGTGTCCAAAGTGTATTTGCGGTTGTATTTACAACTCTTAGTTGCTGCGTGGGCACCCCAAGAGTTGCCGCGCTTGTTTGGCAGGCAAAGTCAAAGCCCTTAGCCGGGAACGCAACCGATGGACTTGCTACCGAAACATTGCTAGCGTTTACGATATCAGCACTCAATGTTATAGGTAGTAGCTTAAAGGCCGCTATTTGACCTCGCCAAGATGAGGCAACGGACATTGTCGCAGTCGAGGAATACGCTCCACTCGTCGTTGGGTATCTGTCGGCAGCGACAAACCGAGCGGTCTTTGTAAAGTCTGCTCTTTCTGTGAAAGAATTCGACCACGCTGATGCCCCAGTTCCCGATGACCGAGCAACGATTGCTCCTAAAACTAGTGTGCTTGCACTGGTTGTTGTCACAGAGCCCGTCGATGCGCTCGCCGTCGATCCTGTTGCCGACGTGGCGTTAACAGCCTCTAGCGGCAACGTGGTTGCGGTCCCCGAGTATTCGTAAAGCTGAATGCCCCGACGAGCTTTCCTCCCGCCCGCACAACTAAAGGATGTCTCGCCGCCGACCGCCACTTTATAGTAAACAGCTTGGACGGGTGCGGTCGTCAACTCTGACTTGGCAACCGAAAATCCTGTTGGAGTAGTAAAAGCAATTACAGTACGGGCAGCACAAACCACAACAAGTAAGTGGTTCGGCTTCGCAGCGGGGCTAAGGGTAGCGCTTACCGTTGAGGCATTAGCTGCAGCCGTCCGCACCTGGACCATTTTTGCTACTGCGTAGGTTTTAGCCCCACCCAGAGCCATCGGCAGGGATAGAAAAGCAAGCTCCAGTAAAATTACCAAAAACCTGCCCTGGAGCTTCCTGCCTTCTAGTATCGACATTTGTTATAGGTCCTTTTTAGCTCGGGATTTCTTAGTAGGTTTGGCCTTCTTGCTTGTCTTTGGTTTTATTTTTTTGGCGGGCGAGCTCTCCAAAACATCATTTTGTTCGGTTTCTCCCCATACTGAGCGTAGTTGTGAAACCAGGTCTGGGTCATCGATGATACCATGCGTTTGCTCAC
This sequence comes from Candidatus Saccharimonadota bacterium, assembly GCA_020427985.1. Taxonomy (GTDB): domain Bacteria; phylum Patescibacteriota; class Saccharimonadia; order Saccharimonadales; family UBA4665; genus JAGXIT01. The sequence continues at coordinate 3,791 of JAGQNR010000009.1, read as the reverse complement.
TGCCAGGTACCGTCCAGCTGTCACCCCGTGAGGGGACTTCGTATGTGGTCGGCTGATGCGACTGATAAAACTCAGGGAACTGGGTAGCCTGTTGTGCGGGTTGCTGATGGGCTGTTTGCGGTGCTGAACGAGGTAGCTCCCAACTTAGATTTGACCTGGATATTGGTTGCTCTGCCTGAGTATTGTTTACCCGGGTTGGCTGAGGTGAGGGCGTCTTTCGACTCTGTTTTTCCCCCAACGTAACCGCTTGGTTGGCTGAGGTACTGCTCTTAGTCATAGCGGGTGTTGCCGTCTGCTCTTGGAACGTAGTGACACCAGCGGGCACAAGTAAAGTTTGGTTTATTTCGAGCTCATATGGTGGTTTTAGCTTATTTATTTTGGCCAGCTTCTTCCACTTTATAGTGTGCATGCGTGCAATGCTCATAATGGTATCGTGTTGGCGTACAGTATACTTTTGCCACTTCTTCTTGATAGACTTTTTTTTGCGTTTTCTAAGCAACCAATATATCGGCCCTCCAAAAACTAGCAGCAGTACCGCCGCATAAATACCAATTGCTAGCGGAGCCGGTACCATCAAGAAGTAACCTGATTCTTTACGAGCCTTTTGTGTATTGCTTACATTTTCGCCGATACCTGATGATGGGTCAGCATTATAGCTGAGTGAGGTGTACGCTTTATAAAAGCCCCCCCAAAAAGGACGCTCAAACCTATAGGGCCAACCCATGGTTGCACCAGGCATAATTGGGTACTTAGCATCATCAAGAATACGTGTTTTTTGCCCAAATATGCTGCGTAGTTGTGCCCTTGCCTGGACATCCAGCGATACATTGCCACTATTTTTAGCAACCGGCGACACCATGTAGGAGCCGTCGGGGTTGCGGCTTGTAGTAATACGCACAATCGTGAGCTCTTTTTTGATTTCACCCGGCACAGTTACTGCAAGGCGCACGGCCCCTCTAAACCCAAGTTGTATGCCTGCTCCCGATGTTTTAGCATAACTCTTGGTGTCCTGAAAAGTTATACAGCCACCATGTTCCCCCGGGCTCGCGCCTGTGGGCACCGTAACTGTAAAATCGACAACCTCTTCTTTGCCTGGAGCAAGTGTAATTTGATTTTTGTCTAACTTAATCCACTTACCAACCTCTTTGGTGGCTTCTTTGTTTTGCTTGCAAGAAAAGGAACCGTCAACTGCTGCAATCGAATCTACGGCGCCTAGATTAACGGTGCGCGTAATAGTAGTGGGGTTTGAAATACGAATGCCATCTTTGCCTTGAGCTCCAGGCTTAAGCTCTATTATAAATATATTGGCACTTCGAGGGTTATCTGGTCTAGGATAGGCCGGATTGCCGCCAATCGATAACGACTGTGCATATACAATACCCAAAATACCCCCAGCCGCCATGCCCAGTATGCCAAGCACAAAACCAGCTGCAGCCCCAAACATCCATCGCTTCATCTTACAACTAGAGTACACGCTTTTGCTTATCAATACCAGTAGTATTATGGTTATAAAACAACCCACGCCAATAGGGCGTGGGTTGTCAAAATAATCTAGAGAGATTATTGCTGAGTGAACGTAATGTTCATAGGAAGAGAGTAAGAGCCTGGAGCTTGTTCGGCTGGAACCTTCTGACTCAAAGAATAGCCAGTAAGTTCTGCATTGTAAGCAGTTGTGCCGGTACTGTTGAGAAGCGTAACAGGTGACGAGCTAGAGAAAGCACCGCCAGGAGTGGTCTGTGTTGGAGTACCGCCACCCGCAGTCTTGGTAAACGTACCTGCACCAACTGTTAGCTGCCCAAAATCACAACCCGTGTTTGTGGCGTCATTGTACTTATAGTTGTCTGTACCGCTTGTCCATTTATCTGTAGCTGGAGTAACAGCATTAAGGTCCACCTTAATTCCAGCCTTCTTTGGGTTTTTAACCGCAATTTTTTGAGTTGCTGTACCAAGAGTACCAGTTGCAGTTTGACATGCAAAGTCAAAGTTGACTGCGCCAAAGGCAACTGAAGGGCTTGCTACTGAGACACCACTGCCGTCAACGATGTCGACAGACTGTGTGCCAGCATTAATAACCTGGGTAAAGCTTGGGTTTGTCGCCGCCAATGAAACAGATGGCGTGGCCACTGCTACAACTGCCGCAAACACCGCAAGCAAACTTATTTTCTTACGCATTTTGCATAAGCTCCTTTTGTTTGTTGTTGTTTTTATTTTGTACCTATCTCCGTCAGTCAATAGAGATAGAGTTGTACCTGCTCATAATACGGTGCAGTACAGGGGTAGTCAATAGATGTAGTTACAAAAGCAACGGCTTTGATATGATATTCACATCTGTTAATCTGTATGTAATTGTGTATATAACAACGTATTATCTTTTACTCTCGGTAGCTTCAGGTTATTAGAAGTCATTTCCCGGGCATGCCTCCCTGTACCCAATACCACCTTCCTCAATAGTCACCCATTCATCGAAGCTTTTTCGTAGAAATATTTTGAGACCATCAAGCCTTTCGCTGCTTTTGGCGAGGGGCCTGTTGCCATGTCAAAATCAGTAGGATTCTGGAAATCCAAACAGAAGTGTGGGTCAATACAAAGTGTTTTTTTATTAGTCTGCACATTGTATGTACCGACATAGTCTCGCCCAAATAAATTAGTAACCATAAATTCTCTGCAATCTCCCCTGCCAATAGCATCGAAAAACTCATTAACAACAAGTGGGTGACGCCCTCCGTTATAGGCCCTTTCTCGGGCAGTTGGATTAATGTGCCACGGCAAAGCTACTATATCGCCATCTTCTTGCCCATACTGTCTAAATATAAAACAGGTATGTCCAATCCTAGACACGTCTCTTTGTGGTGATGCGATCGGATACCCTAGCGAAAGCAGTGCGTCATTCACATTTTGCGCCACAATCCCTTGGCAATCGAAATAACAGTTCGGGTCTTTCATGCGAGAAACATACAGCCCATAGGGGTTAATCTCACTCATGGCTACTATTGTAAATGGGTATGATTACCTAGCCATGAGCGTTTTGGTACAAATAAAAAGAGATCCTTTCGGATCTCTTTTTATATAAAACGGCACCGTGCTATTTTCCCAGGGCTAGAAGACCCAAGTATTGTAACCGCTGAGAGGCTTGACTGCTGTGTTCGGTATGGGCACAGGTATTTCCCTCTCGCTATGGGCACCGAGGCGGCTACGCCTTATGAGACACCCCTAAAGGGGTTTCTCATCGTCGCTTTCGGAATAAATCCGAATTCCGACTATATCGGAAACGCGACTGCTCTTCCCTGTCACGGGATGCAAGCCACAACCTATATCGATGTCCATTACAAAAGAACGGATATGTTAGATGTAAAAGCACTGTTTGTTGGACAAACGTTGCTACTAGCGTACTGAACCTAACGGTCAACACACCAATAACTAGTCAATGCACTTTTGTTTTTCCATGAATCAGGCAAGTAAATGCCCAGTTCATGGAACGTAAAAAGTCAATGGGCCTATTAGTACGCTTCGACTACATGCATTACTGCACTTCCATCTTGCGCCTATCAACCAGATAGTCTTTCTGGGGCCTCCATGGGGAAATCTAATCTTGAGGCTAGTTTCGCGCTTAATATGCTTTCAGCGCTTATCTATTCCGCACGATAGCTACTCAGCAATGCTCTTGGTAGAACAACTGATACACCAGCGGTGCGTCCGCCCCGGTCCTCTCGTACTAGGGCGAGCTCCGCTCACACGTCCGACGCCCACAGCGGATAGAGACCGAAGTGTCTGACGGCGTTGTGAACGCAGGT
>JAGQNR010000008.1 GCA_020427985.1 Candidatus Saccharimonadota bacterium | reverse complement strand
ACGCGCCGTCAGACTTGGCAAGCGTCAGTAGTTATCTAATGCCAGGTACCTTCTTGACCTACCTGGAGAAAGCACAAGAAACATTTATTGGTGATGATGAATTTAAGGTTCAGCCAATTATGCAAGCTATGATTAACGACGGCGCCCACTTTTACGGATGCGAAATTCATAATGGAACCTTTTATGACACAGGTGACCCCCTAGAATATTTAAAGACCGTTTTCGATTTTGGTATTAATGACCCCGAGCTAGGCCCACTGCTAAGGGAACACTTGACCAACAGATTACGAGAAAAGTAAGCAAACTCACTGTTTGCTCACGGCAGGGGTGTGCTATAGTACGGCTATGGATACAGATTTAGCATTGCAAATATTGGTTATTATTTTGAGTGTTGTGTTGCTGATCGCACTGATTGTCGCGATTGTTGCAGGTGTATTGATTGTCAAACTAGTGAAAATACTTCGAGGTATCGCCGAAAAGGGTGAGCAGCTCGTAGATAATGCCGAGAACACAGTCTCAACCATTCGTCAGAATGTTGGAGCGGCTGGCCTGATTCGCACCATGACGCAGCTTATCAAACTAGTCAACAAAGTTAACAAGAAAGGCTAACGTAGTATGTTTCGTAAAGAACCTCCTAAGCAAAATGTAGCAGGTAAAGTAGCGATCGGTGCAGCGATTACAGCGGTAGCGGGATATCTCGCAGGCGTACTGACAGCGCCAAAGAGTGGCAAAGAGACGCGAGAAGAGCTCAAGGTCAAGGCTGGCGAAACCTATGGTGCTGCCGAGAAAGAGCTCAAGCAACTACACACAGAGCTCAATGCATCACTCTCAGAAGCTGCGAGTAAGATCAAAGACTTGAGCGGCAAGGCCAGCAAGGCGCTTGATGAGGCGGTGTCCAAGGGCAAAGTAGCCAAAGAAAAAGCTCGTGAAGCACTAACTGGTCTGCACGAAGGCGAAGTTGAGGACAAAGACCTCCGCAAGGCTATCGCTGAAGCAACAAGAGCTGTCGAGAACCTCCGAAACTACCTCAAGAAATAGAAGCATCTTTTAGGCTATTGAACGCGCAATCGATGCGATAGCTTGTGATCCCAGGTAAAGTGGTTACCTGTTGTATGTTCTGTCCCAGGTGAAACTGTCCATAGTTGGTTCAGCTCATGACTTAGCTCACGAGAGCGCTTGACTATGACTGAATTCTTCCTGTTGTAAAACTGAAACTGCCTACCGCGCAATGCTTACGGTATACTGAAGGGACAGATGAGAGGGAGTAACACGAATGGCAGCTAAGTCCGCTGATGCTAAGTCTGGCGCAAAGCCTGCAAAGAAACTGCAGACGTCTGATTATGTGCACCTCCATAACCACACCCAGTTTAGTCTACTAGACGGGCTGACCAAGATCCCCGAACTAGTGAAGTTTGCCAATGAAACAGGGATGGAAGCAGTCGCTATGACCGATCATGGTACACTGAGCGGTACGATTGAGTTCTACAAAGAGTGCAAAGATAATGACGTTAAGCCCATTATCGGTATCGAGACCTATGTGGCGGCTCGTAAACACACTGACAAAGATCCACAAAAAGACAAAAATCGATACCATCTGATATTGCTAGCCATGAATGACAAGGGTTATCAAAACCTAATGCAATTAAGTACGCGAGCAAATCTCGATGGTTTTTACTATTTTCCGCGTGTTGACCACGATTTGCTTGAGAAGTATAACGAGGGCATCATTGCACTCAGCGCCTGTTTGGGTGGTGAGATTGGTGATGCACTTAAAAACGATGACTATGCCAAGGCCAAAGAGGTCGCAACCTGGTATAAAAGTGTCTTTGGCGACCGTTATTACCTAGAAATTCAAGACCACGGTCACCCTGATGCGCCAAGTCATAGTCCAGAGCAAAAACGGGTCAATGACGGAGTGTTTCAGCTGAGCGAAGAATTGGATATACCGGTTGCGCTGACCTGCGATGCGCACTATTTGCGTCATGCCGACCAAGATGCCCACGAAATTTTACTTTGCGTTGGTACCGGTGCTTTCTTGAGTGATGAAAAACGTATGAGTCTTAAGGACTACGAGCTGCATGTTATTCCGCCTGAGGAATTAATTGCTCGCTGGGGCAAAACTAATCCCGAGGTAATTATAACCACCAAAGCAATCGCCGATAGATGTAATGTGACGATTAAGCTGGGCCACATTCTCATCCCAAAGTTTCCTGTGCCCGATGGTGAAACCGAAAAATCATATCTCGACAGCTTAACGTATCGAGGTCTTGCCTGGCGATATGGGACCGCTGCCGAGGCCGATACCACGAGTATGACTGTCAGAGAGGCTAAAAGATATATTCCCAAGCACGTGCTGGTTCGGGCTGAATACGAACTTGATGTTATTGAAAAAATGGGGTTCAACGGCTACTTCCTCATTATTCAAGATTTTATTAACTGGGGAAAAGACAAAGGAATTGTTTTTGGACCAGGTCGTGGCAGTGCCGCCGGATCAATCATATCCTACGCGTTGAAGATTACCGAGCTGGATCCACTCAAGTACGACTTACTGTTTGAACGGTTTCTGAATCCCGATCGTATATCAATGCCTGATGTCGATATTGATATTCAAGATACTCGACGTGACGAGGTGATTGCCTACTGCGCCGAAAAATACGGTCATGAACGGGTAGCTAATATTGTTACCTTTGGCCGGATGTTTGCCCGTAATGCCGTGCGTGATGTAGCCCGAGTGCTGGAGGTGCCATATGGCGATGCTGACCGATTGGCTAAGATGATTCCGGCACCGGTGCAAGGCAGGCATATACCGCTGGCGACCTCTATCCAACAGGACCCCGACCTCAAACGTGAGTACGAAACCAACGAAACCAGTAAAACAGTTATTGATTACGCGGTTATTCTAGAGGGTACAGTACGGAGTCATGGCGTTCATGCCGCGGGTGTGGTGATTGCACCTGATGATATTGTCAAATTCGTTCCACTCGAGATGGCCCAAAAAGGCGTCGTCTCAACTCAATATCCCATGGGACCAATCGAGGAGCTTGGGCTGCTTAAGATGGACTTTTTGGGTCTTTCCAACCTGACTATCATAAAAAATGCACTTCGTATCATTAAGCGTGTCTACGGTAAAGATATCGACATTACTACCATTCCGCTCGACGACCAACGAGCCTACGAATTGCTTGCCCGCGGTGACACAACTGGGGTATTTCAGCTGGAATCGGCGGGTATGAAGCGCTATCTTAGGGAACTTAAGCCCTCGTCATTTGATGACATTATTGCCATGGTAGCGCTTTATCGTCCGGGACCAATGCAGTTTATCGATAGCTTTATTAAACGCAAATTTGGCCAAGAAGACATAACCTATCTGCATGAAGGCATGCGACCGGCGCTCGAAAACACTTATGGCATTTTGGTGTACCAAGAACAGTTTATGCAAATTAGCAAGGACTGGTGTGGGTTTACGGGTGGCCAGGCAGATACACTTCGCAAGGCTGTCGGCAAGAAAAAAATCGACCTCATGCGCAAGATGAAAAAGGAGTTCGTCGATGGTGCGGTCAAGCACAGCGGAGCCGATGCTGGCCTGGCTGAAAAGTTTTGGGCGCAGCTAGAAGAGTTTGCCAATTACTGTTTCAACAAGTCTCATGCCGCTTGCTATGGGCTTATTGCCTATCAGACCGCCTACCTAAAGGCGTACTATCCAGCTGCCTTTATGGCGGCACTGATGACCAGTGATTATGATGATACAGACCGGCTAAGCATTGAAATATCTGAATGCAAAAAAATGGGTATTCAGGTGTTGCCACCCGACGTCAATGAGTCATTTGGTGAATTTGCTGTTGTGCCGGGAGAAGGTGAGCTGACAGGTCGCGAAAATATCCGCTTTGGAATGAACGCAGTCAAAAACGTCGGGAGTGGTGCCGTAGAAGAGATTTTGCGCGCGCGAGACACAGGCAAGTTTGCTACGCTAGATGATTTTGTGGGAGCGGTAAATACCAGGCTGGTCAATCGTAAGGCCATCGAGAGCCTGGCCAAGGCTGGGGCCTTTGATGGGTTTCATGAACGCACACTCATACTTCATAACATCGATGTTATTTTAGCGTATGGCCAGCGGCTGCAAAAAGAGCGCTCAAGTGGTCAAACAGATTTGTTTGGGGGGCTCATTGATGAAGTAGCTAACAGCAAGCCAGTGCTTCACCTGCGTCCACCTGAGGCCCGACCTTCGCCTCGAGAACTTTTAACTTGGGAGCGGGAGCTAATGGGGCTGTATCTGAGTCAGCAACCCCTTGAATCGTTTGTAACGGTGCTAGAGGAGCAGACTATTCCTATAGCTAGTATTAAGACGGCTCATGATGGCAAGCAGGTTGTTGTTGGTGGCGCCATTACCGATGCGCGTGATATTTTGACCAAAAAAGGGCAAAAAATGGCATTTGTTAAAATTGAGGGGATGACGGGAGAGATTGAACTTATACTGTTTCCAAGCGTGTACCAACAAACTCTCGGTTTGTGGGAACGCGACCGAGTAGTTATTGTACGCGGGAAGGTGAATGCAAAAGATCGCGAAGGCAATCTTACTGACGAGGTAAAGATACTAGTTGATGATGCCCGGGAAATTACTCACGAGCAAGCTGCAGCCTACCAAGCCACCGGCAAAAAACAGCGCGTGCTAAAAGTGCCTAAACTTAGAACCAAAAACAGTAGTACTCCCACTCTGGATGCAGCTCGTGAAAGTCTACAACAAAAAAGTGCGCAAAGATTATATATCCGTATTAAAGACAGTAGTGACACTCAGTTACTAGCACAGCTTAAGGCGTTGCTTGATAGTACGGTTGGGAACGAAGAAGTTGTGCTTGTGCTAGGGCCCGATGCAGCGCGTCAGCCGATTCGACTTCCTGGTAGAGTTGCCGCTAGCCAAGCGCTTCAAACCGAGCTCGAGACATTGGTTGGGTTGGAGAACGTTAAGCTACAATAGCTACTTAATAAGACCGGTCGTTTGCATAAGAAGGAACCCAACAACTACGAGACTAACGACGCCAATATCGACGAGAGGGTGATGAATCACAAATTTTTCGCCGCGGCGCAAGAAGCGATGCCAGGCAAGACTATGGCGAAGTAAGAACACGAGCAGGGCAACCACCGTAATCATGCTAATAGCAAAGCTATTCCAGGCAACATTGGTGGTTCGGAGTGTCTCGGCGCGAGAGACCTTAAGCGAAACTTCACCAGGGACTTGCTCAGCTTTGTTTTGTGTGGCAATAGCTGTATCTGTGCGAGGAGCGGGAAGGGCCGTCGGTTCTGCTGGAGCGGCCGCAGGCTGGGGTTCTGTTGGCGCGGCGGGTACCGCCGGCGGGGTTTGCTGGACTGGGGTTGGCGCTACCTTAGGAGTAGTGGACACGCTAACGGGCACAGGTGTGGGGGAGGGGGCTGGAGCAGGGGTAGGCGCTGGGGTGGTTGCAACCGGAACTGCTGGTTGGGCATACATGGCGACAACAATGGTTTGTGGACCACTACCTTGATAGTTTTCGGCGTTATAAATTCCAAATCCAACTTCTTGAAAATTGGCGTTCAGTATATTTGCTCGGTGACCAGGGCTATTCATCCATCCAGTGATGGTTTCGCCCGAGGTGGTAAACCCGTAGGCCAGGTTTTCGCCGGCAGTCGCGTAGCTGTAGCCTGCATTTGAGAACCAGTACCATGGGGTTATTCCCGTTGGTGAAACATGGGCCCAGTAGTCATTTATAGCCATATCTCTCGCTTTGGCAGTCGCAGCAGCATTGAGCTGGGTGTTTAGCTGTAGGCTGCTGTAGCCATTGCTGGCTCGTTCAGAGTTGGTGCTAGCGAGCAGGCCGCCAATGGTAGTGTTAGTTGCATAGCCAAGTACTCCAGTGCGAAGTGAACCAAGTAATGAGTTAGCAATAATACCCAGCGTTATGATAACTACCATAGGAAGGTAGGGCCAGTACGGTCGAGTGTATTTTGCGCCTTTGCGGTGGTGCTGACCGGTCCGTTTACGATGAACAGGTGTACGAGTAATCGGTTTTTGTTTTGTGAGTGCCATTTTTATATACAACTTTCAGGGTCACTGTAGCACAAACGCTTATGTTTTGCAAGCCGTGCAGTGGTATATCGCAATTGCTGCCGCTTGAACAACGTTCAGCGATTCTTTTTGTCCTGCCTGAGGAATTTCAATGGCTGCATCGCAGGCACTGATCAGCGTATGGTCGATGCCTTCGACTTCGCGTCCCAGAATGATACAGAGCTTTTTGGACGGTAGATACTCTGGCAAAGGTATGCTCTGGGCAGTCTGTTCAAGCGCAACGACACTATAGCTATCATTTTTTAATCTTTGGATAAGTTCAAAAATGTCATCCTCGTGGCTCCAGTCAATAAGATGCTCGGCCCCCAGGGCAGTTTTATGAATATCTTTTGAGAGCTTTTTATGAATATGTGGTAGCCGTGAGTCGTTTGGTAGGCTGGGATAAGGTGAATAGCCCGTCAAATAAACATGTTCCACGCCAAGGCACTCAGCCGTGCGTAACAGAGAGCCCACATTGTGAGTGCTTCTTATATCGTGTGCAATAATGACAAGCTGGTTCATGCTATGTGTATTGTAACGTATCTTTCTGTGGCTGACTGTTAATACAAAGGGTTTAATCATAAGCACGAAATGAGTATACTGGTACGCATGAGCCAAGATGTCCGACGAGACGAAGAGCAGTCTACCGAACGACGTGCCCAGATATTGCGTGTCAATTATCTCGATACTTCGCAACTGGGCGAGAAGCCTTTGTTTCGTGATATTCTACCTATTGACCAGATGCGTCAGTACCGCATTATTCCTATTCAAGCCGACGACCACACTATTTTGTTTGGAATAACAACGACGACATCGCAGCAAACTATGAATGCTCTGACCGAGCATTTTACCGACCATAAGATTAGTTTTTCCCTAATATCTGAAACTGGGTTCCGTGACTATATGTTGCTTTATGACCCACCCGAGCAAGTGGAATATCATGACATCGACATCACCTCAAGCGAAAGTGCGGCACAAGTCTCGCAAATATCTGACTTACTATCGCAGGTTCGGGCTGATGACATGCTGGCTTATTTGGTCAGCCAAGCTCATCAACTCAACGCTAGCGACATTCATCTCGAAACCCAAGCAAACAACATTCGCATACGTTTTCGTATTGATGGAGTGCTGCACCCCATTGCAACTCTTGACTTCGACAAATATCGTATTCTTATTGGGGCAATCGCAAGCGCTGGCAACGTCAGTACAAATGCTGATACGGCCCAGCAGGGGCATATCGCTCAGCAGGTCACCATGGCAGACGGTACCCTAGTCGATATCAATGTGCGGCTCGAAACAGTGCCGACTATTCATGGCATGGATGCAGTCATGCGACTGTTTAATATGAACCGCGAAATGTATAATCTTGACCAGCTTGGGTTATCTGATGAGCAGCGCAAAGTGGTAGACGATATCATTGCTAAACCAAGCGGACTCGTGCTGGTGGTAGGGCCCACTGGGTCAGGTAAAACAACCACTCTTTATTCTATGCTCAACAGTCTCGTGAGCGACGAGCGCAAAGTCATTACCGTAGAAGACCCAGTCGAGTATCAATTTGATGGTATCACCCAAATTCCGATTCATAGTGCCGAAGCGGGCAACGACGGTAGCTTTGCCGATAAGCTTCGAGCCATTTTACGTCTTGACCCAGACATTGTCATGGTAGGCGAGATTCGTGACAACGACACCGCCAAAACGGCACTCCAGGCCAGCCTCACCGGACACCTCGTGCTGAGCACTTTTCATGCCTCGTCAGCAGCAGCAGCCCTCACTCGATTGGGAGACATTATTGGCCAAAACCCACTCTTTGTTTCGGCAATTCGCTTGGTTATGGCGCAGCGGCTAGTACGTCGACTTGACGATGCTAGCAAAGTAGCCTACGCCCCCACCGAGCCCGAAATGGCTAAAATTCGTGAAGTTATAGAGTCACTACCCGAAGGTACCGAAAGGCCAAACCTTGAGGGACTCCAGCTGTATAAAGCTGGTAGTTCACCAGCAAATCCCTTTGGTTTTAGTGGGCAAATCGCTATTCGCGAGCAGTTCCGTATGACCGGCGAAATCCGCACGCTTCTTGAAACGCCAGGATCGCTGCTATCCGCACAAACTATCGAAGCTGCCGCAGTCAAAAGTGGCATGCGTACTATGTTGCAAGATGCCATGCTCCACGTTGTAGCGGGGCGCACGACTTTAGACGAAATCTACCGTGTCGTTGAATAGGTAGCTCCCCTTTTCGAGAATCTATCAATAAATTCGGCGGTCTTAATACTGACTCCGAAAAATTGTGGCGTGCTGCGGGGGTTAGCTATAGGTTCAGCAAGTTGAACGGCAGTGCTCATAGCCTTCAAGTACTTACGAGCGTATTTTGGTGGCTTGCTTAGAGGATGTACCTCAAAGCCACGTTTTTCGCACATCTTGGCCATGGTCAGATGAGTAAACCCAAACATGTATGGCCAGAGTTTCCCCATACCGGATTCGTTCAAAAAATGTACCGTACGTGCCATATTTTCTGGAAGTGTACGTAAGTCAGATATGTTGCCGTAAAAACTAAGCATCAGTGCACCACCTCGTTCGATCTCTTGAATAGTAGGGGTGGGTGCCTGAAACTCAGCTCCTATTAATGGGGTATCGTCTGGGGTGAGGCAGATTGGGCCAAACCCGAAGCACGATATGTCACTTTTAACTCCGTTTATTTCGTCGTTCATAACAGAAAATGTAAGACCTGCAAGACGGATAGCTCTCACGATTGCGTCGGGACTATATGTTTTTTCAAATAAAGCAAGCGTATCGCCCGAGGCAATAAGTCTTTCGCTCGGAATAAATGATTTTGCAAGGGATTGGATATCTCTCAATGATTCACACATTCACCTCTAACATACAAGGATATAGAGCCATACGCAATATCAGTACAGCAAATTCGCTACTTGATTTAAGAGGTCAAATAGAGTACAATTGGCTGGATATGGAAATTATTAAAGAGTTGGAACAGACGTTTAAAAAGGGTGCAGTCGTCGACGTGCGCAGTGGCGACACGGTAAAAGTGCATCAAAAAATTAAAGAAGGCAACAAAGAGCGTGTGCAGATTTTTCAGGGGTTGGTAATTCGTACCGACCGCAAAGGAAGCCACACCAGCCGCATTACCGTGCGTCGTATTGCCAGTGGCGTGGGTGTTGAAAAGAGCTTTCTGCTCCACAGCCCGTTAGTGCTCAAAATTGAAGTCACCAAGCGTAGCAAAGTACGTCGTAACTATCTAAGCTATATGCGTAAGCTGACCGGCAAGAGCGCTCGTTTGACGAGTGTTGACTTTGACCGACATGCTGTAAATAACGTTCGTGACCTTGAGGCCGAAAAGGCCGAGGCCGAAGCCAAGGCTGCAGCTGCTGCCGAGGCCGATGCCAAAGCAGCCGACAAAGCTGCAGAGGAAGCTAAACTCACCGCCAAACAACAGGCAGTCGAAGAAGCTCACAAAGCTGCTGCCTAAAAATAGTATCTACTGCACTTTAAACGCTCGGAAGTACCCGGGCGTTTTGTTTTGTCAGGTATACTGATTGCATGACTATTGGTCAGCTTGTCCTTACACTCATACTTTCTCTCGGCGTGCCGACCATTGTTTATTTTGTGCTGCCTCAGCTTATTAGTGTCCGATCCAATGCATACCGACCTGTGTTAGCGCTGGCAGGTCTATTGTTTTTGGTTTCGTGGTACCTGCCGTCACCACTGGTCAACGGCGAGCAAACACATTTTATGACGCACTTTGTAGGCGGCGGTTTGTTTACGGCAACTTTAGGAGCCTATATACTTTTAGCAACAAAACGTACAACTCGGTATGCGTGGTACTACGAGGCCGCTATGTTATATGCTCTCGTGAGTGCGCTTGGAGTAGCAAACGAATTGTTTGAGGTAATGCTGTATCGAGTAGGATTGATGCCGGCCGGAATCAGCGATACAAGCTGGGATTTAGTGGCGAACACGCTAGGAGCGGCGCTAGGATTTGTGCTATATAAAAGTGCGATGCGTCTATGGTCACGGTAGGGATTGATGAAGTAGGACGGGGTTGTTGGGCAGGTCCTTTGGTAGCAGCCGCCGTAGCCGCTGACGACCTGTGGGACGGGCCCATAGGACTACGCGACAGCAAAAAGCTGAGCGCCAAAAGGCGTCAGGATTTTGCTAAACAAATTACATCCCAGATGAAATCGTACGGTGTTGGATGGGTGTTCCCAGGTGAAATCGATACTCTCGGTATGACCAAATCTGTTCAGCTGGCCATGCTCCGTGCGGTTAAGGCACTGCACCAAGTTTGTAGCCACTACGACCAGGTTGTTATAGATGGTACCTATAATTATTTACAAAATGTTCAAGGGCTGCGGACAGAAACAATCATTACGCGTGCACGTGCGGACGACAGCGTACGGCAGGTGAGCGCCGCAAGCGTTATTGCCAAGGTTGCACGCGACCACTACATGATCCAAGCAGCTGCTCGGTATCCGGATTACGGGTTTGAGAAACATGTTGGTTACGGCACTTCCCAGCACAGTGCCGCGCTGGCAAAATACGGAGTCACCGATCTACACCGCATTAGCTTTGCCCCAATACAAAAAATGCTACAAAAATAATCGAGCAATAGCTACAACACCAATGGCAATCCAAAAAATATTAAGTAGTACAGACTGGGTGACGCCTTTATGGAATGCAATCAGCATTAACCCAGTGCTGCCGGTTAGGTTAAGCAACTGATAGACAAGCCCATCTGCGGGTATACTCTTAAAACTAGCCAGCCCGTAGGCACTAATCAGCGCTAACATACCGTACCAACCGGCAATTTCGTAGAGGGTATTATGGTCGAATGATTTTGATTTTTTTATCATAGATAAAGGGTAGCATAGTACTTCGTCGCAAGTCTACGCATAATTCGCTACACTATAGAACATGACAAACTACGCTACTGGCCATTATGCCGAACAGGTTGCTGCCGACTATTTGCGTAAGAGAGGCTATGAAATAATTGCTATAAATTGGCGACACGCGCGTGCCGAGATTGACATCATTGCTCGCAAGAAAAGGTTATTTGGTAAAGCCCTACTACTCTTTTTTGAAGTCAAGCACCGCAAAACTACTCGTCAAGGTACAGGACTAGACTATATTACCGCCAAAAAACTCCAGCAAATGCAATTTGCCGCCGAACTGTATGTAGCAACCAATGGCTATACGGGTGAATATGCACTTGGTGCCATTGAGCTCAGTGGTGACTACGCAGTTACCGCCTGTCTAGAAAATATTATTTTACGTTAAAAAACTTTTGCACCTCAGACAAATCGCGTTCTAGCCACGCCAAACGAGTAGAGATTTCTTCGATACCTAGTTCAATGTTGCGACGAAGCAGTGGTTGATTGGTCTTTGGCTCAAAAAACTCGCGGTATTTTGTCTCGTACTCGCGAGTAGTAACACATGTCGCGGCGTAGCGAGGCAAATAATCGTACGACTTGTCGTTACTAAACGTATCCTCGAGCCACTGCCAGTTGTCAACCATCCATTGCCAGGCTGTCTCGCGGGTGTAACGGTTGCGGAGCAGGTATACTAACCACCTGTCAACGTCTTGTGGTTTTGTGAGTTTGCCGTCTGGCAACCGCGCCAGGAGCTCGGCCGCCCATTTTGAACTGCGAGTGGCAGTTAAAGCATCGCAAATGTCAGACTGCAGGTCGCCATTACTTGTTGTGTCATGTATATGCAGCAAATGGTCGAAAGCGGCTCGCTTGCCGAGTTTGATTGGTGTTGCCAGTATCAAGCTACGAAGTTCTGCGGTTGGTTCAGCCGAATCATTTGCCCAGGCGGCATAGAGCTTCATAGCAGTGTTAGTGGCAGGCTCGTCATCGGCATAGAGCAGGGCGCCAATGGCGGTTGCGCGTAGTTTAGTGTCGTGGGGTGATTCATTGTGCTGCGGCTTCCAGCCGAGCTGCTCATAGAGTGTACGAGCCATATCAGCGGTAAATTGCTTAAGGGGCGCTTCGATAGCCTCTTTGCTGTCGATAAAACGCCGCGTTTCACCCAGTACCATCGATATAATATCCCAGACTGATTCGGCAGTTTCTTCGCGGTAGGCATCAAGAAACTGTAGGACTTCGGTGTACGATTTAGACCCGGCCTTGGCCAGCATGGCTTGAGCGTTGAGTGCCATCAGACGGCCATTATTGCCAAGCGCTTTGCTGGCAATCTGCCTGTGCACATGCGCTTGCAGCTCTGGTATAGCATAATCGACAATGTAGTGACCATATCCATTCGGGTCAACCAACAGGTCGTTCGAGCCATCCACTAATTTCACCTGGGACTCATCTAATACCTCCGGAACCTTTGTCTTGTTTGCAAAAAGTGGTACTGGCCAAACCATTTTTGGATTGGCTTTGGAGGTGTCTTCGAGAAAGTGTTTTTGGCTAATCGTTACCTCATGTATGGTGCCAGCTAGTGTAACAACGGGAAAGCCTGGCCGCAGTATCCAGGGGTTCATAAAGCGCGCAATGTCTTTGCCGCTCGCCTTGCTTAAAGCGGCCCATAGGTCTTCGCCGCTGGTGTTACTGTAGGCGTGCTTGGTAAAGTAGTCGCTTAGGCCCTGGCGAAAATCGGCTTCACCAATGTAATTTTTAAGCATGTTGAGCAGCCGCCCTCCCTTGGCATAGACAATCGACGGGTCAAATAGGGTGCTGATTTCGTCGGGATGGCGCACATTCGTTTGGACTGCCTGGATGCCGGCAATGGCATCACGCCGCAGGGCACTAAGTCCCTCGGCCGAGACAAAGCTATCCCAAACGTGCCAATCAGGAAACAGGGCATCGACAGCCACATATTCCATCATGTTGGCAAAGCTTTCGTTAAGCCACAGGTTGTCCCACCAGCGCATAGTAACAAGATTGCCAAACCACTGGTGGCTGGTTTCGTGGGCAATCACTAGAGCAATGTGCTCACGGGTAGACTGACTAGTAGTGTCGCCGTAGTCAAGCAGTAAACGTTCACGGTAGGTCACGAGTCCCCAGTTTTCCATGGCGCCACTACTAAAATCTGGCAGAGCGACATGGTCTATTTTTGGAAGAGGATACGGCACGCCAAAATACTGCTCAAAGAACTCGATACTACGCCTTGAAACATCAAGTGCAAAAGTAAACGAGCTGGCTGGTTGTGCACTTGTGGCCCACACGGCAACTTCGATCCCCGAGTGAGTTGTGGTATGAGCTTTATGTATATCACCGCAAACAAAGGCCAGCAAATAAGTACTCATGCGGGGCGAGGTCTCAAAGGTCACTAATTGGCGGTTCGCCGATGTGTCGGTTGCTTGCACTGGCATGTTGCTAAGTGCTTCTCTTTCTGGCTGGATGTCGAGAGTGACATCAAACGTAGCTTTGGCTTCCGGCTCGTCAATACATGGGAATGCTTCGCGGGCATGGTGGCTTTCGAACTGAGTAGCCAGGAGCATCTTTTCATTGCCATCGGCGTCTTTGAAGCGGCAGGGATAAATGCCGGTCATGCCATCGGTAATGTGCCCTTCAAATTGCATAGTGACGGTGTAGCTGCCAGGATAGACCAAGCCATCGGCATGCAGGCGAACTTCGTGTAGCGATTTTTGGTGGTTAATGCGGGTAAGCTCAAGTGTTGTGTCGCCTTTTTTGTCGTGCTTTGTAACGGTCGCGGTAGTCACCTTAATGCCATTTGCGTGAAAGGTAAGGCGCTGCGATGGTCGACCAACTTTCTTGCCGGTGACGGTAACGCTGCCGCTGAACCGCATACCCGCTTCGTCGAGTTGCCACGTAACCGCGTAGTGTTCAGGTTGATACTGTGTGTATAAACGCGTAACTGATTTCCCCATAGGGGTATATTGTATCATGTCATACGTGCCGGTACTGTGTGAATAGAGAGCGGACTATACTATGTCAATTGCTCAAATCGAGGACGGGCCAGCGGTCGTGCGCCGCGGACAATTTGCCCGATCGCCCTATCGAGGGCGGGGGTACGTTGTAAGTTAATAGCAATGTGTTCGCTAGTGATGGTTGTGAAAGTGGATGTTTGAGCTTCAGGGTTGCTAAGGGTAGCTTTGCCAAGACGTCGGAGTGCATCGTAGAGCTGAGGATTTTCGCCACCTGCATAGGCAAATTCAAGTTCTTCTTCGGTTGCTGGCAGCGGGTGGTCGGCAATTATACCGTCTCCTATGGTAATAGGCTTCGAGAAACGGTAGAGAGTATAATGTTCTTCCTCGAGTACACCTACTGTTGTCTCGGGAGCTATACGGCCAAGAAAACTCTGGATTGTGTTCATAGCTGTATAATATCATAAAATTGTAAACAAAGCAAGTTTTTTTTCCCGAATTAACACTCAAAATGCGACACTACTAATAACTTGAAGAGCCATAGGGTTTCTCCGTATCCTGTTGTTTGCAAACAGCAACTAATACGAGAGGAGTGACCACTATGGCTCACCATCACTTTACCCGAGATGATCGGGTTCTTCTAGCTAAACTGAAACTATCAGGGCTGAGCGTGCGCTCTTGCGCACGCATACTTGGATTTCATCCGAGCAGTGTCTACCGGGAGCTCAAACATGGGAAGGCAGATACCGCGTGCGGTTATGATGTGCGCATTGCCCGGAAGCGAGCGAAGCAGCTCCGTTGTGCCGCCAACCAGCAGCATCGAAGGCTCAATACGGCAGAAGCCGAGCGTATCACGGCGTTACTACGCCAGTACTACAGCCCGGACCAAGCAGGCCAGGCCGTTGGCCTGAGCCATAGCACAATCTATCGCTGGCTCTGGACGCAGAGTAAAGCCTTCATACGGAGCATGTGGCAGTTCCTGCGCCACAAGAAACTACGCCGGAAGTATGGCACCAAGCGCCGTGAACAACAACGTGAGCTGCAGAAGAAGCGCTGGATTGAGGAGCGGCCCAAGACCATAGATAATCGTCTGTTCTTTGGACACTGGGAGGGTGACACAGTACGCGGCAAAGATGCCAGCGGTTACCTGGTGACGCTCGTGGAGCGAAAAAGTGGCTATGCATTGGTTGGCTTCATCCCTCATGCAACCAAAGAAGCATTCCGACTGAAGACAGAAGAACTGCTCGCACCACTACCAAAACACCTAAAACGAAGCCTAACGCTCGACAACGGCAAAGAAATGAATGACTACGAGGAGTTAGAGCAGCACTTGAGCATGCCTATCTACTTCGCACACCCCTACCACAGCTGGGAGCGCGGCAGTAACGAGAACTTCAATGGATTGCTCCGGCAGTTCTTCCCAAAGGGCAGCGACTTCAGCGGCATAAGGAGCCAGCAGGTTGACCTGGCGGTCAACCTGCTCAATACTAGACCCCGTAAACGACATGGCTACCGAAGCCCTGCCGAGCTACTCAAGCCCTATTTGGATGTTGCGATTTGAATGAGAATTCAGGTTTTTGCGGTATCTGGTTGCTACTTAGCAAAACTTTGCTATACTATAACTGTACTAAGTCGGCCGGAAGGTCGACTTTTTTCATGCTTATCGAATAATCGTACGCATACAACGAATATCGAATAGTTACAGAAAGGAAATACTATGGATATGGACTTTAAACAATTGGCCCTGGCTATCACTGCCATCGCCGAAGAAAAAAACTTGCCAGAAGACACTGTTAAGGATGTTGTTGAGCAGGCGCTTGCTGCCGCCTACCGTCGTGACTACGGCGACCGTGAACAAGAAGTGCGGGTCGAAATGAATCTGCAGAGCGGCGAGGTAGATGCCTATGTGAGCAAAGAAGTAGTCAGCGAGGTCGAAAACCCAGCCTACGAAATTGCTACTGCAGCTGCCCAAACACTCAAAAAAGACGCCGCTGTCGGTGACTTTGTTGAGGTTCATGAGCGAGTAGAGAGTTTTGGCCGTGTAGCCGCCCAGACTGCTAAGCAAGTTATATTGCAACGTCTGCGCGAAGCCGAGCGCGAGATTGTGCTAACCGAGTTTGAAGACAAAATCGGCACCATTGTGAACGCTATGGTGAGCCGTGTCGAGGGCAACATTGTTCGGCTAGAGCTGGGCAAAGCCCAAGGAATCATGCCGCGCAGCGAACAGATACAGAGCGAGCGATATTATCCTAGTCAGCGTCTTAAGGTGTACCTAAAAGATGTTGAACGTGGCCCACGAGGTCCGCAACTGGTTGTAAGCCGTGGTAACCGCGAGTTTATGGAGCTACTTTTCCGCGCTGAAGTGCCAGAGATGGAGAGCGGTGCCGTAGAAATTAAAGGTATCGCCCGTGAGGCCGGTGTACGCAGCAAAATAGCGGTTGCCAGCAATGTGCAAGGTGTTGATCCTGTTGGTACTTTTGTGGGTGGTCACGGCACTCGCGTAAACGCTGTTGTGGGCGAAGTAGGCGAGCAAGAAAAGATAGATATTGTTGTCTGGGCCGAAACATCAACTGAATACATCACTAATGCGCTTAGCCCAACCAGGGTAAACCGAGTTGTCCTAGACGAAGCAGCCAAGCGAGCCAAAGTGTATGTGCCCGAAGACCAACTCAGTATTGCAATTGGTCGTGGTGGCCAAAATGTGCGGCTTGCCAGCAAACTTGTTGGCTACGAGCTTGACATCGAGGCCGAAACAACACCAGTTGTCGAGGGTGAGGTGCAAGTAACAGAGCTTCCTAAGCAGCCACGACTCAAGAAAAAGGAACAGCTCGAAAGTTCACTGCTGGACGCCATCGAAGAGCACGGCGAATAGCCGAAAGGTTTAATTCCAAGTACTATACTTGTATTATTACATAATATAGTGTATAATATAAGATATATGAGTAGTATATATGCTAACCTGCCACCTGGAGCCAGTGAGTTTTGTGGCGTCACACCATTTGAGTCGCATCCAAATTTAGATGAAACCATACAGTATCAGCTCGATTTGCTTCATTCTGCAAGTTTGAATTTGGCGCAACTTGTTTCAGGGCAGGAGCTCAAAATTGAGTTTGCTGATGAAACGAGCTTGCATTGTGCAGTCATTACGTCCCCAAATGTGCGGCGGGGTACAGACATACATGTGATCAAAACTACACTGGATACGCTACAAAGTGGCGAGGAAGCAATCTTGCTTGGAGCGACTCTTGGTCGATCTATACTTAAGCCTGATAAGATTTTACGCCATACTCCAGCCGAATATAACAAGATAATAAGGATGTATGTTGATATGGCGCAGTTTGAAGACTTTGGTTATACCAGAGAGTCACTTCTTGCGGGTGGAGATTATTTTGAGGACAGTAAGGGCGTCTGGACAAGGCGTGCGAAATGGTTGCCATTTGGTGCCATGACTGCCGACGTCACGCAAGTGCACATTGGTGACCCTAAAACAGGTAAGTTTACCCCGTACTTCTAATAAAGCGCATGAGAATATGAGATGAATAAAGCCAGCCAAGTATCAGTCGAATCTTTGCCGCGAAGTAGTGATTTTGAGCCCGCAGACATGTTGTCATTTTGGGACCGTGATAACCCTCATGCCCTGCTATGGGATTTTAACCTGCCGTCAAATGTTGATAGCGAACGGATTGTGGTAAACGGTAAGGCGTTGCGCCGACTGCAAAGAGTCGGTGCTGTTTCGTGCAGTATTATACGGGAGTACCAGGGTGAAGTTAGCACTTTTACTCCTGGAATCAACGGCATGCAGGCC
This sequence comes from Candidatus Saccharimonadota bacterium, assembly GCA_020427985.1. Taxonomy (GTDB): domain Bacteria; phylum Patescibacteriota; class Saccharimonadia; order Saccharimonadales; family UBA4665; genus JAGXIT01. The sequence continues at coordinate 19,280 of JAGQNR010000008.1, read as the reverse complement.
GATGGCACGGCACTTGCCAGCAAAGCCGGTCATGCCGAAAAAAAACCATTGGGAGAGGCTAAAACAGCCATTGACCCTAGTATAAGCAAGCTTATACATGGTACTAATGGAAGAGCCGTGCTAATACAGTCGTTTAATAAACCAGAACTGGCATCTCAAGTGAGTGACAGAGTACACACAGGTAGCAAAACGAGAGAACAAGCCTGGACAGAGCGACTGAACACCGCATTTGAAATGACATTCCGTAGTGGTGCTCGAGAAATGTTAATCAATCAAGAAAACAAGCCATTGCGATATCTTGGATATTATCTCTATTCTGGTATTCCTATTTTAGGAATCCAATCGTTTGTAAACCAAGAGGTCAACTATTATCCTGCTATATTGAGCGGAGTATATGGCATTGAATTCTTGAAACAGGCCCGAGAGGCGCGTAAAGTGAATCAGTCTGTGACTCAAAATCGTCGGTGGTCTGCGTTTCCTTACGATTATCAGCCAGATAGATATTTGGCGGTGAATGCGTTGTCTCGGCTATACCCGGTGTTTAGTTGTCAGAAATAGTTACGTCATAATGTGTTAGCACTCTTGACCTAGGAGTGCTAATTTTGCTACACTAGTTTACATTGAGTCGTAATGGTAATCGGTAGTGCGGTCTTAGACAATGCGCACAGTGATTCATAGAAGGAGTCAAATAGTATGAACCCAGACTTTCAAGAGTTTTCTCACTCACTCACCGAAAACGCCCGGCAGAGCCTGGCACATGCCGGCACGATTGCTCGAGGTTTAGGCAATGCCTATATTGGCACCGAGCACCTTTTGCTAGGGTTGCTGGCTCAAGATGCGAGTATTGCGGCCAAAATATTGCAAAGTGCAGGCGTAACGCTAGAAAAGGCACGCGTTTCGCTTAAGCTTGCACCTGCCAATATGGTGGTGAGTTCGGGTGCGCGTGGCTATAGCGAGACTGCCAAGCTAACGCTACGTATGGCATTTGATGTTTCTCAGGAATACGGACAGGATTACTGTGGAACCGAACACATTCTGTACAGTTTGTTATCACAAAAAAACGCTCGTGCCACAGTAGTACTACGTGGCATGGGAGTAAATAGTGACGGTATTGTAAGGGAGCTAGAGAACTTCTTTGGTCGCGATTATTCAGGTAGTGAGTTTGAAGGAAGCGAGCAGGGCGTTCGACGCCCATCAAAAAAGGGTGGTAAATCTCATTCGGCGTTAGATGGCTATAGCACTGATTTAACTGCTCAAGCCAAGCAGGGCAAGCTAGACCCAATGGTGGGGCGAGAAGACCAGGTTAAACGAGTTATCACTATCCTCAATCGTCGCACCAAAAACAACCCAGTACTCATCGGTGAACCAGGTGTCGGCAAAACTGCCATTGTAGAGGGTCTTGCCCAACGAATTGTAGCCGAGGACGTGCCCGACAGCTTGCTCGATAAGCGCATTGTTATTCTTGACCTAGCGGGTATGATTGCCGGTACGAAATACCGGGGTGAGTTTGAGGAACGTCTTAAAAAGGTTATGCAGGAGCTTGAAGACGACAGACGCACGATAGTATTTATTGACGAACTACATCTAATCGTGGGTGCGGGAGCGGCCGAGGGTTCGATGGATGCTGGCAATATTCTTAAGCCAGCTTTGGCGCGGGGTAAGATTCAGCTGATTGGCGCAACTACCACCACCGAATACACCAAACACATCGAGAAAGATGCAGCCCTAGAGCGTCGGTTCCAGCCAGTGCAGGTGCCCGAAGCTACCGTGACCGAAACTATTGCTATCCTAAAGGGGCTACGGGGGCACTACGAGGAGTTTCATGGAGTAACTATCCCTGACGCTGTTATCGAAGATACAGTACATCTTGCCAAACGATACATTCAAGACAGGTTTATGCCCGATAAAGCTATTGACCTCATGGACGAAACGGCCGCACATTTGCGAGTGCTTAAGGCCAAGACAAGCCCAGAAACTCGTAGCTTACAGCGTGAACTAAAGCTTGTAAATGCTCAGATTGATGAGGCAGTTGACGCCGAAGATTATGAACGTGCAGCCCGTAGCAAAACCCGTGCCTCACAGATTCAGCAACAGCTTGCTAAGCTGCAGCAAACCACCAAAACTGAAGCAACACTTACCATGACAAACGATGATGTGGCCGCGGTAGTGGCGCGTATTACAGGAGTACCCGTCAAAAAAGTCATTAAGTCTGAGGCAAAGTATTTGCTTAATTTGGAAGCAAACCTCATCAAGCATGTCATTGGGCAAAGTGAGGCGGTAGAGGCAGTAAGTAAGGCAATTCGCCGTAATCGCAGTGGTATAAGCGCAACGACTAGGCCGATTGGCTCGTTTATCTTTTTGGGTCCGACTGGGGTAGGCAAAACAGAACTTGCCCGTGTGTTGGCTCGGGAGTTTTTTGGCAGCGAAACAGCACTTGTCAAAATTGATATGAGTGAATTTAGCGAACACCATACAGTTGCTCGGCTAGTAGGCGCGCCAGCAGGGTATGTGGGGTACGAAGACGGCGGTCAACTGACCGATCGTATACGCCGACAGCCATATAGTCTTGTACTGTTTGATGAAATCGAAAAAGGCCATCCAGATACCTTTAATATGCTGCTACAGATTTTAGAAGACGGCTACTTAACCGATGCCAAAGGACGACGAATTGATTTCACCAATACCATTGTCATAATGACCAGTAACATTGGTGCCGACAAGCTACAAAAGGAGGCATCACTTGGTTTTCGAGCCGAACGGCTACAGGACTTTGATGACCTTGATGCTTTGCATGCACAAAACCAGGAGAAGGTACTCGAGAGGCTCAAAAAAGAGCTTCGCCCAGAACTGCTTAACCGCATCGACAAAACCATTGTATTTCGTTCGCTGACCAAGCATGATATTTACCGGATTATCGATTTGCAAGTTGGTGAGCTCGAAACGCGGTTGCGCAAGCAAGGTGTGGGGCTACAAATGACCAAAAGTGCCAAAGACTATTTGTTGCGGCACGGCTATGATGCACTGAATGGGGTTCGACCCATGCGTCGTCTCATACAAGAAACCCTTGAGGACCATATTGCTAGCCAACTGCTTAGCGACTCCTATACTAGGGGGGATATAGTAAAAGTAAGTGCCAGGGCCGACAAACTTGCCTATACGGTAATAAGTGAATAGCTTATACTAAAATTACTATGCAGGTAGGTAAGGAACAGCGACGAGCTGTCTTTGGTTTGGCAAGTATGTGGCTAGGAGCTCTACTTTGCATGGGACTGCTCGTTTGGCAAAAACAGAGTGTAATTGATTGGTTTAAATTGCGGGGGTATCATCCATCTCAAGAAATTCAATCGGTGGTAGCAGATGCCGGCCTTACAGACTATGGTGCACACTTACTGTATGTCAATCACCCCGAGTTGATTGCCGACCAAAAAATCTTTCGTAGTAATTGTCCGATTGATTTTGAAAAAACAATTGTGATTGGCTGCTATCGTTCGGGTGATAACGGTGTTTTTATATATAAAGTTGCCGATTCTCGGCTAAATGGTATTGTACAGACAACCACTGCCCATGAAATGCTTCATGCTGCACATGCCCGGTTATCGGCTGATGAAAAGAAGCGAGTTGGGACAATGCTACAGCGGTATTACGACACTAAGCTGACCGATGACCGTATTCGTCGAACACTTGACTCGTATAGACAGGGCGGAGCTGATACCATTAACGAAATGCATTCAATTTTTGCGACCGAGGTACCGGTGCTTAGCCCTGAGCTAGAGGCATACTATAAGCGGTACTTTACTAATCGCCAAAGGGTTATTGGCCAGATGCAAAAGTATCAGCGTGAGTTTACCTCTCGTGAAGACCGGGTCAAACGCTATGATGCCGAGCTAAAAACGTTAAAGCAAAGTATCGATGCGCAACAGACTGAGTTGCAAAGTCAACTAGAATCACTCGATACTATGCAGACCACCATGGCCAAGTACAGAGCCGAGGGACAGATTGGGCAGTATAATGCACTGGTTGTACCCTACAACACCGCCGTTGCATCCTACAATCAGCTGCTGGGTGCTTTGCGTCAAAGCATTGAACAATACAACACAATTGTCGAGTCTCGCAACGCGACTGCCACTGAGGAGGAGCAACTTGTTAAGGCGCTGTCGGGTGACACCTTGCCTCAGCAGCGTTAACGCTATGCGGTGATAGATGGCGCAAGCAGAAGATTGGCGGTATACTTTAGGAATAATAGCTAGGGAGTCATATGGCAAAGTCGAGTAGAGTGTTTGTGTGTAATGCTTGCGGAGCAAAGACCGCTGCTTGGGCGGGGAAATGCGCCCAATGTGGTGAATGGAATACGATTACCGAAGAGGTGAGTTTGGTAACAAATGCGAACGGCACAAAATCGTCCGGCAAGCCACTTGTCACCCAGCCAATCGAAGTGAGTGTTCAGAAGGCAGAGCCACGTATTGCCACAAAAATTGCCGATATTGATACGGTGCTTGGTGGTGGTATTGTGCGGGGGGGCGTAGTGCTGCTGGCTGGCCAACCCGGTATCGGCAAGAGTACGTTATTGCTCCAGCTAGCGGGGCGAGTAGGCGCAGCACATTCGGTATTATACGTTAGCGGTGAAGAGTCATCGAGTCAGGTTGCCCTACGGGCACAGCGACTTGGCATCTCTACTACCAATGTGCAGATTGCAACCACCAATAGCGCCGATGATGTCGCTGCCACGATTGCTAGTAAAGACCACCAGCTAGTGGTAGTTGATTCTATACAAACAATGAGCATGTCGGGCGTGACGGCGTCACCTGGCAGCGTGAGTCAAATCACCAACTGTACCCATCTTCTCATGACCGCTGCTAAACAGACCAATACTGCACTCCTTATCGTCGGCCATGTTACTAAAGAAGGGTCAATTGCTGGACCCAAGTTGCTCGAACATATTGTAGATGTCGTTTTGCAGTTTGAGGGCGAAAAGTACGGAGGGTTTAAGGTGCTACGGGCTCTTAAAAACCGTTATGGTCCAACCACCGAAGCCGCAATTATGGAAATGACTGAGCTAGGGCTACGAGTGGTAGATAATCCATCGGCCGCTATGTTGTCGGAACGTCAAATTACCGATGGATCGGTGGTACTTGCGACCCTGGAAGGCACCCGACCAATCCTAGTCGAAGTACAGGCACTGGTAAATAAAACAAGCTATGGCTACCCCAAGCGTGCTGCGAGTGGTATAGACCCGAATAGATTAAATCTATTGGTAGCGGTGCTTGAACGGCGTACAAAGCTCGACTTATCCGATAAAGATATTTACGTAAACGTGGTTGGTGGCCTGCGTATTAACGACCCGGCTGCTGACTTGGCAGTATGTATGGCAATTGGTTCTGCGGCTAAAGGCCTCAAGCTAAAACAAAACGCGGTTGTTTACGGAGAAGTTGGCCTAAGTGGCGAAGTGCGCCGAGCAATTTATGCCGAAAAACGTATTGCCGAGGCACAAAAACTAGGCTTCAAACATGTTATTGCGCCCTCACCACCTGGTACAGGAAAGGCACTTTCTAGTATTGTAGAACCCGTGACAGATGTACGCACTGCACTTAACCACTATTTACAGAAGTAGCTCTACTGTAAATACATAAAGACGTCAGTAATCGGTTCTAGCCAGTTCTGCCCAAGGGCTATCCCTGGGCTGAGTTGCCGTTGTTCCCATTGTTTCTTGAGCGGTTGTTTACCTGCCCAGAGGTAGGAGGGGTGCTTGGGTTTGAATCGGTACTAGGTGAAGACGGTGCAACAGGGATGGTGGCGGTAACGGTGTCACTGCCCGAGTAAAGAACACTGTCTGTTATTTCAACAGCAATTGTCGCAGAGCCTGAGCCAGAGGGGACGGTAAAGCTAAGAGTGTAGTCGCCGGTATTGCCCACTGATTTACTTGACACAACCTGCCCATTGATCTTAAGGCTTAGCGTACCTGGGAACTGTGGCCGTGTAGCCTCGGTAAGAGCGTGTGTACCCTGTTCAACATAGACGCGCAGTTCACATGCCCCAGTTGCCGGACATGTAGGGGTGCCATTGCCAACAACTGCACTATTGACAGTTGTAATGCGTACAGTTGGCTTAGTGTCGTTACAATTGTGTATATCGTCGTTTCCAATCACAGGTGCGCGGTTACCGGTGCTGCCGCCGGCAAAAACATCAACATTCCAGGTCGCCGAGTTGCTATTTGCACCGGTTTGCTTTGCGAGCTCTGGGGTACAGCTAGTCGCGACTTTGTTAGAAACTTTATCAATAGTTTGTGTTGTGCTGGTACTTTTAAGTCCCGTATACCAAGAGGGGAATAGGTCGGTTCGGCTACTAGGGACCGATTGGCCCGCCGCGGTTTTGGTAGTGTTTACATAGGCCTGAGCGTCTTTTACCCCAGCAGGACGGACCCAGTTATCGGGAGCACCTAAAATGTCATGAGCACCTTTCATAAACTGGCTCATGACTGGGGCGGTCATATACTCTGGCTGTCCAGAATAAGCAACAGTACGGGTATGGTTACCTACCCAAATACCGGCAGATATTTTTTTGCTCCAACTCATCATCAATCCATCCAGCAGGTCGTTGGTTGTACCAGTCTTGATGGCAATTTTCCAACCCTTATAACGATGGAACTTTGAACCCGAACAGTTTGTTTCGTTACAGCTGCCACCTAAATATGAGGCCCGAGGGTCTGATGCCATATCGCTGACAATAAAGGCCGTGTCTTGTTTAATAGCCTGTTGGCCTACTGGTTGTTTAAATTCCTTGAGTGTTTTACCAGAAGCATTAGTAACTTTTAACAGGTAAGTGTTTTTAAAGGCTTTGCCCAGACGAGATATAGAGGCGATGCCATTGACGTGTTCGTCAAGATGCAAGTAGGCGCCATCTCCAATACCCGCAGATCCGCCACACGGTGTTTCAAGGTCTTTAGTAGCTGTAGTAACATCAACCCCTTGCTTAAAACAACGGTAGCCATCATCGCCCTGCATAAGTGCATTAATAACCGACATACTTTTTTTAGCTGAGTTTGATCTGTCTGAAGAGGTGTCATTAGGAACTGTTGACAGAAATGCTTTGACAGCAGGAACGTTACGCGAACCACCAAGCGCATAGCGCAGTGTCATCGGACCTGGGTAGCGTCGGTCAAAGTCAAACAGGCAGTTACCGCCACTCTGCGGCAAGCTTTTGACTGTACACGGATAACCAGGGAGTGCTCCTTGCTTGTCATACAGAACGCTTCCAGCCCCAACATTGGTATTGTTGTCGATAAATGCGGCATAATCGTACGGTTTTACGGTCGATCCGGGTGAAATATTGACATCTGTTGCGTAGTTAAGCCCACCGTCAAAGCCTTGACTTTTCATGCCGCCAACAAGTGCTAGGACCTGTCCAGTATCATTATCTTCGGCGACAAAGGCTGAAGTATCGGCTCCCTGACGTCTCATTTGAGCTTGTCCGCTCGCAAGTGCCTTTTCGGCCACATCTTGCATGCGGAGGTCAATAGTGGTAATAACCTTCCAGCCGCCATTTTTAACTACTGCAACCGGAAAAAGCTGCCGAAGTTCGCTGCGGGCGGCCAACACAAAATAGGGCGCCTTAATGTTGGCGTAGTGCGATTGAAGCGGTTTTATCTGTGCTAGGACATCGACTTTCTTTGCTTCGTCGGCTTGTTGTTTGGTAATGTATTTTTGGTCAGCCATCTGATCGAGTATGTAGTGTTGGCGCCCAGTGAGTGCCTCTGGGTCAAAATAGTCAGCCGTCAGGCTGGGGTTGTATTTGGGGCTGCTGTAGGGCGACAGTGAGCCAGGAGCTTTAGGGATTGCCGCTAGCATAGCTGCCTGAGGGAGCGTAAGGCTTTTGGCGCTCGTACCAAAATAATCTTGCGCCGCTGTTTCAACGCCGTAGTTAACATTGCCGTAAGGGGCCATGTTAAGGTACCCGTTAAGTATCTCGTCTTTTGTGTATTCGCGCTCTAGCTCAACAGCCAAAATAAGTTCTTTAATCTTGCGGGTGACAGTGCGGTCGTTCGTCCAGCCCTCACTTAGCTTGACCAGCTGTTGGGTGATAGTAGACCCGCCCTGAGTTCCGCCCTTGCCGGAAACATCGTGAATAACGGCGCGCATAATACCCTTAGTATCAAATGCCCCGTGCTTGTAGAAGTTCTTATCCTCGATAGCGACAGTAGCTTGACGCATGTAATTAGAGATATTTTTACCCTCTACCGGCATACGTTTTTTGTCATTATAATCTTGAAACAAGACTGTTTGACCCGTGCGGTCATAATATGTAACGCTGCCGCCGAAGTTGTTGCCTGAAACATCTTTTACTTTTGGCAAATCTTTACGAAAATAAGCAAACACCCCAACGATGAGTAGAAACCCCACTACTAACCCAACGCCCATAATTTTAAGCGCCATTAGGCCGCCTTCACGGCTGAACCAGTAGGCAAAGAAGCGCTTAGGATGGAGGCGATAAACAAACCGTCTTAATGGTTGAGCGGGGAGGGAACTGAGGTAAGCAGCTTTTTTATTGGCCCGAGTTGCTTTAGCAGCGCGACGTTTGTCGCCAATAGTTTGATTTATTTTAAAACTCTTGCCACTTCGAGTCACGTGGGTATACTTGCTGCGGCGCGGACGCGGTGAATCACTCATAGAGTAAAATGCCTCTCCCTGTCATTTGCTAATGCAGATAGTATAGCAAATTTCGCCCCGAACAAGCACAATCACATTCATTTTCTACACATTTTGGCAGTCAGGCAGTTTTGATGCGATTAGCCCTTAACTCTTAATACGCAACTCTGTATACTACCCATCATGACATTATCACAAGAACTCACCTGGCGCGGATTTACTAACCAAACCACCTACAAGGACATTTCTGTACTCGATGGTGACCCCATTACTTTCTACCTTGGCATGGACCCAAGCGCTGATAGCCTGACCATTGGCAACCTTGCCGTTGCAATGATGATACGTCACTTTATTGACCATGGACACAGGGCTATCATGCTGGTCGGTGGGGCTACTGGCTTGATTGGTGACCCCGACGGCAAAGACGATGAGCGATTACTTAAATCGCACGAAGAGGTAACAGCTTACAAGACCAAAATTGCTGCTCAGTACGACCGAATTTTTGCAGGGCAATCGTTTGAGCATGTTGATAACTATGATTGGTTTAAAGATATAGGGTATCTAGAGTTTTTGCGTGATGTTGGCAAACATGTACCAATGAGCCAGATGTTGGGACGGCAGTTCGTTCAAGATCGTCTGGGCGAAATGGGTTCAGGCCTCAGCTACGCCGAGTTTAGCTATGCGCTGATACAAGGTTATGATTTCCTTCATCTCTACCGCACCAAAGGTGCGACGCTTCAGCTTTGTGGATCTGACCAGTGGGGCAATAGCATTGCTGGCGTTGAGTTGATTCGTCGTATTGAAGGCGTCGAAGCTAATATATGGTCTGTGCCACTGGTAGTTAACAAGGCTACTGGCAAAAAATTTGGCAAGAGTGAAGGTGGTGCCGTTTGGCTTGATCCAACCAAAACCACTCCCACGGCCTTTTACCAGTTTTGGATTAACTGCGACGATGACGGCATAGAAGACTATGCCAAAATCTATACCATGCTGCCGCGCGACGAGCTTGAGGACATTATGACTAAGCATCACCAAAATCCGGCTGAGCGCTTTGCGCAACGGCGGGTGGCTGAGGAAGTAACACGACTTATTCACGGGGATGAAGCCGTGCGAATTGCCCAAAAAGTGACCGACGTATTAACTGGTCGCCTGCCGGTGGCTGAGGCAGGAGACGTACTGGCAGAGCTGCGACTTGAGGTTCCGACTGCAATGACGCATGAAACCGGTTCTGTTATATCCGCGCTGGTCGATAGTGGATTGGCGCAGTCGAACGGTCAAGCCAGACGACTATTGCAAGGAAACGCCGTTTCAGTAAATGGGGTAAAACTAACAGATGAAAACTTTAATCCCAGACTATTTCAGTCAGGCCGGCTACTACTACGTCGCGGCAAAGCGTACAAAGACTCCGCACTGATTGAGTTGGCATAAGCTATACTACTAAGTATGAATATTCCTAGTGTTGTACTTGGTAAATCGGTATTTTGGGGTTTGCGAGCGCTACACCGAACTGGTTCGGCGCTACCAGGTCTTGTGGTCGAGAAGACCAACCGACGGTTTTTAGCAGCAATGCTTACCCAACTGCCCCAAGGAGTGGTTGTAGTTTCGGGTACGAATGGCAAAACGACTACTACCAAGCTCGTTACGGCACTTCTTGAGTCTCAGGGACTTCGTGTCCTCACCAATCCAACTGGCAGCAACTTTGTGCGGGGCACTATTAGTGCGGTGATAGATAAGGCCACATGGGGCGCGCGTTTGCCGTATGACATCGCTGTGTTTGAGCAAGACGAAGCTCATGCGGTGCATTTTGCTCGAACCGTTAAGCCACGCGGGGTGCTCGTCCTTAATATTATGCGGGATCAAATGGATAGATTTGGCGAAATCGACACTACCTTGCAGCTGCTGCAAGTACTGGCATTAAGTGCGACAGAATTTGTAGTGCTAAATGCTAATGACGAGCGAGTCAGCCGCATTAAAGTAAAAGAAGGCGTCAATAAGCTTTGGTATGCTCATAGCGAAGACCTGCAGCCCGACTTTTTAACCGATGACCAACTGTATCATGCCGAATCGGCTGCTTATATTCTGGCAGGGAAGCCAAATGCCGAGCTTGTTAGTTACGACGAAAACTCTGTATCACTGCGGCTTGGTGTGACCCCTCATCATTACAAATTTCAATTAGCTGGTGGACATAACGCACTCAACCTTACGGCTGCACTCACTGTTCTACAGCAAATTGTGCCCCAGCCCGACACCGCCAAGCTCGCCGCAGCCATTCTGACCGTCGAACCAGCTTTTGGACGCGGTGAAACCATTCAACTTGCTCCTGGCAACACAGTCATTCTTCAGCTCGTTAAGAATCCCGGGGGCTTTACCCAAGCATTACGGATGCTTGAACTAAAATCATACAAGACAGTCGGCATAGCTATAAACGATGATTATCCAGACGGTCGTGATGTCTCATGGCTCTGGGATATTGATTTTGAAAGCCTGCAAAACGGCTATCATATACGCTGTAGTGGTGACCGAGCTGCCGATATGACCAACCGACTTAAATATGATGAAGTGCTCGTTGAGGCAACCGAACCAGACCTTGCAGCTTTTGCGAACAGTTTTTCTGCCGCCGCAGGGGCTAACAGTGGCGACAGCATCATATTTTGCACCTATACAGCAATGCTAAGGCTACGCGAACTGTATCTGGGTGCACAAGGAGGGCTAGACGAGGTATGAAGCCAAGAGAACAGAGAACAGAGAACAGAGAGCAGAGAAATGCCAAGCAGGCGCTAACGATCGTGCATTTGTATCCTAAAGAAATGAACATTTACGGCGACACGGGTAATCGCTTAGCATTGCAGCGACGAGCCGCATGGCGTGGAGTGGCCATCCAGGTAAAACTTGTCGGTGTTGGGGACTCCATCCCAGGTGAAACTGACATTATTATTGGCGGTGGCGGTCAAGATGCCGGCCAGAGCACTATTCAAGACGACTTACTGACTAAGGCCGAGCAGTTACATACTATGGCTCAAAACGGGGTGGTAATGCTGATGATATGTGGCATGTACCAGCTGTTTGGCCGCGCTTTTACCACCAGCGAAGGTACACTCATTAAGGGCATTGGTGTACTACCGCTAGAGACAGTTGGTGGCGAGACTCGTATGATCGGCAACACCGTCTACGATACTCCATTTGGAGAGCTAGTCGGCTACGAAAACCACAGCGGCTTAACCATGCTTGATGATACCGCAACCGCACTGGCGAAAGTTGTACAGGGCGATGGCAATAATGGCCAGGACGGCACCGAGGGCTGCCGGGTTAATAATGTGTTTGGTACCTACAGCCACGGACCGCTCCTGGTCAAAAACCCGCAGTTTGCCGACGAACTGCTACGTTTGGCGTTAGAGCGCAAATATGGTCATGCGGAACTTGCTCTGCTTGACGACACTATCGAGCAAGCTGCTCACGCCACTGCCAAATCCCGCCCCCGCTAGCACTTTGAGTTGTCAGTCGCGTAGAATAGGATAAGTATATGATTCCAGGCTCACCAAGCTTCGAAACTTTCGCCCTCATATCGAACAATCGGCCCGAAGACTGCTGTCTTATGACGCCACCCGACTGGTTATTAGTGGTTTGGCTGTTAAAGCCCGTGCCCATAATCAGACAACAAACTTAACAGGAATAGAACAAGTACGCGCGGCTATCAATAGGGATTTGCTTGGGACTGGCGTAATAGTTCTAGAAGGAAAAGTCTATCGATTGCCAGATTACAATACCGGTGCAGATGAGAATAGCGGCTTAGACTATACATATCGGATGATTCTGTTAACGGCAGATAAGGACGACAAAAAGAAGTCGCGGCTCGCTAATTTTCTGGGGAGTCTTATACTTATAGATGACCTAGATGATGTGAGTGAGCAAAAAAGAGGGGCGTTAGCGTGCTTCAGCTGGTATTGCCAAAACAAACGAGCGCAGTCCAAGATATTAATGCCATTACTTTTGCAGCCACTCTCTCTCAGTTTCTGGAGTTAACTTTTTTCATACGCTCGCGCCAAACCCTCGGCTAGGAAGTTTATACGTGTCTTGGTTGAGAGAGGAGGCCACAAGTGCACAAGAGACATACATGCGAAAGTTGACACGTGCAGTTTGTTAGCAAGGCGATGTGATAATTCGGAAAGAGAAATGCTGCACTATGAGCTGAAACACGCTTTGACAATAGCAGAAAGTGCAAATCAGCCTACACCAGCAGCGAAAAGTCCAATTTCGAAATGTGTACAGAAGGCAGCTAGTACCACTGATAAGCAGACCAGATTTATGATTGGAGCTATCAAAAAGGCCTAGCTATCTGCAACACGTAATGGCGTGCAGTATACTGAGATAGATGAAGCTGACAGATGATATTGAGGTAGTGAAGGGGGTCGGGCCGGCGGTGGCACAGGGTCTGCGGGCACTGGGCATTAAGACGGTCTTTGATCTCGTCGACTATCTACCGCGGCGGTACGAGGACTATTCTGAAGTGTCTCAGGTCAGTCAGCTAAAGCCGGGACCGGTGACTATCAAGGCTGTATTGAAACAGGCGACTGGTCGCTATGTACGCCGAGGCATGCACATCACTGAGGCAGTATTTAGTGACGACAGCGGCAGCGTGCGGGTGGTGTGGTTTAACCAACCCTACCGTGCCGGCGCCCTTAAGCCTGGTCAGGAATACTACATTAGCGGTATCTATGAGTTAAGCCACCAGCGGTTTCAGGTAATCAACCCGAGTGCTGAGCTAGTAAAGGACTTTCCGCTTAACACAGCACGCATTGTACCGGTCTACCGCCAATCCAAGGCAATTAGTACCAACCAGATTCGCAAGCTCATTGGCGCATGTGTGCCGTCGCTCAGGCAGCTGTCTGAAACACTACCGGGGTGGATGCTAACAGATGAAAAACTTTTGTCTCGGGCAGAAGCGACCGAAGCGATGCATTATCCACAATCGCGCGAGCAGTTGGCTGCAGCGCGTCGACGACTTGGGTTTGAGGAAGTGTTTGAACTCAGTCTCGCCAGTCTACTCAACAAGCAAGAGGTCGTCAGTGAACACTCACTGGCCATCAGTTTTGATGAACGGCTGGCGAGGGAGTTTGTGGGTAAATTGCCGTTTCAGCTGACCGATGATCAGCGGCGAGTGGTTTGGCAGATATATCAAGATATGACAGCCAAACACCCTATGAATCGGTTGGTTGAGGGCGATGTAGGGGCGGGTAAGACAGTGGTCGCAGCCATGGCGGCGCTTATGGTCATGCGTCAGGGCTATCAGGTGGCGGTAATGGCGCCGACTGAGTTGCTGGCTCGCCAGCACGCCGAAACATTGTACAAGCTTTTGAAGCCACTTGGGCTTCAGGATGAAGTGTTGCTGTTGGTTGGCGGACTTTCTGCAGCGCAAAAAAAGAAGACACAAGTGGCCATTGCAAAGGGCCAAGCAAAACTACTCGTGGGTACTCACGCTTTATTTCAAGAGACCGTCGATATGCACCGATTGGGGCTTATTGTCGTCGACGAACAGCACCGCTTTGGCGTCGAGCAACGAAAGAGCCTGATGGCTAAAGCCGGACATATGCCACATGTGCTCAGCCTAACGGCCACGCCAATACCACGTAGTCTAGCCCTCACGCTGTATGGCGAATTGGATATATCGGTACTCAAGACCAAGCCAGGTGGCCGGTTGCCGATTCTTACAAAAATTATATCCCAAGTGAAACGGAACAGATTGTACGATGACATCCGCGGTGAAATGGACGCTGGACGTCAGGTGTATGTCGTCTGTCCGCTCGTGACCGAATCGACGCTTGTAGAAGGCAAATCGGCCGAAAGTGTTTACGCAGAACTCAGCAAAGGAATTCTGGCAGGCTATAAGGTAGGGCTGCTGCACGGCAAGATGAAGTCTGCCGAAAAAGACACTATTATGAATCATTTTGCGGCCGGAAACATTCAAATGTTGGTAGCGACGACCGTAATTGAAGTGGGGGTCGATGTTCCCAATGCGACAGTCATGGTGATCGAGTCGGCCGAGCGTTTTGGGCTGGCACAGCTGCATCAGCTGCGCGGCCGCGTGGGCCGCGGCAAGCACCAATCACATTGCTATTTGGTGCTCAGTGATAGCAAGCCAGCTACACGTCGGCTTCGGGCAATTGAGTCGAGCCAAGACGGCTTTAAGCTAGCTGAACTTGACCTTGAGTTACGTGGGCCAGGGGCGATTTACGGGGCTATGCAACACGGCGAGCTGGACCTACGCATAGCTAAACTAACTGATGTAGAACTAATAGCTCGCGCCAAACAGGCCGCTCAGACATTCGTAGATAAGGGTGAGAAGCTGGTACAATATAAAGAACTATGCCAACGTGTTACACGACTTCGTGCTGTCACCAATTTGAACTAGAGCCAAAAGTAGCTACCACTGGATGCAATGTATTACATGGAGTGAACTTCTAATGTACGCTGGGTCTACGTTACGGGCGTTGAAGTTATTAGATACCTGGGTAAGCGCACATCAAAAAATTGACAGAATTGCTTATGCTAAGGTTCGACAACATGCTAGCGAAGATAGTATAAAGTTGTTTCCAGACAGAAAACAGATACTAGCGTTCGAAGGCATGGATGGGCCTGATGGCATCAAACGCAAAACACCCGCTCAAGACGAGCCTTGGCATTTTTTGAACCCACACGACGAGGACGATACTCAGTTACTTGAAATCATCGAGTCACATTATTGTGAGCTAGTTACTTCGTTGCGGACTCAGAACAAAACTCGTGCAGGTTTTGAGGCGGCCTGGCTTGCTCATGCTGTTGTCGATGGGCTGACGCCTGCGCATCATTATCCATACGAACAAGAATTGATTCGTTTGCGTGGTGGTTCAAGTATTGAAAGCCGTGTAACGCCAAAAGAAAAAATACTAATGCACGGCGACACAATATCAGAAAAAATGAAAAATAACTGGCAAATGTGGGGTGATAAGGGCTTGTTGGCAACTCATTTTGCGTTTGAATGGGGGGTCACAATTATTGCACTGCCTCTTCGGATGAGCCGGGTTGTTATTGACAAGGACGAAAGCAAGGTCATTGAGTCGAAAGGTGTGAGACAGTATTTTCAGCACCAAGTTGAAAAAATTGTTGAATTGAAGCTATACGAACGTTTTTACCAGGTTGGTTGGACGCCAGCACTTGCAAAAACAGTTCGCAAGGAACTACTACCGGTGCTTATCGGTACATTGGCAACTATTTGGTATGCGGCACTGCAGGAAGCGCAGGAGAAACCATGAGAGTGATAGCCGGCTACCTGGGCGGTCGTATATTTGATAGTCCGCGCACTCACCGGACTCATCCGATGAGCGAGAAGGCGCGAGGCGCGATATTTAACGCACTAGGTGATATTGGTGGGTTAACCCTACTCGATGCATACACAGGCAGTGGAGCCGTTGCTATCGAAGCAATCAGTCGTGGTGCCAAGCATGTCACAGCGATTGATATTGATGTTGAAGCGGTAAAGTCTGTCTCTCGTGCTATCAAGGAGTTAGGGCTTGAAGACAGTATCACGTTGCTGCGCAAAAACACCAGTGGTTGGTCGCGCAATAATCAGTCAAAACAGTATGACATTGTGGTAGCAGACCCACCGTATGACGACATTCGACCAGATGTAATTGAGCGACTAGGAGTGCATGTGGTGCAAGGAGGTTTGTTTGTGCTGTCTTGGCCGGGAAGTGAGGCGGTGCGAGATTTGGGCGGGCTAGAGCGACTGAGTGTCAAGCCACTGGGTGACATTCAGCTTGTTTTTTACCGCAGAAGTCCGGTAGCGACCACATAGTCATTTCGTGTATAATACTTGCGTAAAGAAAGGATAGTTTGATGAAGGATGTGAGAGCTAAAAATCGTAAGATAGTATTGTTTCTTCTTGTTGCCTCAGTGATTTTCGCTGTATTTATAACTTTGTGGTGGCTATTTGCGTAATTTCTAGGACCTTAGAGATTCGGGAGTCAACTCTTGCAGATTCGTTTGTGAAGATGTTGCGACGGGTCGTCGAAGGTGACCAAGTCCTCTTTTAAAATAGCCCTTGAACCTCTACAATGTAAGTGTACGCCGGGATGGCGAAATGGTAGACGCACTGGTTTTAGGAGCCAGCGGGGAAACCCATGGAGGTTCAAGTCCTCTTCCCGGCACCAAATGTAATTTTCTCTAAATCCACCATTAAATCATATGGTGGATTTAGCTTTATAACAGATACGACGTCGTCTCGAACTCGAAGGTTCAACACAACCTCGTTGTACACTGCGTCCTCCTCGACCAAATCCTGCGTTGTAGTTGCGATTTTAAGATACGAATTGACGAGTTCAACAAACTGTTCACGGGTTGGTAACGGCTCTTTTAGTTTTGCTAAATATTTCTTGGATTGCTCTTGTGTCGCTCGGTAGGCGTTTAGTAGTGTCTCTGTTTGCTCTAGTTTACCCTTGTGATACTTGTTGTAGTCCGACGTATGGTTGAGATGTAGATTGAGGTACTTATCATACTCGACTTGTTGTTTCTTTACATCGGTAGTCGCTTGTCGTAACTTGCGTTCGGCTATGGCTTTATTGACGATAATTTGTTGCTCTAGGCGTTCAATGTACCGCTTATGAGCCTCGACGGTGTTCTTAGTCAAGTGGCGTAGCGTGTCCTCGATAGCTGGGGCAATAGTTTTAAGCCTGACGCTTTTTGGTAGCACCCTGCCGTACTTGGCTATACACTCGTCTTTCTTGAGGTGTCGCTCACAACTTGCCCGATTACGACAGTAGTAGCGAATAGTGTAACTACCCTTATTTTTGCCCTTTTTAATGAGCTGACGCACTTTCTCTAAAAATGTTCTCTTTTCGCACTTTGATATCGAGCTGTTCGGCAAGCTCTAGACACTCTTTTTCTTGGTCGTCGAGCGAGCGGACTTGTTTACTTTCGTCGTCGGTAGACTTGCGACAGTAGATAACATAACGGCGTTTCTCTTTCGGTAATATGCGAGTAGTGTCGGCTTTCGTCTTGACAAAATAGTCGGTCAGTAGCTCTACACTGTGTTTACTCACGGGCAAGTTGAACATATCGGGATTGTCTTTAAGACTAGCGTCTACTATCGCTTGAGTTTTGCGTAGCTGTTCTTGGCTGACGGGTATACGCTCGTGTTTACGCCTTGTCTTTTTATCACTTGCCATACGTGTAATTATACCGTCTAGCTTATGGGTTCAACCGTTTTTTGGTATATGTACGACTGTGGCGATTTTAACCGTTTTAAGTAGTGATATAATGGAACTTATGAGCGAACAAGTCGATATTCACAAAGCAGGCGGCGTCATTATCAAAGACCGCCATTTTTTAGTTACAAGAGCACAAGGTAAAGACGTATTTGTAGCACCAGGCGGTAAGCTTGAGCTCGGCGAAACAGCCGTGCAAGCACTGATACGGGAGCTAATGGAAGAAGTCCAAATGAGCGTCGAAGAACAAGACGTCGAACAAATTGGAACATTTACGGCACAAGCCGCTGGTAATGAGTCGAAAGTAGTTGAAATGGAAGTGTTCTTGGTCAATAACGCCTCTGGCGAGCCAGTACCTACGAGCGAAGTTGAAGAAGTGATGTGGGTAAACAGTCAAACAACGGGCGTGAAAATGGGGTCTATTTTTGAGCACGACGTAATGCCACTGCTTAAACAAAAAGATTTAATCGACTAACAAAACTGGTTTTTAGCCAACAAGTATAACAACGCTACCTCTGTTATGATTGTTATTGCTTGTTGGGCAATTTTTTCGTGTCCACCCCTGTTAGCATTTGTTGGGTCAAACGGCGAAAATAAAGTATTTTTTGAAAGCCGTAAAAATGTAGGTGAGCCGTACGTTTACACTTGCTTTAAACAGCACGATTTTGGTAGGTAGGGGGGGGCTTATTCGTCGCCGTTAGGGTCGGTGCGTATGTACCTATCGCCATTGGGGTCGTATGATACCCGTTCGGGTTGGCTGACTTTTGACTCCGGTGCTAGCGGAGGTGTTGGCTCTATGGGAGCCTGTGGCGTTTCTTGCGGTGTGTTATCGGTGTCGCTCATATACCGCTATTATACGCTAGATAAAGCTGTTATTGAGGACGCTATCTGGCTTGATAAGATCGCTGAGTGTTTGCTTGAGACGCTCTAGACTATCTCGATAGGTGTCGTAATTGCTTAGTAACTGATACAATCCGTGTATCATATCGGGTTCAACAACAGTAACCTTATGGGCACCAAAAAGAGATTTTTCTGGAAATTGTCGCCCGCATGGGTAATTTTTCCTTTAGCCGCGCGCAGCGCGAGCCAAGGGTTTTTCAAGGGGAAATGGGAAATTAGTCATCGCTGGCGATGACTTTTTTGTTTTTCAGCAACAGGTTCAACCCGTCAATTTTGCGTAAACTCTCGCGCAAGGCTTCGTGTGGCACGTTTTCGTCAATTTCACAGAGTGAAATTGCTGTTTTGACCCAATCGCGCATAGGTTCAATCCAAAAGTCAGCCCGCACCGCGATATGCTCAATTTTGCCCTCAAGCGACTTTTTATGACTCATAAGTTCGGCGTGTCGTTCTTGGTACTCGTTTTGCTCAATGTCGCCTTCTAGGTAGATGTCAAAAAGTTTCTTGG
>JAGQNR010000007.1 GCA_020427985.1 Candidatus Saccharimonadota bacterium | reverse complement strand
CAGGCTATCTCGAAATATCCTTGACCATGACGCCCAGCCATAAATGAGATTAGTTCGGAATTGTCGCCTTTTTAGGCGACTTTTTCATTGAGTTCTTGAAGCCCAGAGTAAACAGCAAAAACATTCAGTGGGTTCGACGTGGCGAAAAGGGAAACTCGAGCTTGCTCCTGTCACTTTTTAATGTAGGAGGCTTTAGCCGATAACCCTCACTCCCAGTTATCTAATAGAGATATGGCTTAAAGTCACAAGTGAAAAGTGGGGGATGAGGAAATTTTAGCGGCAGTTATGGAATTAAACGGGAGCGTCAGTTCGTTACGGCGACCAAAAACAAATTTTTTATAACTCTCACCTGCTGTGTGTTCATATTTACAAATGTCGTGAGCGTATACCATACATTCATAGCAAGAGACACGGGGCAAGCGACAACAAGACAGCATTGTGACAAATAATTAGTTTTCTTGAACTTATCAGCAAGCAATAAAAGCAAGTAAGAACGTCACAAGCAAAAGGGAAGTACGTTTTTATTACCTCTGTTGCACTCAATGATAATCATTTCATGGTGGATGACATATGTCGTAACCTGCATGTATTCTATGGTTTGAGATAGCCAAATTGTGATTTTAAACAATTGGCGCTCTCTAATACTCCCCAGTAAAGGCAAGCAAACTTCTGCAGCGGTATAGGAAGGGCGTGGTTGAGTCTCAAGCCTGCCATTTGACCATTGAATTGCTGCTACAATAGTGATGTGGCAAAAAATATTGTTGTGGTTGGGATGGGGTATGTTGGCTGCTCGCTTGCAGTCTTATTAGCACCTGAGCATAGGGTTACAGCAATAGATATTGATAAAGCAAAAATTACTAAGCTCAGCCAAGGTATTTCTCCAATCGACGACAAAGATATTGCTAGACAGCTTCGCTCAAAAAAGCTTCAACTCAATGCAACCACCGAGCCTGCTAAAGCGTTATCACAGGCAGATGTTGTTATCATTGCCACTCCAACCAACTATGACATCGCAACCAATAGGTTTGATACGCAAGGTGTCGAGGCTGTTATTGACCAAGCTTTGAAAGCGAGTAGCAGTTCGCTTATTGTTATTAAGTCAACCATACCGATTGGCTTTACCACAGAACAAAATAATAAGCGCCAAACAAAACGCATTATATTTTCGCCCGAATTTTTGCGAGAAGGCCGGGCGCTCTATGACAACCTGAATCCATCGCGTATCATTGCCGGAGGAGAGCCAAAACGAGTGAAGCAATTTACCACACTGTTACAGAAGGCCGCACTTAATTCTCCTAAGGTCTTACGTATGGGGGCAACCGAGGCCGAAGCAGTTAAGCTATTTGCCAACAACTATCTCGCAATAAGAATTGCTTTTTTTAACGAGCTCGATACCTATGCCGAAGCGCACGGACTTGATAGCGCGCCAATTGTACAGGGAGTCAGTGCCGACCCTAGAATCGGCGACTACTACAATAACCCTTCATTTGGCTATGGGGGGTACTGTTTACCAAAAGACACCAAACAATTAGCAGCACAATTTCTTGATATTCCAGGCACACTCATCGATGCGGTTGTCGCTTCAAACAGTGAACGTCAACGCCATATCGTTGCACAAATACTAAAGCTTCGCCCTAAAACCGTTGGAATCTATCGTTTAGTAATGAAGGTTGGCTCTGAGAACTTTAGGCAATCTGCTATTTGGAATATTATTGAGGAACTTGAAAAACAAAATATTGAAGTGGTAATTTATGAGCCACTCATTTCTAACAAGCTCGTCTTGAAGTACGAAGTTATTAATGACTTTACAGATTTTACCAACAGGGTAGATAGTATAGTCGCTAACCGACTCGATGCCACTCTAGCACCGTTTGCTCATAAAGTGTACACCCGCGATATCTATAACCGCGACTAACCAGTCTTCTCAGGCAAATCTCATAATTGACCATTAGACTATCGTTATGGCCAAAAAGGCCGACAAACGAAAGGGGTAATACATGAAAAAAACATTAGTAGTCGCCGCGGTCACAGCGGTCACGGGCGTAACGAGCCTAGGGGTGGCAGGTCTGGCAAATGCTGCAACTTCAAGCACCAATAACGATCCAATGTCATCACTCGTCGACGCAATCGCAAGTAAGTTTAAACTCAATAAAACAGACGTGCAGAAGGTCTTTGATGAACAGCGGCAAGCCAACCAAGCCGAAAGAGAGGCCGAAGCCAAGACCGAGCTTGCTCAGCTTGTTACGGACGGCAAACTTACCCAAGACCAAGCCGACAAGATTACCACTAAGCGAGCAGAAATACAAAAAGAGCGCGAAGCAAACAAAGCCAATGGTCAGCGTCCAACTGATACCGAAATGGAGACAAAGCGAACAGCGCTTGACAAATGGTTTACAGACAACAACATCCCAACTGACTACCGCTATTTAGTATTCGGTGGAGGTCATGGTCGTGGACATGGACCAGATGGCGACAGAGGCACGCGTGGCAAAGCAACACAGCAATCAACCACAACTACCAAGACGTCAAGCACGAATCAGTAATATTGCGCTCATTACCCAGGCCCGCTCAACTCATAACCGGGCCTGGGTAAACTGCTTCTTACTACAATTGCAATTACCCCGTATACTGAGAACATGAAACTATTACTTATTGAAGACGAACCAAAGCTTAACCGAGTTCTCACCCTAGGCCTCATCGGCGAGCGAATGACGGTTGAGTCATGTTTTGATGGTGACTCTGGACTTGCCATGGCACTAGCCGATGAATATGATGTCATTATCTGTGACCGCATGCTGCCTGGAAGCATTGATGGGATACAAGTTTGCCAACAGATTCGTCGGGCCAATATTACCACGCCCATTTTGTTTCTTACTGCCAAAGATGCTGTAGCCGACCGGGTTGCTGGACTCGACGCCGGCGCCGACGACTATATGGTAAAACCCTTTTCTTTTGAAGAGCTACTGGCACGTATTAGAGCGCTGTTACGTCGTAATAGCGCAGCCAAAAATCCGATTTTATCTGTGGCCGACCTAACGCTCGACCCAGCTACTTTTGTAGTACAGCGGGCCAACACTCCCATTAAGCTTTCTCAAACCGAATACGCTCTACTTGAATATTTTATGCGCAATACCGGCCGTATTTTAACAAAAGATACCCTCATATCACATGTTTGGGACTTTGATGCCGATATTCTACCCAACACCGTCGAAGCCTATGTTGGCTATCTGCGTAATAAAATCGACAAACCCTTTGCAACACCTTTGCTGCACACAGTTCGAGGTTTTGGCTATAAACTTGGAATCGAGCACTAATGTTTCATTCAGCGGTAATCAGATTAACATTATGGTACCTGACCATTATTGCGGTTCTTTGTTTGCTTTTTAGCGCTATTGTCTTTACTATTGCCAACCATGAATTTCAGCGACCGCCCGGTCGGCCAATTAATCAGAAGCTGTCAGAAGTTCAGACTGAGTACTATGAAGATTTTAGGTCTCGGCAAGCAGAAACAGCCCGCCGTAATCTACTACAAAATCTTTTACTGTTCAACATCGTTGCCGTTTCAACCGGTGGCCTCGCAAGCTATGTGCTCGCCCGCCGAACACTGCACCCCATAGCAGCCGCGCTTGAGGCTCAAAGTAGATTTAGTAGTGATGCAGCTCACGAGTTACGTACACCTCTCAGTGTCATGTTGCTTGAAACAGAAGTTGGGTTACGCAACACCAAAGCCAGCAAAACTGATTATGCCGCAATTTTGCGTAGCAACCTCGATGAGATACGTCGCTTACAGCAACTCACCAATAGACTGCTCGCCCTGTCGCGCAACGAAAAACTTCCTATGCAAACGAGCTCTGTCAATACTATTGTCTCATCAGCAGTGCAACACGTTGCCATGCAGGCCAAGCACAAAAAAATTATTATCCAAAATAACACCAACAGTATTGCACTTCAGGCCCACGCCGACAGCCTGACTGACGCCATCATTATCTTGCTTGACAATGCTATAAAGTACAGCGCACCAAAAACGACCGTTACTGTTACATCTCAAGCA
Organism: Candidatus Saccharimonadota bacterium; assembly: GCA_020427985.1. GTDB lineage: Bacteria > Patescibacteriota > Saccharimonadia > Saccharimonadales > UBA4665 > JAGXIT01. The sequence continues at coordinate 37,971 of JAGQNR010000007.1, read as the reverse complement.
AAGCACCGACACATTTTCATCACAATTTCTGACCAGGGTATAGGCATAAAAGCAGCTGACATTCCCAAGTTATTTCAGAGGTTCTATAGAGTTGATACGGCTCGAAATACCGATGGTACGGTTGGTGCCGGCTTAGGCTTATCCCTTGCGCATAAAATTATTGCGGCTCACGGTGGAGATATTCAGGTTAAAAGCACTCTCGGCCAAGGCAGTAGCTTTACAATTGCTTTACCGCTTCACAAATAGGCCGCTATGTTTATATAAGCTTACGTTGCTGCACCCACATAAGAGCCATAAAACCTGGTAGCAATGGCGCCCAGTAGGTGAGAGCACGAAAGGCAAGTGCAATCGCCATAGCATGCGGTAAATCTATACCAAATCCACCACATGTTGCCACGATTCCCGCCTCCACTCCTCCCAGCCCACCAGGCGTAGGAATAACTGCCCCTAATAGTATACCAGTGCTCAGTGCAACGAACAGCTGCACAACACTTAGCTCAATCGCCAGATGCTGCGCTAAAAGTGCAAGCACACCCGTTTGAAGCAGTGGTATACTCAACAGACAAAAACTTGTTGCCATAACTGCGAGTGGTCGTTGTTTAATGGTCTGCAGCGCAGTAATCACCTTCTTAACAAAGCGTCGAAAGGCAGTCATTTGTCGCAAAAAGAACAAAACTATTACGACAGCCCCAGTACCAATCCCAGGTAAAATCCACCTCTTATTATTTGTAATTCCTAGGTGAAATCCTTCAAAGGCTGAGCGCGCAAATACAATCACACATAGTAGTAGCAGGCAGTGAACCATTGCACCAAGCAAATTGTTTAGCCCAGCAATAGCTGTTGCCTGAGCCACAGAGTGTTTTTGTTTGCGTAAAAACACGCCATGTACCCCAAGACCTCCTAACCCCGAGGGAATAAGCTTATTGACCGCATTGGCCGCAAACTCAATCACGAGTGCAAGTGTAAAACGAATCGGCCTAAGTGCCAAAAACACATAAGCCCCGGCAGCACAACAAAACATACCGAGTACAAGTAGCGAGCAGGTGGCGACGGTCATCCATGACACGCCGCTCAACAATGTTATGCTAGCTTTGGCCGCTGTCCAGTTGTGGGCCACAAATAGGCCTAGTAGTGCTAGCGACAAGCCGACTACCACAATGCGTAGTCGCTGCTGAGTGACTACCATAACTTGCATGTCTAGACGACCCACCAGCGATTAGTTGCTAATAGCATGCTAAAGAGGGGCAAGATTGGTAACGAATAGTAAAAAACTCTTCGGGCCCATGATTCACTAGCTTGCGGGACAGCCATCATAACTCGTAGCCATCCAATGCCGTACACCACCAATGCGATAGTGGGTACTAAATGTACGCCACCATACACGCCAAGCAAACCACAAACCAAAATATATACCATGCCGTATATACGCATTTCTAGTACTGTTCGGGAAAGGCCTTTAGCTAGGGGTAATACTGGAACATTCGCTCGCGCATACTGCTTGCTACGAAATACGCTAATTGCATAAAAATGTGGCACCTGCCAGACCGCGATTACCAAAAACAAAAGCCAGGCTGTACTATCAAGGTGGTTGTGCGCGGCAGCGTAGCCGGCCAGTGGTGGCGTGGCGCCTGGGATAGTACCAATCAGGGCAGCCCATGACGTATACCGTTTGGCTGGCGTGTAAGCAGCAATATAGAGCAGCGCGCCTGCGGCACCAATCGCGGCTGTTAGGGGGTTAACGTACCGGTAGAGTAACGCAAAGCCAACAGTATACAGTAATGCCGAATAGACAATGACCACCCAGAAAGGAAATATGCCTCGTGCGGTTGGACGGACTGCAGTTCGCTGCATATGTTGGTCAATGTCTCGGTCAAGATAATTGTTTATGACGCATGAAGCAGCAATAACCACTGATGTGCCCAGAGCCAACCATACAAAAGTTAGTAGCGCAGCGCCACTCCATTTGACACTATAAGCATATGCCCCAAGTGCAACAATCAAATTGCCCACCACTATACCGGGCTTTACAACGAGAATGAAATCTCGTAGTTTCACGGTCTAGTTATACCTTCTTCGTGGCTCATGTATTTGGTTGTGTGTTCTGGCATCATGTTATAGTTAAGATTCTGCATAATCCACAGTGAACCAACTATTATAATCAAAGCCACCGCCACCGCAAAAATAACCGCATAACGTGTCCATTTTGTGCGTTCATCGCTTGAAAGATGCAAAAAATAAACTGCCTGAACAGCTACTTGCATAACGGCAAAGATGCCCACCACACCGAACAATACTCCTCTGGCAAACAGCTCGCCATCGCTGGAACGGTAAGCATATACTAACAAAAAAGCTCCTATGGTAAGAGCTACCGACAATATGAACCCTGACAGATAACGCATCATGACATTATGATTTCGCTCGGGCAAATATGTAATCTTTTGTTTCATCCTATACTACCCCCATTAGGTATACTACGGTAAAGATACAAATCCAAATAACATCAAGAAAATGCCAAAATAAGCTGAAGTACAAGATTCGCTGCTTGGCACGGTTGCTCAAGTCATGCTTGAGAGCGTGACCCATAAGAGCTGCCAGCCAAATGAGTCCTGTCAATATATGTAATCCATGAGTACCCACCAATCCAAAATAGCTCGACAAAAAGGCACTCTTAGTCCAAATATGCCCCTCCTGGTAAAGTACGGTAAATTCCCATAGTTCCATGCCTAAGAATACCGCTCCAAGCAGCCCTGTCGCCGCTAGCCACCGTAGCATGGGTCGGCGCTTATTTGCATTTGCTGCCACAACCGCCATGCCGACCGCAAAGCTGCTGGCAAGCAATACCATAGTCTCGGTCAGAACAAAGGGCAAGCTAAAGATGTCTGCCCCTGTTACCCCGCCGGCAGTTGCGCTCCGTAGCACTGCGAAGGTCGCAAATAATGTGGCAAACACTAAACAGTCGGTCATAAGATATAGCCAAAAACCAAACGTTTCTTTACTGTGAGCGACTACAGCAGTAGCAGACTGACTCATGCTGCCGCCTTTCGTGTTGCATCAAGCTTGCGTGCTTGCGCGGCTGTAACAAGTACTTCGGTGTCTTCGTTCATCATCCGTCGTACCAACACCCATACCACCATTGTCACTGCCACCACACAGAGCCACCACAGATGCCATATGGCCGCAAAGCCAAAAATTGTAGCCGCAATACCAATTGCAACACCCGTTCCAGTGTTCTTAGGGAGTTCAAAATCACGATAAGCGCCCTCATATATGTTGGCTTGGCCCTGTTTAGCATGCCACCATGCATCCCGAGAATGCACTACTGGTAAACGAGCAAAATTATATTCGGGTGCCGGCGAGGGAACTGACCATTCGAGCGTTCGGCCATTCCATGGATCGCCAGTCTTATCCTGTAGCTGCTTGCGTTTCCATATACTATAACCAAGCTGTACGAGTTGTGTCGCCACAGCCAGCCCAATCACTGCCGTACCGATAGCCGAGGCAATAAATAACGGCTGCCACCCATAGCTGGGGTCAAACTTCTCAAGCCGACGAGTTGCTCCCAGGAATCCGAGTATATATATGGGGATAAACGCCATAAAGAAGCCCGCAATCCACAAACTTGCCGCTAATTTACCTAAACGTTCGTGAAGTTTAAACCCAAAAATTTTAGGAAACCAATAGGTAAGACCAGCAAAATAGCCAAACACGACACCGCCAATAATCGTATTGTGAAAGTGTGCTACCAAAAACAAGCTGTTGTGTACCTGAAAATCGATGGCAGGCACCGCAAGCATTACGCCCGTTGCACCACCAATCAAAAAAGTGGTCACAAAAGCAACAAACCACCACATTGGCGCATCAAATCGAATGCGACCTTTGTAGAGCGTAAAGAGCCAGTTAAAGACTTTTACGCCAGTTGGAATAGCGATAATCATGGTCATAATACCAAAGAAAGCGTTCACATTCCCCCCAGCGCCCATTGTAAAGAAGTGATGAGCCCAGACCAAATACGAAAATAGTGCGATTGCCATCAATGCCCAGACCATACTGGTGTAGCCAAAAAGTTTTTTTCGGGCAAATGTTGCTACCACCTCACTGTAAATTCCAAAAGCCGGCAGTACCAAAATATATACTTCTGGATGTCCCCATGCCCAAATTAAGTTAATGTACATCATAGCATTTCCACCCAATTCAGAGGTAAAGTAGTGCATGCCCATCATGCGGTCAAGCGACAGCATAAACAGCGAACCCGTAAGCATGGGAAAGGCCGCAAGCGTGAGTATCATGGTAGCAAATATGCTCCATGCAAACACAGGCATCCGCATAAGTGTCATGCCTTTGCAGCGCATACGAAGTATGGTGACAATAAAATTGATAGCTGAAAGCGTACTACCAATGCCGGCTATTTGAATACTCCAGAGCCAATAGTCAACACCCGGCCCAGGACTAAACTGTAGCTCGCTAAGTGGTGGATATGCCAGCCAACCTACAGCACCAAACTCACCATACACCAGTGACAAATTGACCAGCACAAAGCCTGCTAAATATAGATAAAAACTAATGGAATTAAGCAGCGGAAAAGCAACATCACGCGCGCCAAGCATGAGAGGCAACACTAGGTTGATAAGCCCAAACATCAACCCCATGGCCACAAAAAATATCATAATAGTACCGTGTGCTGTGAACACCTGCTGAAAATGCTCAGCGTCCAGAAATCCTTTAGAGTCGCCACTCGCCAGCATTTGTTGCAAGCGCATCATCACTGCATCACCAAAACCTCGCAGTAACATTACCACCGCTACTACGGTATACATTACGCCAATCTTTTTAGCATCAAGGCTTGTTAGCCATTCGCGCCAAATATATCCCCACTTTTTAAAGTAGGTAAGACCGGCCACAACCGCCAAGGCGCCACCAATAGTAGCAGCCTGGCCACCAAATTGCACCCAGCCATGCCAAAAATAGTCCCAACTCATTCGGTCACCGAGGATACTTGCGAGCAAGTTCATTGGCAGCTCCTTTGCTGTGTTACTGTGACAAAATAGCTCATTACATACCCCCCATGTCGTGCATTGGGTGGTCGGTATCTTGAGAAGTAGGCAATTTTGTCTGGGATGGTTGGTTTTCCTCTGTGGTTTTTACCTGGGACGAATCGGGATGCATATAGCGGGCAATAATTGTATCGTATAAATCAGATGAAATTACGCGGTATAGTGCCACCGGGTTATTGATAGATGGTTTGCGCAGTTGGCTATAGACCGTTTCGTTCAATGCATCATGGCTAGCGTAAGCTGTCGATATCCACTGTTCATAGTCAGTTTGGTGCATTGCCCGTACCGCAAATTTCATGTCCGAAAATCCAGTGCCGCTGATGTTTGATGATAAACCTTTGTAGCTACCAACGTCGTAGGCATTAATATGCAGTTTGGTTGACATACCGCTCATAGCGTATATTTGACCGGCCAGTTGAGGAATCCAAAATGAGTTCATTGGACCATCGCTCGTAATGGTAAACTCTACTGGAGTGTTGGTTGGGATCACAACCTCATTAACACTGGCGATGTTTTGTTCTGGATATATAAATAGCCATTTCCAGTTCATGGCCACCGCCTGTATTTGCACCGGAGACTTAGATGAAGCCAACGGCTTATAGGGATCTAGGCTATGTGATGTGACCCAAGTAACGGCTGCCAAAATGCCAATGATCATAATTGGTATACCCCACCAAATCGTTTCATACACTTTGTGAGTATCCCAGTTTGGCTTGTAGCTTCGCTTGTGGCCCTCACGGTAGCGCCACACAAATGCAAACAACATTGCATAAACTGGCACAATGACTAGTAGGCTAAGAGCGGCGGCAAAGGCTAACAGGTTGCGTTGGCGCTCGGCAATTTCGCCCTTAGGGTTTAGGATTCCGTGGTTCATGCCTTTAGTCAGTCGATACAAAATCGCTGCAAAGATAGCAGTAACCGCTACCCATATACATACTACCGCCCAACGGGGTAGCGGTGGTAATCGTAGTCGTGCAGCTCTCTTTACCATGCTTATGCCTAACTATACACGAGCACGCCGCCTGCCGGCAAGCGGAGGGACTGGTTACTACCTGCTCGCATGGGAAGAACTTAGAAAAGTTGTAAGAGCACCCTCTTTCGCCAAAGGCCAAGAGGGACAAGAAGAGCAGAGTAGTGAGCGTAATACTGCGGGCTTAGGGTGTAGGGTATTGGGTATCGAAAATACAGCAAGAGCTTAGAAAAAAACGACTATTTCGCAATTATAGGAATGGCTTGTAACTTAGTTGGGTATTCGGAAGCTTCTGGAGTCCTAGCACTAATGGAGTGAAAAGAGGTATGAAATAACAGATGTGGTCATTTGAAACGAAGTGAAAACAATTGAGGACGGTAAAAGAATAATAGTAAAATGGGCAAGCTGCTTTAGGGCAGCTCGCGAAGACGCACCACCATCGGCCTAAAAATGTTCACGAATGTGCGAGTAACTATACTCCCAGGTCGCATCAGTCTTCTTGTGTGGATTAAAGATATTTTCAGGGTCAAAGATTGTTTTAATCTCTTTCATTAACCCAAGCACTGACTTACCAAATTGCGCTTCTAGCCACGGCCCTCTCACCAAACCGTCGTTATGCTCGCCGCTGAGACTGCCTCCGTATTTAAGGACTAGGTTATTGACTTCCCGCTGCGAGGGGGCAATTTTGCGACGTTCGCGATCATCCTCTATCCGCATAAGTGGTATAACATGGAAGTTGCCATCACCAATATGTCCCTGAATAGTTGCAAAAAGCTTGTACTTTTTTATTATTCGTCGTAACTGTGGTAAAAATTTTGGCAAGTGCTCTGGTGCCACCACAAAATCATCAATATAGGGTGCGGTGTGCTTGTCCTTAACTTTTTTTCGTAATATCTGAAAAGCATAGCGGCGCATAATCCAAAATTTTTCGCTTTTACCCTCGGTTGGTGTTTCTTCATAACCATTGATTTCGTAGCGCGCTTTGTGTTTACTAAGTGACTTATGTAAGGCGCGTACTTTCTCGCGAACTTCATCTTCGGTTTGACCGTCAAACTCCACCATGAGTACCATTTTGGGTTGCCCGTGCAGCAGCTGTAAAGCATCAGGTAAAAGCGAAACTACCAGGTGAAAAAACTTTTTAAACCCGAGCATCTTTAAGAAGTAAGGCATAAACTTAATGCTAAGCAGTAGCGTCGTTTCATCAAATCCCTCAAACGTAGCCGGTTTGTGCGTCAGCACTGTGTTAACAAGTTCACCCAGTTTACCCACGTCTTTCAGAAAAAGTACCAATAGCCCAGAGTGTGGCCGAGCGGGTACGAGCCTAAATGTTGCTTCGGTTACTAGGCCAAGTGTTCCCTCTGACCCGACAATAAGCTTAGTTAGATCAAAAGTTTCTGTTTGAGGATTCCAAACATCCCACAGGGAATACCCCATGCTATTTTTACTCACCTTTGGTTTGGCCTGCATAATCATCTCTTCGTGCCTAAGACACAATTCGTACACTTGCTTATACAGGTTGGCTTCGTAGTCGTTTTTATTAATCTTCTGTTCAAGCTGTTTTTTGTTAAGTGGCTTCACTATATATTCTTTACCATCGGCAAAAACCACCTTAAGCTGCGTAACAAAGTTGGCGACTTTGCCATATTCGAGCGACTTTTCGCCCCCAGAGTTGTTGGCGACTATACCGCCCATCTGGCATAGCTCGCGTGAGGCTGGATAGGAGGGCATAAGCAGATTGTGCTTGAGTGTTTCGTGTTCAAAATCTCGATAGAATACTCCTGGTTCGGTGGTGGCATGAAGGTCTTTGACTGGTTGCATGGCAGTAAAATGTGTTGCAAAATCCACAATAATTGAATCGTTTATGGCACCACCTGCCATGTCGGTACCAGCCGAACGACCAGTGAGGGAGAGACTAGGATGATGCTTCTTTTGTGCTGCAACAAATCTGACCAGACGCTGCACATCTTGCGAGTGTTTCGGTCGTGCTACGATAGTTGGGCGAACCTCAAACATGCTGGCGTCGTGGCTAAATTCATCGCGCGTTTCGGAAGAGTCATCGAGCTCTCCCTCAAAACCCAGCGCTAAAAGCTCTTTTTTGCTATCGAGTGATTCAGTTTGTCCTACCGATTTACTTCTCATAGTAGTAGCTTATCATACCGGTTATGTTTGTGGTAAATCTGTATACAATGCTTATGCTTATTGTTACAATGGAGTAAATATGACAGATACAAAACAATCATCCCCCACGCATGTGGTCGTTGTTGGCGGGGGTTTTGGTGGTGTTAAGACCGCTCTTGAACTGTGCGACAACCCCTCTGTTCATGTAACACTTGTGTCAGAGCGACCGGACATGTATTATTTTCCAACTTTGTATCACACCGCAACCGGAGGCGCAGACGAAGAATCATCTATACCGCTGGAGCAGATTTTTGCAGGCAAGCCAGTTACTATCAAGATTGGGCGCGCTAACACTGTAAACCACGAGCAAAAGATATTAGGTATTGAAGGTCAGTCTTCAATCATTTATGACATAGTCGTGTTTGCATTAGGAGTTGTGACCAATTACTTCAACATTCCGGGGCTCAAAGAATATGCATATGGCATCAAAACTGTGCCAGATGCCGAGCGACTCAAGCGACATCTCCATGCCCAATTATTGGCTGGGAAACCCGATATGAATTACATTGTAGTTGGCGGCGGTCCCACCGGTATTGAGCTTGCCGGTGCGCTCAGCTTTTACCTGCGTGAAATTGTCAAAAAACATGGCATCACACATCGCGTACCACATATTGACCTGGTCGAGGCTCAGACGAGCCTCATGCCACGTTTGCCCAAAAAGGTTGGACGTAGCATTGCCAGGCGGCTGCGCAAGCTAGGTGTCAAATTACATCTGAACAGTCGGGTTGAGGGCGCAAACGCCGAGGAGCTATTAGTGTCCGGCAAAGCACTTCGTAGCCACACTATCATCTGGACCGCTGGCGTGGCCAATAACCCATTTTTTACCAATAACGATTTTACTCTAAGCCCACGCAGCAAAGTACAAGTCGATGAATTTCTTCGACCGGTTGGCAAAACCGATATCTATATTATTGGCGACAATGCCGAAACACCCTATAGCGGTATGGCTCAAACCGCTTTGTATGACGGCGAGTTTGTGGCACACAACATCCAAAAACAGCTCGCAGGTGACCCAAAGCTGGCCTATCGACCCAAAGAGCCAATTTACATTACTCCTGTGGGAAAAAATTGGGCCAGTGTAGAATGGGGACGTTGGTATTTTGACGGCTGGCTAGGTTGGCTGCTTCGTGGCGCGGCTGATTTACGAGGATTTCTTGACATTCAGCCTATCCCAGAAGCAGCGGAGCAGTGGAGCCGCATGTTTGACCAGGAAGATCTATGTCCCGTCTGCGGCTTTAGTTCGGCACCAGATTAAACACTTCCTATGTGTTTTGTACTTCCTCCTTGGACTATAAAACCGGTATAGTATAGTTATGGAGTCGTTTGAGACTATCTATACCCAACTAAACTCGGCTCAAAAAAAAGCGGTCGACACGCTCTATGGCCCTGTTCTTGTGCTGGCAGGTCCAGGTACAGGCAAAACCCAACTACTCGGCGCTCGTGTCGCCCAAATACTGCGTAAAACTGATGTCGCACCCCAAAATATTCTCTGTCTAACCTTTACCGAAAATGGCGCCCTGAACATGCGCCAACGCTTGAGCAGCTTTATTGGCCAAGCCGCCTATGATGTTACCATTGGCACCTACCACGCCTTTGGAAGTGCTATTATCAACCAATATCCAGAATATTTTAGCGAGACACGGCTCGAACGTCCCATAGATGACCTCGTAAAATATGAGCTTGTTCGCGATATTATTGAAGCAACCGATTACCGCAGTCCAATTAAACAAACTCGGCACCACCTGGGTGATCTGATTGCCACAATGAGCGAGGTCAAACGGGGACTTTTATCACCAGCAATGCTGCGAGATATTGCCGATAACAATATAGCAACTATTGCTCAAACCAAGTCAGCGGTTGCGGCTGCAACTGCAGCTTTTAGCTCTCGGATGTCAAGTAGGTACTCTGTTGCAACGGCTGCATTTGATGAGGTACTCGCTATTCTTCATGCTCAGCCTGTGTCGTCACATCCTACTAATATTGCCCCTTACGCCGCGCTTGCTGCCGATGAACTCGAACGCGCACTGGCTCTCGCTGCCGAGCAAACCTCAACCAAGCCACTGACTGCCTGGAAAAATGCCTGGCTTGTCAAAGACACTGATAATCAGTTTTTGCTTGCGGGTGGACTTGAATCGGCCCGACTGCGCGCTCTTGCCTCGGTACTCGAACAATATCAGGCTGCGCTCGAAAAAAGAGGTCTCTATGATTTTGATGATATGATACTTCGCACCATTCATGCCCTAGAAAAGCATGACAACCTACGCTACACCCTCCAAGAGAAATATCAGTTTATTTTGCTCGATGAATTTCAGGACACCAACGCTGCTCAACTGCGTTTAGTTGAACTGCTGACCAGTAATCCAGTCGATGAAGGCCGGCCGAATGTGCTAGCAGTGGGCGATGACGACCAGGCTATCTACGCCTTTCAAGGCGCCCAGTACAGCAACATGCTGGATTTCTTTCAGCTCTATCGGGATGTTGCCGTTATAACCCTGACCGAGAACTATCGCTCTACGACAGACATCCTGACTACTGCGAGTAACGTTTCTGCACAAATCGAATCGCGACTGCACCAGCATTTTCCTGGTACTACCAAACAGCTTGTGGCCAAAAATGCCTCACTTCCAGTAGGAACGATTACTCGTCGTCGCTATAAAAGTGTTGTTGCAGAACGAGCTGCTATTGCAAATGAGGTAAAATATCTCATCGGTCAGGGTGTTAACCCGAGTGAAATCGCTGTCTTGTCACCTCGACACCATCACCTGGAAGGACTTGTACCTTATTTGCAGAACTATGACATTCCCGTCAGCTACGAGAAGCGCGAAAATGTTTTAGAAACACCCATTGTCAAGCAACTTCTTACGATGGCAAAACTTGTGCTTGCTCTCTCTAGGAACCAAGCGCATGTTTCGTCGAGCCTGTGGGTAGAGGTGCTCAGTTATGATTTTTGGCAGTTTCCGACCGAGGCAATCTGGAAACTTTCTTGGCAAGCGAACGATAATCATAAGAGCTGGAGCGAGAAGGTTATAGAGACGCCATTGTTTCGACATGCCGGTTTATTGTTTCTGACACTTGCCGGCAAAGTCGCTTCAGAAAACCTCGAAACTATCATCGATCGATTAATTGGCACGGCTGATGTACAAACCAATGACAGCCTGCTGCCAAGCGTTCGCTCACCGCTCTATGACTTTTATTTTAAGAACAGTGGCAACGTGGTGCTGTACGAAGCAGTCACGCAGCTGACTGTGTTACGCAGTAAACTCCGTGAATACCAAGCGAATCAAACAATTACAATGCATCTTGAGGATTTAATTAATTTTGTAGCAGCCTACGAAATCGCCGAGCAGCCCATGCTTAACACAAGTCCCTATAACCAGCACGACAACGCCGTTCAGCTCATGACAGTATATAAGGCCAAAGGGCTAGAATTTGAACACGTGTTTTTACTTTCGTGTGATGACACCACCTGGGGAAGCAAAGCCACCGGCAAAGGCAACAAGCTAACGCTGCCAGCCAATGTTCGTTCGATTCGCCACGCCGGTACCACCGACGATGAAAAGCTACGCTTACTTTTTGTTGCACTCACTCGAGCTAAATATGGTCTCTATCTCACGAGCCATGACCTAACCTATAGCGGCAAGACAACTGAGCCGGTTAAGTATTTTAATGAGGTAGCTACCGATACAACAGGCACTATTGCCTTATTGCCATCAAAGTTTCAGGAAATTATTATGAGCAGCGAGCAAGCCCCCGAGCTTTCATTGCTCGCTCTAAACTGGCAACAGAAACATCTTAGACTTGACACTACGCTCAAGCAGCTGCTTTCGGAGCGGTTACAATCCTTTCAGCTTAGTCCTACCCACTTAACCCACCTCCTAGACCTAAAATACGGTGGTCCAGAAAGTTTTGTTTTAAATACGCTGCTGCGATTTCCTAGTGCACCGAGCCAAGATAGTAGTTTTGGTAATGCTCTGCACGAAACAATGCAGTGGCTGCAAAACCAGCTCAACATCACAGGGTTTGCCCCCTCGCTGGCCGAAGCCATCACGTATGCCACGACCTATCTACGCAAGGAGCCGTTAGAAGCGCAACAAAAAACCATACAGGAAGCCCGAGCCGCCAACGCATTAGAGTCCATTTACGCACAAATCGTTCCAGACATGCGTTCTGGCAATATTGCTGAAAAATCTTTTAAGCACGAGAATGTACACTTGGGACCGGCACATTTAGGCGGTAAAATTGACCTCCTAGAAATAGATGAACCTTCAAAGACCATTGTTGTTATTGATTACAAAACTGGGCAACAGGGTAGCGACGCCGCCAAACTGCGTCGCTACCAGATTCAGCTTTATTGCTATAAGCTACTTGTTGAACGGTCTCGCACCTACAAAGCTTATCGTGTTACACACGGTCAGCTTATGTTTATTGAGCCCGACAGTAATGGAAGAATCCAGCGACTTACGGTTACCTTTACTGACAAAGAGCAAGCGCATATAGAAGCGCTTCTTAAGGCCAGCTGGGCTTGCGTGCAGGCCCTAGCATTTCCTACTATCAACGACTTGGGCGACTCATTAAAAGACATGAAGACATTTGAGTCACGTTTGCTCGGTAGCGAATAAGGGTAAATGAGAGTGCACCTAAGACCATAAAAATACCGTCCTTTGGACGGTATTTTTAGCGAGAATTTAAGAAAACTATTTCTTTGTAGCAACACGTTTGCGTGCTGGTGCCTTCTTGGCAGGTGCTTTTTTAGCCGTTGCACGCACAGGCTTTGCAGCGCTGCGGGTGACAACTGATTCAGTCACTGCTACCGCTGCAACTTCTTCTCGTGCTTCAGCAACTTCGGCAAGTTCGGTTTGTACAAAAAGCAAGTTGTACAAAGTAAAACCAAGTACTGCGCCAAGCAAAGGAGCAAGCATATATGCCCAAACGTTCCATTGCTGAATAGCAAAAGCGACTGCAGGGTTAACTGCACCGGCAGAACCAAGACTGGCCGCAACGATACCGAGCATCAAGCCACCACCAATCACAAAGGCTTTAACACCGCTACTTAGGCGCTGATAAAGCGCAGCAGCAATCGCAAAACAAAAGACAAAGGTGCCAAGCAGCTCAGCAAAGAACACTCGTCCCGACATCTTCGTTAAATCTTCGTGCTTAATAGTGCTGGTGTCAATCTTGGTAAAGTAAACAAATGCATACCAGGCAGCAGCCGCACCAGCAAACTGTACCAAAATGTATGACAAAGCTTGTAGTGAGCGAAGCTTACGAACAGACCATAAGCCTACCGTTACGGCAGGGTTGAGTACCGCCCCAGAAATTGCACCAACTGCGAGCACCATAAGACCCACAATGAGCCCAGCTGCAGCGGCTGTATTAAAAGTGCCACCTTGTGAACGGAGCATGGCCAATACCGTCAATGCCAGTAAGCCAGTCCCCAAAAATTCACTGACAAGCATAGCCAGTGTGTTTTTACGAAACATAATATTTTTCCTCCACTTTTTAGTGATAGTTCAAGCTTACCTCAGTCGTACGCTGTTTGTAAAGCTTTTTACTCTTTTTCGACCGTACGAACCAGTAGTCTTTGGCTGCCATCGGTCAGCACCATAAGCGTTGCAATTGCTGTGGCCACACGTGCATGGATAAATCGCATTTTTTTGTGTTGGTCGGCACGCAGCGGAAAAAGCTTTTCGGCCAGTTCAAAGGTGCGCCAAATATCATAGTTAAATGCTTGTGTACCTTGAAATGTATCACTAAATCGTTTGGTAGCAAAGGTTGTCCCCGGCACAGTATTGAGCACCATAAAACACTCATGATGGTCGCCTTCAAGGACTATAACCTGGTGTTGTAGACTTGCCTCAATTTCTTCAATACTTTTTTCACGTTCTTGTAAATATTCGTCGGCTCGTCCGGCTAAAATAACACCAGCGCCGACAACGTGCATATAAATACTCTCGTCAAATGCCTCCCCAAGCACTGCTCGCACTAAGCGTTCATTGTCGGCAACGAGCATAGGGTCCACTAGTGCTTGTAAAGCCTGATCCATTTTGTCGATAGCCCCGCATCCGGTACCATGACCGTGCGTATCGCGGTGGTCACCAGGCGTAAACCCAAGCTCGAGCGATTGTTCAAGCATCCTATGAGCATCATCTGTAAAACGGCCGGTCGAAAAATCATCAATAATTACTCCAAGCCGATACGCCAGAGCAGAACCAGGAGTACCGCCAGGTACTTGTGCCCCGAGAGTATCATCTGTCAGGTTGTCGTTGCATCGGCCATCAATACAACGCGCTTCAGCCCGTGGGTTCTCGGCTACAAAAAAAGTATCCATTTGCCGAGCAGCTATGTCGAGTGTAGTAGCTTGCACAAAACCATCGGCAAGCATCCTTTTAGCCGAAATACCTCCACGCCAATTAGTTTGGTTGGTAATTGTTCCGAGATCTGAAATTGTAGTCATAACTAGAGATAGTACGTCAGTGGATACACAGAGTCAACAACGTCAAACTATCGCAGCTGTTCTTCAACAAGAAGCCCATCACGACCTTGCTTAACATGAAGCAATCGTGCTCGAGCATCATTGCCCACCACCACAGCTGGTGTAACGGCAGAGCGTAGTATAACTGCTGCTATCCGCAAATCACGCAGAGAAGTTGGCATATTTGGTGTACTTCTTACTGATACGATTGTGGCACGCACATTGTCATGGTAAGCGTGCGCAACAAGCGGTGTTTTGCCGCGGTGCACTTTATTTCTGTCAAGCCCAACATACGGATGGTGATTCCAAATATACACCCCGGCTTGATTGTCGCCCTTGACATCAGCAACCGGACTATGGGCAGAAAAGAGACTATTAACACTTTCTAAAAAAGCATCACTCTCTACGCTCACAATTGTTTTTTTGACTGCTTCGGCTGCAAGCCGCAGCGCATCTACGCGCTTTATAACCTGAGCATAGTCTAAGTTACTCTCTCTGGAAATACGATGCAGGGCTTCTTTGGTAAAGTCAGAGGGGTCGATGATTTCATCAATAATTTTCTCGCGACCAAGGTCATATGCACAGCGGCGGTGCGCTGTTGCGACCATAGAATGTCCAAGCGACTCATCATACGCAAGCGATTCGCATAGCCCAACTTCTGTTTTGTCGTAAGCATAGAGTGACAGCGCCGTATCCACCGCTCGGCCGGCTGCACCTCCTGGTGTCTGGCGAATAATATGTACCTCGGGACGGTCTTCATCTCTTGGGTCAATACACCCTTCAGGTATTTGTGCGTGACGATTTAACCAAAAACGCTTATAGCTTGTTGGTTGTTGAAAAAACTCGACACTTCTGGCTAGCTCAACTTCTGACCCAGTGAAACTCATAGTATTGTTTATTATACTCCTAAATTATAAATTTGTCAAGAGCGACGACGGCGGCGATGAAGATCGGCCACCTTGAGTCGAACCATATGACGGTCGACCAACTGGTGGGCTTTTTCAAGCTCAACCTGGTCTTTGGCCTCATCGCGGAGTGAAAGTGCGCGGTCGAGTGCGGCCTGGCTTTCGGCTTCTACTATGTCGTCACCATGGTCGGCTTCGTCGACAAGAACTTTAATTTCACCTGGATTAATTTCGACCACGCCACCGCTAATGGCAAAAAAGTCATCATCGTCGACAGACGCTGTCTTGTGCTTGCGCACGGTAATGACTCCACCTTTTGCCAGGGTTACAAGTGGCTCGTGGTCAGGGAACACCGCAATCTCACCGTCAACAGTCGGAATTGTCGCTTCATAGATTTCTTCGTCAAATTTTGTGCCTGATAGGGTAACCAACTTTAAACGCATAGCTGTTTAGGCCTTTTTCTCGCTGAGTGGACCACCTGCCATATAGAACCATGACTCTGGCTGGCCATCGTATTTACCATTCAATATGTCTCGGCAGTCTTTGACAGTGTCTTCCAGTTTAATATAAGCACCAGAGTTACCAGTAAACTGTTCGGCAACGTAAAACGGCTGGGCCATAAAGCGCTGCAAACGACGAGCGCGGTTCACAATTTGCTTTTGGTCGTCGCTCAGCTCTTCCATACCCAAAATAGCAATAATATCTTGGAGCTCCTTGTACTGTTGCAAGATGCGTTGCACCTCACGAGCGACTTCGTAGTGTTCTTGACCAACGATTTCTGGGTCAAGAATAGTTGAGTTACTGTCGAGTGGGTCAACCGCTGGATAGATACCAATCTCAGTGAGCCCGCGGTTGAGCACAATCGTGCTATCAAGGTGCGCAAAGGTGGTGGCTGGTGCGGGGTCAGTCAAGTCGTCGGCCGGCACATACACAGCCTGCACAGACGTAATTGAACCCTTTTTGGTGCTAGTAATGCGTTCTTGTAGTCCGCCCATTTCCTGTTGAAGGTTAGGTTGATACCCCACAGCACTCGGCAAACGACCAAGCAGAGCAGATACTTCAGAACCAGCCTGGGTAAAGCGGAAGATATTATCAACAAAAAGCAGTACGTCTTTGCCCTGGTCACGGAAGCTCTCGGCCATCGTCAGACCACTCAACGCCACACGCAAGCGTGCGCCTGGGGGCTCATTCATCTGGCCAAACACAAAGCTCGTCTTGTCAAGCACGCCAGATTCCTTCATTTCGTAGTATAGGTCATTACCTTCACGGGTACGTTCACCGACACCCGCAAACACCGAGTTACCACTGTGGAACTTGGCGATGTTATTAATAAGCTCCTGGATGAGTACCGTTTTACCGACACCGGCACCACCAAACAGACCAACCTTGCCACCCTTGGCAATCGGCGCAATTAAATCGATAACTTTGATGCCGGTTTCAAGTATCTCGGTTTTGTTGCTTTGTTCGGACAGGGGTGGTGGGTCGCGGTGGATCGGCGCACGCTTAGCGCCCTTTGGCGCTGCCTTACCGTCGATAGGGTCACCAACCACATTAAACATGCGGCCCTGCGTTTCTTCGCCCACTGGTACACTAATGGCTGCACCGGTCGCATGAACTGCTTCACCACGCTTGAGCCCATCGGTGCTCTGCATAGAAATAGCCCGTACCGTGTGCTCGTCAAGGTGCTGCGCAACCTCGAGTGTCAGCATAGTATCACCATTGCCGATGGTCAGCGCGTCGTAAATGTTTGGCAGAGTGCCGCCCTCAAATTCGACATCGACCACTACGCCGACTACCTGGATTACTCGACCTGGTTTATTCTTTACTGCATCTGCCATTATGACTCTCCTTCTTCTGCCATTCTTATTATTCTCTGTCGATTTGCTTGCGTTATTCTTATCATTGCATAACCCTTACATATTCTTTTGTGGCCATTTGTGTCAACAGTATTGCAGACATAACCCGCAGGGCAGACTCTGGTCTAATGTCACGATGTCCCGCTTCATGGTAAATAGGCCCCAGGGCTGATGGAATAGCAGTCACACTTTCACGGGCACTGGCTTTAGGATGTCGCAGCGACCATTGCATCGTCACGCCCGCAGCGGTGAGAAACGGCCACCCGTTTTCATGCTCGGGCAATATACCACTGACCAGGTTTCTCGTGGCTCGCACCAAAGGATCGGGCGCATCTCCAAAATGATACTTCGTACGGTCCTCGGCCGAGATGGGCTGAAATACCTGGGGCCCAGTAAAGCTATTTGCTGGCGAGTTTTGTAGGCCTAACCCAAGAGAGTGAGCAAAAGCAGGAATATCAAGCAATGCATCGTTGTCTAAGGCATCTTTGTAGCCCGTTTCGTAGCCCTTTTTCATAGCAGTACCTACTGCTGCCCCTAGGGCCGCTTGTGCTCCTGTTGGGCCTGGACCTAGATCGGCATGCTGCCGAAAACCAGGTACTCGTAGTGCACCGTCTACAATAGGTGTCGCCAATCCATCCATTCTGGCAAAAGGATACTTACCCATTCATGGCCTCCGCGCCACCACTAATTTCGGCAAGTTCTTGGGTGATGGCTGCTTGGCGAGCTTTGTTCATTTCGAGCGTAAGGTCATCGGCCAGTTCGGTGGCGTTATCGGTGGCGTTTTTCATGGCTAGCATGCGCATGCTGTGCTCACTAGCACGAGCGTCGAGTAATGCTTGAAATAGCTGTGCACCGACCATGCGGCGGGCGACTCCTTCGAGCACCACGCTGACTGATGGCTCATAGGTGGCGTCGCGTACAAACTCACTGACGGTTTCTGCACTAAATCCAGCGGGCAAAATGCGTTGCACCTCGGCCGTCTGGGTCATACTACTCACAAATCGGGTGAAAATAACGTCAACAGCATCAACTGTGCCCTCAACAAACTTATCGCAAGCTGTGCTGAGGATAGCATAAAATTCGGAACCTTCTGGGTGGTCGGGCAAGTCATTGTAGGTGCCAATGACCTCAGTGTCTTTAATGCGGCTGACAAACTGTGAAGCCTTGCGCCCAACCGATATTGTCATATTACGTACACCCTCTTTGTCGTCTGACTTCAGCGATTGGATATAGGCCTTCATAACGTTGGTGTTATAAGCACCAGCAAGACCTTTGTCGGCAGCAATCACAATCAATAGACGAGATTTGACGGGACGGTCTGTAAAAAGCGGATGGCCGTTGGTAGCACCCTGAGCGGCAAGATGCGTCAAAAGTTCTTGCGCTGAGCGAGTATAATCACTCGATGCCTTGGTAGCGTCTTGCGCCCGGCGCATCTTGCTGGCTGCCACCATTTGCATAGCTTTAGTAATCTGCTTGGTGTTTTTGACCGAGCGAATTCGCCCTTTGAGCTGCCGTGTACTAGCCATCAGACTCCTCCGGGCATGGATTGTTGTGATTCGTATGTCATGCTATTCTTCAAAGCCTTTTGCTACTGCTTCGGCGACTTTATGAATGAGCTTGGCACTATCTGAGTCTTTCTCAACTTTTTGCGAGCCCTTATTGAGTTCATCCATCTCTTTACGATAGTCTTTGGCAAGCCGAGCTAGCAGGGCAGATTGGGCTTCTTTGATTTTGGCAGTTGGCACGGCGTCAAACAGCCCTTCGTTGACCGCAAAGATGCTCGCCGACTGTTCCCAAATGCTGAGCGGGCTGTATTGCGGTTGTTTGAGCAGTTCGGTCAGGCGTTGGCCACGTTCGATTTGCTTCTTTGTAGCTTCGTCAAGGTCAGAGCCAAACTGTGCAAAGCTAGCGAGTTCTCGGAACTGGCTGAGGCCGAGCTTAAGGCTGCCTGACACACTCTTGACCGTCTTGGTCTGAGCAGCACCACCAACGCGAGATACCGATAGACCAGCCGAAATAGCGGGGCGGATACCCTGATAGAATAGGTCGGTTTCCATAAAAATCTGGCCGTCGGTAATAGAAATAACGTTAGTCGGGATGTAGGCTGAGATGTCACCAGCTTGGGTCTCAATAATCGGCAAGGCAGTCAGGCTGCCGGCACCGAGGTCATCGCTCAGCTTAGCGGAGCGCTCGAGGAGTCGTGAGTGCAGGTAAAACACATCGCCCGGGAAGGCTTCGCGGCCGGGTGGGCGACGCAACAGTAGCGACATCTGCCGGTAAGCGACAGCGTGCTTAGTGAGGTCGTCGTAGATAATCAGGGCATGCTTGCCATTGTCACGGAAGTATTCGCTCATAGCAGTACCGGCATACGGCGCAAGGTAGAGGAGTGAAGCAGGATCACTTGGACTGGTAGCCACCACGATGGTCTGGTCCATAACGCCCTCTTGCTTCAGGCGCTCAACGAGACGTGCAATCTTACTGAGCTTTTGGCCAATAGCAACGTAAACATTGACGACACCGGTTTTTTGACGAGCTTGGTTTATCATGGTGTCGACCGCAATGGCCGTCTTGCCAGTTTGGCGGTCACCAATAATAAGCTCACGCTGGCCACGACCAATTGGGAACATAGCGTCGATCGATACAATACCGGTCATAAGTGGCTCATGCACGCTCTTGCGGCCCATAACACCAACTGCCGAACGTTCTACAAGCCCGCGTTGTTTTGTGACAATCGGTGCGCCGCCATCAAGTGGGCGACCGAGCGGGTCAACCACACGCCCGAGCAGCTCTTCTCCAACTGGGACATCCAAAACAACACCTTTCAGCTTTACTGCATCGCCAGCCACCACCTGGCTGTCTTCGCCAAGCAGCACGGCGCCAATCTCATCTTCCATGAGGTTAAGGGCAAAGGCCTCAACAGGACCAGCCTTGGTCTGAATTTCAAGTACTTCGGCATAACCAGCGTCACGAAGGCCATGCACCCACGCCACGCCATCTCCCACGCGAGTCACCACACCAGTTGACTCATATTTATCACCCGTATCAAGCTGCGCGATGGCTTCACGCAGACCCTTGGATAGTTCAGTTACAGATACATCTGCCATGTTTTACCTTTCTTTACGAAGCCTTTGCGCTGCGTATGCTGTTAAGTTTGCGAATAATTGTGGCGTCGAGTGTTTTACCTGGTGTTTCGACGCGAACACCCCCAATCACACTTGGGTCAACGGCTTCGGCAAAATAGACTTCCTTAGCGTTTATCTGAGCGCGGATGCTTTGTTTAATCGAATCGTCTAGCCCACGAGCGGTCGTTACCCGAGCGACCACTTGGCCGCGTTCGGCCAAAACATCTTCGATGGTACGTACCACTAGTGGTAATTCGCGCGTACGGTGCGAATCGGCCAAATAGGCCGCCAGTTCGGCAATCACCCCAGTCGGTACCACACCGTCTTTAGTTGTGTTAGCTACATATTCGGCAATTTTGCGCCGCGAAAGTTTTGGCATAGGTTAGGCCTTGTCTCCACTGTGGTTGAGCGAAGCTTCGATAAGCTTGTTGTCGATTTTGCCATCGAGTGTTTTGCCAACAACCTTTTCGGTAGCTTGCGCAACAAGTTCGATGGTTTCGTTGTGGAGCGCTTTACGAGCTGCAATAACCTCTTTCGCAATGGTCGACTGGGCATCGTCAACAATCCGCTGGGCCTGTGCCTTTGAGCGCTCTTCGGCCTTAGTAACCAGTGCGCCAGCCTCGTCTTTGGCGGTAGTGACAATATCGGCTGCTTCGCCGCGCGCTTTTTTGAGCATCGCCTCTATTTTGGCTTCGGCTTCGGCTGCCTGTTTTTCGGCATCGTGCGCAGCCTGCAAGCTCTCGTCGATGGTCTTTTGGCGCTCATCAACCGCCTTCATGAGTACCGGAAAGACGTATTTATTAAGCAACCACAGCAGCAGCAAAAAGGCTATTAGCTGAAACACAAATAGTTTTGGGTCGATTCCCAAACTATCAAGCACATTGCCCGAAGCCTCTTCGGCTGCGTGACCGGTGGCTTCGGCAGTAGCAAAATTAGTTAGTATTGTGTGCATATACTCGCGTTTAACCCTTGGCAATAAAGGCTACAATAATACCAATAATAGCGAGCGAGTCAGCAAACACAATAGCTGTAATCATGAGTGTACGGAGTTCACCGATTTTTTCTGGATTGCGTCCGGCCGCGTTCAATGCGCCCAAGCCAATCAGGCCAACGCCAATCGCCGCACCAAGTGCTGGCAATGCATAGGTGAGTCCAAATGCTAGTTCTTTACCCATTAGTATTTCTCCTTATTTAACTTCATTTACTATTATTCGTCATTCTGACCGAAGTAGTTGATGATTCTGTTTCACCTGGGATGGGCGAGAAGCCACAACAACTTCGTTCAGGATGCGCTATCTCTCACGTTGATGCAGGCACCTCCTTGTGCTGAGCAGTATCATGAGCAGAAGAATGGCCGCCACCATGACTGGCCGTGGCGAGGCTGGCAAATATCAGCGTCAAAACATAGAACACATATGCCTGAATAAAGCCAATAAACAGCTCAAACGCAAAGAAAAACGGTAGTGTCACACTGGCAAAATACGAAGACATTGCTGCCACAATGACGAGCAGTACTTCACCGGCAAAAGCGTTCCCAAACAGTCGCAAGCAAAGCGCTATCAGACGTGACAGCTCACCAATCAGCTCCAAAAAGCCTTCGAACGCACCGATGGGATTTTTAATAGGGTTAATGAGGTAGCGCCCCATATTGCCAAATAAGCCGTGTACTTTTATGGCGTAGTATTGAACAGCCACCATCGATATCACAGCGAGTGCCAAGGTAAAGTTAAGGTCAGTAGGCAGACCGCGCAGCAGCGGTCCCTCGCCCCAATGAACCGGCCCTACGCCAGGTACTATACCCATCCAATAAGTAATAAGCACCGTAAAAAATATCGTAAGTGCCAAAGGGGCAATACTACGAGCCATTTTACGGTCGGGCACAATGTCATAGACCGCACCGTACATGCCCTCGAACGCCCACTGTACCAGGCTACTCACGCGGGTACGTGTACCGCGCTTAACCTGTCGTACCGTGTGAAAAAACAAAGCGAGTAGTATTGCCACGCCCAAACCGCCCAGGAGCATGGTGTTAGTAACCGGCAGTGGACCAATATGAAAAATCGTCTCAGTTGGCAGGCTAATGTGAACGCTTTGCATTGCAAAAAAGTGATTCATTATTTATCGTATCCTCGAGCAATTTGTTGTTTAATGAGCAGCCCTGCTAGCACACCGCCGCCCAGTACCCCCACCAGCATCAACCACGGTTTGGTACCAAAACGAGTGTCGCAGTACCGTCCAGCCAGTAGCAGCCCAACGGTGGGAATAAACATGCGCCAGGTAGTATCTGCCAGATCGACAAATAGCCCAGTCAGCGTTAATTGCCGCCGACGCGATTCTCGCGCTGGTGTCTGCTCTACAGAGTCTGTCATTTCCTTGACAGATTGTAACAGATACGCTGCCGGACTGCAAACCGTTTTGACCGCCAAGTGGTATACTAGATAGTACTGGTTTAACAACGGAGGATCATTGCTATGGCACAACCGCAAATTATTATTTATTCTGCCCCTTGGTGCGGGTTTTGCCATGCTGCGAAACAGTACCTGGACAAGCAGGGTATTACTTACCAAGAAAAAGACATCGACGAAGACCCCGCTGCCGCCGAAGAAGCGGTTAAAAAGTCTGGCCAAATGGGTATACCAGTGCTCGATATTGACGGCGAGATTATTGTTGGCTTTGACCGACCCCGCATTGACGCTGCTCTTAGTAAGTAACCTGTACCAAGTTAGGCTTTGGCTAGTGAGGATTTTTACTGCGGTATAACACTGTAACTGTTTATACTCTAAGGTGTAAGCTGGAGGTGCAGCGTGACCAGGACAACACAACCACACATAAAGCCTTGGGACGACACTTCGCAACATGTTATTCGCCGTTTACGCACCATCGAACGCGGCATCACTGCCCAACCCGAGACTTTTCTGGCCGCGCTGCACAAAGTTGGCAAAACGGCACTCCAGGGCTCAATTGCCTACCGCGATACCAACAAAACCCAAACATCGCTTGAGCGTGACCCTGAAGATTTGATACAAGAATATTTTATTCAGCGCTACGATTCTGAGGCCGAGTATGACCCCGAAACAGAGGCTGCCATCCAAGCTGATGACGCGTATCAGCGCCTTCGCCATGACCACCTGGCGCAGCAAAGTTTGGTACGTAAGGTAGGTGCAGGCAAGTCTGAGCGCTTCGACAACCCTCATGCACTCGATATTAGAGATGCTCTGCGCTATCGACGTTTAGAGATATGCATCGCTCAGGCAGCCTTATGGCAGGCACAAACCACCGCCTCCTGAGCACCATTGCCATCGGCTGGGTAGTTTGACATACTGAGCGGTAGATGAGTTTTGAAGATTATAAGACCAAAGAATCTGTGGTAGTGGTGTACACCGGCGAAGGCAAAGGCAAAACCTCAGCCGCTGTGGGCCTGATGGCACGTGCGCTGGGCAACCGCTGGAAGGTAGCATTTATACAATTTATAAAACACTGGGGAGTAGGTGAGCATGCTTTTATACGAGATATCCAGCCAGTGTTTGGCGATGATTTGCTGTTTTATAAGGGTGGCAAAGGCTTTTACGCAGCTGGCGACATAAGTGCCGAAGGCATTACCACCGATCAGCACAAGCAAGCGGCAGCCGAAACCTATTTCACCGCATTTAATGCTGCTACCTCTGGTAAGTTTCACCTGGTTATTTGCGACGAAATAAATAATGCCGTGGCCGATGGCCTTCTTAGCACTACCCAGCTCAAGGCGCTTATACAAAAAAGACACCCCACAACCAGCCTCTGTCTGACAGGACGAAACTTTCCTAAAAAGCTCCTCCCACTTGTTGACATTGCCACCGATATGGCTAAAATCCGCCATCACTATGATGATAAGTACCTTGCCAATAAAGGTATCGACTACTAATATGGCTGAACTGAACCTCGGCCCTAGCCAAGAAATACCGCGTACTACACAAAGCGTGCATACACCAAACGCATCAGGCTTATATAGCCGGTATCAAACAACGCCCCCAATAGGCGAGAGTACCCGGGCCACGACTGTCAATCATACGCCACAGCACCTACTCATCGCCATCGATCAAGAATGGCGGTTTCAGCGAGCCATGCGTACCTATGCCTATTTTGGCAGAATCATATGCTTTGAGGAACATGTTCGCGGAAGCTTTGAGTCCACCCGTCAGTTTGCGGCTAGCCTGCTTAACCAAGAAGACCGATTTGGCATAAAAGACCTCACCATAGAAAATTTTTGCGGCAGCGTTATTTTGTGCGGGCTAGAATCACTCGACCTTTCGGATAGTAAAGAACACTTCTGGAGAGTTACCACTACTACGGGCGGCGAAGTCACGCTGCCTATTCCTATGCCAGTTATCACCCAGACGTTATTGTGGTAATAGTACTTTCGGAATGCCTTCCTAGACAATTTGTTATACTGCAACCATGAGTCGACGGGGAAAAGTACTATTTGTGTGGGGAGCGCTAATTGTTATCGTTACAGGATTGCTCGCTCTTCAACGCGGCTGGATACACCCAGTGAACCCTAGCAGGTTTCTAAAAGCCGATGCCGGGAGTTACCGTATAGTACAGTTCCTTGACGGTGACACCATCATTGTTGACATGAATGGCACGTCCGAAACAGTCCGTTTTATTGGCATAGACACGCCCGAAACCCACAAACCTAATACGCCGGTGCAGTGCTACGGTCCAGCGGCAGCCGCTTACACCAAACAGCGTATCGGCGGCTCCCGAGTACGTCTGGTTGCCGACACGCTCACGACTAACCGCGACCGCTATGAGCGACTACTGCGTTATGTCTATCTGTCCGACGGCACACTGCTCAACCAAGAATTGGTAGCGAAAGGATATGCCTTTGCTTACGCCTTTCCATTTGCGCGCAGTCAAGAATTTGCCCGTAGCATGGAACAAGCGCAAGGCTCCCATGTGGGGCTGTGGGGCAACTGCGCCCCTACTCAAGATCCGCTGACTGGCCAGTGGCACAGCCCAGATGAAGTATCCGTAACTGACCAATAGTCGTTCTAAGCTACAGCTTTAATCGACAAACGTCGCTGGGTTAACACGTAGTCCGAGGGAAGGTTGTTGTCTACTACTAGCATGGCCCTGATGTAATTTATATGAGAACCGCAACATAGGATAACAAGCAATCACTAGCCAAAGAGCTGGATACATCCAGAGTCGACGTATGCGCCCATGTGTAGCATAGGTTCTAGAGCAATATAGGATATATTTAGTAAATTCACCCCAACTGTGCTCAACCTGTCGCAAGCAAATACTAGCTTTAAGCGTTGGAGCGTACATAATTTTATGCTTCGATTGCTGTAGATGAATAGCCAAGTCAAAATCTTCGTGTATGCCCGACGCGATGCAGGTATCTGTTGTGATTGATGCCCAATCAGAGCGCCGGATAGCCATATTTGCCCCTTGCAATATCATTTCCTGGCGCAAAGCTGCAGCAAGGTAGGCACGAAGTATTGCGTCACTGAGGTTCCAAAAGTGCCGTCCTTTGACGCTATGGTATTTGATTCCCCCAGACAAGGCTGAAATGTGCTGGTGCCTATTAAACAAGTCTTGGATGGTTTCAACCCAATCTGAGGCAATGCGCGTATCGGCATCGATACGCCCAATAATGCTACCTCGGGCTGCGGCAAAGCCAGCATTGCGAGCGTGTACCACACCCTGTCTTGGTTCAGATATAATAGTTACAAATGAATACGCTGCCGCAATTTCGCAAGTAGCATCGGTTGAATTGTTGTTTACGACTATAACTTCAAGCGGAGCAATTGACTGCATCGCGATACTATTTAGACAAGCAGCAATGGCTTTTTCCTCGTTGTAGACCGGGATGATTATCGATACGCTTAGCTGCTTTGACACTGTATAATCATAGCATGGCATTTAACAGAGCAGGGCACTTCATCCAGTTACGACGACGGTTTAAAAAAGGTTCGTGGAGGGAGTCGCTGCGTACCGGCAAGTTTTGGGCAAAGCTCTTTGGCTATGTTTGTGCGGTTATGGCTGCAGGAATCATTGCCAGCTACGGTATCGCGCACTGGTATCAGGGCACCCAGGCGGGCAAACCCTACGAACTGGGCGTCAGTTTTATTCCGGCCTATGCCGAGTATTTGGGCGAAGACCCGCACGCCGTGCTCGATGCTGCATTAAATGACTTAGGCATACGGCAGTTTCGCCTTGTTAGCTATTGGAATCAGATAGAAGTTTCACCTGGAACGTATGATTTTAGCCAGCTTGACTGGCAGTTTGCGGCTATCGAAAAAGCTGGCGGTACCGTGTCGCTGGCTATGGGACTGCGTCAACCACGCTGGCCTGAATGTCATGCGCCGACGTTTTATAATACCAGCCAGCCGCGCAGTGCCTGGCAGCCCCAATTAGAGCGCTACATGCAAGCTGTCGTTGAGCGGTACAAGAGTTCAAGTGCACTTAAAAGCTACCAGCTAGAAAACGAATTTTATAACAAATTTGGTGATTGTCATAACTTTGACCGGCAGCGCCTGACCGACGAGTTGGCGCTCATTAAACGACTTGACCCGGGCCACCCCGTTATTATTAGCCGAAGCAATAATTATGCGGGGTTTGCGCTGCGCGCACCAACGGCCGACATCAATGCATTGTCGCTTTACCGCCGCGTTTGGGACGCCTCTATAACAAAACGCTACCTAGACTATCCGTTCCCCAGCTGGCACTATGCGGCATTGGCCGGTGTACAAAAGCTTGTGAAAGGCCAAGATAGCATCATCCACGAGCTTCAAACTGAGCCGTGGCCGCCAAGAGGCAAGAGCATGCGCGATATTAGCCTGGCCGAACAAAACAAGTCGTTTGATGCTGCGCGGTTCCGTCGCACGGTAGCCTTTGCCAAACAAACCGGCATACGCCATATTGACTTGTGGGGGCTCGAATACTGGTACTACCGCAAAAATACCCTCCACGACCCGAGCGTGTGGAAGGTCGCGCACGAACTCTATAGCCAAGATTCTCTGCAAAGCGTCGGCCAAGAAAGTAAGCCCTAGAACCTACAGCGTCTAGGCGAGTTTGGCTTCGAGTCGAGTGATGCGGGATTCATGGTCATCGATTTGAGTCTGGTGTGCATCACTGGCAGTGGCCATGGCGTCTTGTACCCATTCGGCAAGGTCATTGATTTGGTGCTTGATAGGAGCAAGTTTCTCGTCAATTTTTTGGTCAAGCTTCTCGTCAAGGCTTTTCTCTAGACGCATCTCAAGCGCACCGTTCTCGGCGGTTATGTATTGCTTCAAATCTTGAAAGAATCCTTTTTGTATCATGTGTACCACCTGCTATACTCTGCGTAATCGACAAAGTCTGTTACATTATTTGCAATGATTCCTCACATTAATCTAGAAAAATACGGCGTCAGCTTTAGCCTAAAACAATGTAGTGGCTTTGGCGTTGATCCTCAGGCCTGCTTGCGCTGGCTACTGCGGCACGGTTGGCGGCGGTTCCGAATCATGAGCTACTGGAATGAGCACGAAAAGACGCAGGGTAAGTATGACTTTACACAGCTAGATTGGCAAATTGCTATGGTCGAGAAGGCAGGAGGTGTCATTACCCTTTGCCTGGGTGTTAAACAGCCCCGCTGGCCCGAATATCACTGGCCGTCGTGGACAGCGCAGCTCAGCTCTCAACAAAAAACCAAAGCACTCCTCGACTACATACAGGCCGTTGTGGAGCGCTATCGTGACAAAGACTGTATCGTTAGTTATCAGCTCGAAAACGAGGCACTGCTTAGCAACTTTGGCCGCGAGATAGAGATTGATAGACAACGCCTGCGCTCTGAGTACACCCTTGTGCATGAGCTCGACCCTCACACGCCAATATATATGAGTACCAGTAACGGCTGGGGCGTACCCGTACGGCGGCCAATCCCCTGGGGCGGGATAGGGTTTAGCGTCTACACTACCATGTATCAAAAGGGTGCCTACCGTCGCACCGTGCAGAAGCCGTGGTTGCACCGTCTGCGCAAGTGGTTTATTCGCTATGCGTTACGACGACCGGTATTCATACACGAACTGCAGTGCGAGCCTTGGGGGCCTAAAGCCATCTGGCAAATGGACGCGCGCGAACAAGACAAATCAATGAGCCCGCAGCACATCATGCGTAACATTACCTGGGCCAAAGCAATAAGGGCTTACCCGATTGATTTCTGGGGAGGCGAGTGGTGGTACTGGCGCTGGCAACACGGCGACAAAACCATCTGGCAAGCCGTCTTGCAGTCTATGGGAAAGTAGGGGCTTGCCGTGCCAGAAAAGCCGGCATAGTCCTGCGCAGCCCTGCAATGTGCTCGTCAATATGACCGTCAAATCTAGGCTAGTAATTAAAACTCTCTCTTACCGCCGCTACCCCTAAGATTGGATAGCCCGCCCACTTGACTTGCTTCTGACCAGTTTCTAAACGCTCTACATCAAGTATATGCTGCTCATTTAGATGCTCAACGGGCGTATCGGAGTAGTAGCGGCCGTTTGTTAGCCCCGAAATGTGATACGGCCTTTGTACAACGCCGATGCGTATGTATTCCGTTGTTCAATCGCATACTTAACATCGTCAATCGCTATTTCTGGGTCACCAGGAGTAATCAGCCCAACCTGGTCAATGTCATCGCGACTCATCTCGCGACCTATATACGGCTCACCAATAGACATTTTCACTTCACGAACCCGTTTGAATGCTTGCTGGACATCATTTTCTAGGCCGGGAACAATCAGCTGCTCATTCCAGTCGCTTGATGACCAGTTGCCCTTTGCGTGGGCAAAACCACCCCAAAAGGCCGTCATAAATGTTTCTTCATCCAAGATGATGCGAAGACAAACCTTAGCACTATTGTTTCACATTTATATGATATACCAAATGTACATATTTGTCAATAGTTTGTCTCTGTTGTACAATGGTGATATGGCAAAGAAACAGGGGAGACGCGGGCACAAGAAAGCTGCGTCCACACCCAAACTTATCCAAAACCGCCGCGCCCGGCACGACTACGAGCTGAGCGATAGCTTGCTGGTGGGCATGGCACTGACCGGTGCCGAAGCCAAAGCTCTGCGAATGGGGCACGGTCAGCTTCGCGGCGCCTATGTGACCGTCAAAGACGGCGAGCTCTACCTGCTAAACGGCGCGGTGCATGGTTCGGCAGGAGTACCAGTAGACGAGGCCACCCAAACGCGCACCCGCAAGCTCCTGGCTAAACGGCGTGAAATCGATGCCCTAATTGAGGCAAAGCAGCAGGGTCGCACCATTGTGCCACTTGAAATTCAAACCCGTGGACGCTACATCAAATTGCGCCTAGCGGTCGGCAAAGGCAAAAAACAATACGATAAACGCCAAGCGCTAAAACAAAAAGACGAAGACCGCACCATGCGACGAGAAATCAAACTGCAATGATCGTCTCGGTAGACATCACCGAAAAGTCTTTTGGTAACAAGCTGCTCTATGATAGCTTGCGGTTTGACATCCAGCCCCGCGAAAAGCTAGGCATTATCGGGCGTAACGGCACAGGTAAATCGACCTTGCTGCATATGATTACCGGGGACGACACCGACTATCAGGGAGAAATTTCAGTGAAGCGCGGCACCACCATCATTGCCAGCCGCCAGGAACACCACGGTCACGAAACAACTCCAGTGCTGGAGTATATACAGGGCGATTTACCAGAGTTTGCGCGCCTGCACCATATACTTACCACCTATCCGCTCACTATGGGCGACGACGAGAAGATGATTCAGCGTTACAGCGACGCACTCGAGCGGTTTACGCAGCTAGGGTACTTTCAGGTTGAAGACGAGCTTGGTCAGGCCTTTATGGCCTATCAGTTGGCTCCACAGAAACTTGAGGCACCGCTGTCTGAACTGAGCGGGGGACAAAAACGCATGGTGGAGCTGATAAAGATTCAGCGTGCCAAAGGCGATTTAGCACTCATAGATGAGCCGACCAACCATATGGACTTCGTCGCTAAAACCGAGTTTATCAAATGGCTTGACGCCGCTGAGGAAGCCGTGGTTGTCATTACCCATGACCGCGACGTGCTGGCCCATGTCGACAAGATCATCGAAATTCGCGATGGCCGGGCTTATGCCTTTCGGGGCGACTACGAGCAATATCTGCGGACCAACAAAGGTCAGATCACTTCGCAGGTCAACGAGTATGATCTAGCGCAGCGGCGCATCCAAAACCTGACCGCAGACGTGATACGCTTTCGGCGACTGAAAGAAAAGTCCCGTGACCCGGGCACTATCAAACGGTTTAAATCCCAAGAGGAAAAAGCTGCGGCAGAACTGGCCAAACTATCTAAGGCCGAAAAGCCGTCGTTCTGGATTGACCGCGAAAGCGCCGAGCAACTTGATCTGAAAATGACGGCCGCTTACCAAAAGTACAAAGCCAAAAACATCCACCTCAGCACCCAAAAGACCGCGAGCAAGTCGTCACGCTTGCTGGTTCAGGCGCACGACCTCTCACTCGGGTACGGAGGCATACCGCTCTTTACTGGGGTCAGTTTTGCGGTGCACGAAGGCGAACGTTTGCGTCTGCATGGTCGTAACGGCGCGGGCAAAACTACACTAGTGAACGCCCTAGTTGCGAAGGCCTCGGACTCGGCTCCGACTAGCGACACCCTCCATGGCTCGCTGGCCTCCGAGGAGAGCTTGAGTATAGGTGTGTACCAGCAGGAAATAGATGCCCACTACTTGCCGCTGACACTCCACGACGCTATCGAGCTTGTCTACGAAGAGGCCGGGCTGGTCGCTTCGGAGCAGAAGATTAAACAACTGCTGGGCGAGTACCTGTTTGACCCGGCCGTCGACGGCGCGATGCGGGTAGCCGATCTAAGTGGCGGGCAAAAGGCCCGTCTGCAGCTTATACGCATGCTCGCAGCCTCGCCGCTACTACTGATTCTCGATGAGCCGACCAACCACCTCGACTTGCCGAGCATCGAAGAGCTGGAAGACGCCCTCGAGCACTACCACGGCGCTGTTATTTACATCTCGCATGACAGCTTTTTTGCCCGGAACGTCGGCGGCGAAACGGTGCAAATCGGTGGATAAGGTAGAGCGCTACACCTGCAACACTTATGCATAAAACTAGTAGTAGTCGGTTGGGTCGGGGGACTGAGCAGGCTTGCCAAGTAAACAGAGGCCAGAAAAAATTGCTGCGCGCTGCGCTTCTGTCAGATCACCTATCAGCGTGGGGTTGCGAAGCAGGTCCAGAAAAGCCGCTCCGGCGGTGTTTGTTTTACGAGCAGTCTCATCAATGAACATAATTTTCTCTGCGAGCCGTTCAACTTCAAAACCGTTCAAAACGTTTTTATTATACTACTTTTTATATATTTGTCAATAGTTTACAGATACGAAACGAAACGGTATTATACTAGCTGTATTCCTAGCGAGGAGTAAGTACGTTATATCTATATAGCTCTTGATGTCGTTCCCTGGTTATTGTGTCTTTATACAAGGCGCAAACGGGAAGGGCACCAAGAGCACCATATTTTTCTTGTTTTACAGGGAAAAGAGCAGCTCGACAAAAAAGTCACAACTTTTTGCCGGCGCGTCGAGAAAAACCGTAGGTTTGTCTTGAAACATGTTATTCCGGGGTAGCTCAGCGGTAGAGCGGGTGGCTGTTAACCACTAGGTCGCTGGTTCGAATCCAGTCCCCGGAGCCAAATTTGTGAGAATTTTACATGACAGGTTTGTTGGTGAAGGCTATGCGCGTCAATAAAAAATAAACGAGCTCGATGTAGGGCTCGTTTATCTATTTTGGACTGGGCTTAGCAAGCACAATTTTGGCAAACGCATTTTTGGCATGAACATGTACTCATGGATTCTTCTCCTTTGTTTAAGTTAGTTAATGCAGACAAGATTTCTTGCCCGCGGTTAGAAAGCGAATAATATACCTTTAGGCCTTGTTTGTTGGCCTCGACAAGTCCGGCTTTGCGTAAATCTGCTAGGTGATGCGAAAGTAGGCTTTGTGATACGCCGGGCAGGTGACACATGCAATCACTTACACAGTGTTCGTTTTTGTGTAGCGTCAGTAATATCTTTAACCTAGTGGGGTCGGCCAGCAACTTTAATAAAGCACTTAGATTGTCGATAGATGTGGTGGGTGTATGTGTACTATATGAATTCATATTCATATAGTACAGGTTCGTGAGATTGATGTCAACATATTTGTTACTAAGATCTAAAACAGCCAGCGGTTAAACTGGCTGTTTTTAGAATAATGTGGCGTATCTAGTTTAGTTTGGCCGCTTGAGCGATTTTGGTTAACGCTGTTTGAGCACTGCTCGCATCAAATGTTGTAGCATCTTTTGGTTGACTAATCACAAACAAGTAAACCTTTGTGTCTTTTACGGCTGTGATAGTGAATTCAACACCGCCAGTAAGAGGTTCGCTAGAAGTGAATTTAGCTCTATCACCAATACCGCTAATATCTGTACCGCTATTTGCTGTAATATCAGCGACTTTATCAAAAGATTCTTTACTGTAATCTGCTAAATCTGTGTAAAAGCTGTCAGATTGGTTTCCACCTTCTTTAAATGGATATACACAAGTTTGACCTTTATCACCGCCACCTAGGCTAGTCACGCCGGTGTTGTTTGGACCGGTAAGCTTTTCTGCTGCGGCGCCTAGAGCTGATTTAATTGTGGAGATATCTACTATGTTGCAAAGCCCTAGATCTTCTGCGTCCTTTTGCTCGATTGTCGTGGATGTTTTCGATACATCTGTTGCGGTTGATTTGTTACTGTCCTTCTTCGTCAGCATATAGCCACCGGCAACAACTAGAAGGATGATACCAACTATAGAAATAACTACTTTTTTATTCATAAGAACCTCGCTAAAGTTTATATTGAGAGTAATTATACACCATCAAGTGCGGGTTTTGTTCTATTTTCCGATCTACATTCGTCATATTTAACTCCTCTCGTTCATCTAAATGAGACACTTTGGAGCATACGCCTATAGTGTCCCATTTGTCCCACTTTACCCATGTTATGGAGTCCGTGACCGAGAGGGGGAGCCAAGTTTGACTAAATACCACTTTAGTGGTATTTTTGTTGTATGACAAAATCAGCATCATTTGAAGACCAATTTCCGCACGTGGCGGCAGCAATGGAAGCGACTAAAAGTGTACAGCCTGGCAATGAGCTTCAAGAGCAAGCGGCAGCAGACATTACTCGTTTGGCTTTCGAAATGGAAGTTCGCCGAGCATTCCCAGAAACTACTGAAACCAAAGCTGAGTAATTTTAGCTATCAGCTAAAATTAGCTTAATTACGATTATAACTTCCTCTATTGTGGTGAGCCATGAGTATATATGTGACAAGAAGTCCAGTAAGTATAGACGCTGGGCTTTTTGTTATAGTAAAGATATGAATAATTGCAAAATGATTATTATCCGCGGATATCCTGGTAGTGGCAAAACAACCGCAGCTAAACTGCTATCTAAAAGAACTGGCAGTATATTTATTGACCATAACGCAATTCTGACTTTTTTAGCTGGTATGGTAGGTGATGATCGAGGTATTTACTCAGAAATTCATAATTTAGAATTAGCTATGGCGAAGAAAATTATTGAGGAGAATAAAAATGTTATTGTCGCAAGGGGATTCAGCTCCTCAGAATCAATAAAGCCGTATCTAGCCGCTGCAAAAACGTTAGGAGCTGATGTATTTGTATTTAGACTAGCAGTGAGTGAAGACAATCTTAAATTGCGCGTTGTTGCAGAAGATAGAAAAAAAGACTTCAATCCTACCATTAATGAAGAGGCTTTATTAGAATGGATTGTTAACAATCCATTACAAGATATAGAGAATGAGTATGAAATTAATGCCAACAAGTCGATTGATGAGGTTGTCAATCAGATGCTGCTAGTTCTAAGTCCATGACCTATAAGGTGAGCCAAAACCATATTTTTTACAGAGAATCCAGTAAGCATTCACGCTCCTGGATTTTGCTATAGTTAGAATATGTATATGTTTAAGACTGATAGGTATCAAAAGTCGCGCGGTGGCCGCTCACGGGTCCTGGATATTACCTGTGAAGGCTGTAATGCTCATATAACGTTTTATCAAAAAGATGGACCGGGAGTCTTAAAGCGGTTGTATACAGGTCGTTTTATTGTCAGTGACCGAATGGAAGTGAACTAACTCGTACAGTATGAAACAGGATCTTAGGTAATTTCATTAATTACAAGAAAGAAGCCAGACCGGCTTACATAAGCTTTTGTTATATTCCATACCTAAGCCTCTAATACATGCGCAAACTGAACTCTCACGATTCCTGGAACATCTGCAACCATGTCTTCGTAAGGAACAAATTCCATATTCGGGTGGACTTCGGCAGCACCAAGCAGCATTCGAGTAACCTTTGAGCTTACATGAGCGGTTGCAAGCACAGGTTTCCGATGCTGTTCTACTGCTATCGCAAGCTCATAGCCTAAGCCAATACTCGGTTCGTCAGCGATAGCAACGAATGCGTCACAGCTGCCAACATTTTCGACAATGTCGCGCTGGTAGACATCAGTAGCCGTACCAGCAACTAAGCCCAGGAAATCCAACACATGCCAGTCACGCCCCAGTTCAGTTTTGAGTTCTTCTACTCGATCTTTGAATTCCTGTGGTGCAAGTGTTAAACCACAACCAACATACAATTTCTTTTTTTCTGCATTACCAGCCATAGGGTTTCTCCCGAAATTAGTTATTAACGCATTGCCCACCTATCTGCTGAAGTAACTTAACAAATAAATGAGGTGGCAATCTAGGGTAGATTAGTACCCTAAAAGTTGGCTTTTTGTAGGTTTTTGTTATATAATTTGTACAAAATAAGGTCGGCTATGAACAATCCTCAATTACACAAGACACAAGCATCTATTTTGCATTCGCTTCGGTATACGAAAGCGGAGCGATTTAATGCTTTGATGCACCCAACAAGCCACACGAGTGATACTTTTAAGTTTCATCTCAGAAAGCTCGTAAAATTAGGTTATGTAGTCAAGTTGGAGAAAGGTGAATACCAGCTTACGGCTTTGGGCAAGGAATACGCCAACAACCTAAATGAGAAACAAAGAGCGGTCGAAAAGCAACCAAAACTTTCAATACTTATGATTGTTGCTCGACAGAATGGTGAAGGCGAAACCACATACTTATTACAAAGGCGACAACGTAATCCTTTTTATAGTTATTGGAGCGAGATTCATGGTCGCGCTGAGTGGGGTGAATCGTTTGAAGCAACTGCACAACGGCAGCTGAAACGTCAGACTGGTTTAGACGCTAAATTTGAGGTGCATAGTTTTCGTCGAGTTCGTGACTATGACGCTAATGAAGAAAGTTTACTTGAAGACAAATTATTCGTCGTTCTTAAAGCAACTGAGATTTCAGGTGATCTAACAAATGATTACGACGGCGGCACAAATAGCTGGCTCACACTCGCGGAAATCCGTCAGCAGGATAAGGTTTTCGCGACCACTCTGGCTATTATCGAGAACTTAGTTAATGGTGAGTTCTTTACATCTCAAGACCTAACCTACAACCTAGAGGACTATTAGTAATGGGCGAGATGATAGTTGATGGAATTGACATGTTTCGGGTCCCGAGGGTAATGCCCGAAGATGTAGTCGTAATTGACGCTTTTCCGCTCAATCCTATCCCCGAACGGCTCGATCCCGTTAAAGCTGACCTACTTGGTGAGCTGGCCTTAGCACAGGCCTCTTTCAGCGGTCGTCGCATTGCTTGCATCTTAGCGGGAGAAAATAAAGGCTACGGCGGACATGTGATCGAACGTAGCCCAATCGACATTGAAGACCCTTTTATGATGGCGTTGGCTAAAGTGCCCGAAGGAGCCGACCTTTACGGCATCTTGGTTACTGGCGAAGGGAGCATGAAAGAAAAGCACGTTTTGCCATCAGGAGCGGCCTATGACGCGATTGCGCCACGTCTGCTACCTGGCTCACCTATCGTTATCTTGCCGCCCAATAGAACCGATGTTTGTCGCTTCATTCCTGAATCAAGGCACCAAACTGCGTATAGCCCAAAACCAGCGTCAGTATTTGAAGGCCAAACCGTAATGGAGATTTATAGCGAGGCCATGCGCAATACATACTTGTCTATGGAAGACTGCATGTTTGTCGCTCACCTCCGCCTAGCTGGCTTCAAAAACAACATACACTACTTTTTGACTGGTAGCGGCAACGGTCTAAGCGGACCAAGCGTAGCTATTAGGCCAGGCATGTATAGCGACTTGGACATTATCGCTATAAGCGATCGAGATAGCGCAGAGGTCGAGGCAGAGTTCGAGAGTGTGGCCGAGGCTTGTTATGGTGCACTCGAAAAGGTGCCAAAATTAGTACATGTCGCTGGCTCCGATCGACAAGTGGAGGGCTGTATTTACACCAACCTTGAATCTGGCATCAGCATAGATTTCTTTGTGTCGAAGCGGATAGAAGATGCTTTTGTACGTTCAGAGAGCTTAGAGCGCAACTATTTCCATCAGTTGTCCTAAAATAAGTATTATTAGACAACAGTTATCATAGGCAGGCTATAGCCATGTCCAAGAAACGCTGAAATAGGTCAAAGCGCAAGAAGCAAAGCGGCCCGAAAGGCAAGATGTATACTGGCAATTTACCGCCTGACTTCACGCTCAAGTTAGCAGCCAATTTTGGGACTGAAGAACTGTTTGTGTCACGTGTATGGATTCAAACAAAAGAGATTCTAAAGTTCATACAGCTACCAAATAATGACGAAATAGATTTTCGCTTTGACAGAGTCGTGGAACAGCTCGACATCGCCCGCGTTCATCTGGGTCGCATTGAAGACAGGAACTTTCATAAGTTGCCAACCTTTGACCAGCATGCTGAATATGTAGCGTTTTAAAATTTAATTTGGTGGGCGTATAAGGATAGATTCTAGTTATTTATGAAAGAGTTGGGCTTTGACATTGGATTCATATTTCAAAACGACAAGTATTTCTAGAAAGGCGCGAAGAAGTTTGTAGCAGAACATCCAAATGCCGCTGAGTTTGTTGAAGTCACAAGAAGCGATCGGAAGCTATGGCAGAATATGCTGGCAACACGTCGTAATGCTTTGCATAGCGGTGATAGGCGAAATGAAAAACATGACCCAGACAATCCAGTTGATGCACGAATGATATTTAATAACGTCTGGCAAGCTATTGAGGAAGATTTTGCATATTTGGGAGAAAAAGTAATGGATGTGCTTGGACGCCTGTAGAAGTTCCCGAAGAACAACGAGATAATGACGTTCCAGTGCGCTTCAAACCATACTTAAAAGGGTTGCTCGACGGTTCAATCAAGCTACCACCTCTTGACTTCGCCGCTGAATCAGACGAGCGCCGCAGTTAAATCTCGTTTTATCGTAGTTATAACTTGCTCTATCGTGCTG
>JAGQNR010000006.1 GCA_020427985.1 Candidatus Saccharimonadota bacterium | reverse complement strand
TTCCCTTTTTTCGGTGTAGATTTAGTTTTAGCTTTAGCTTTAACTTTATCTTTTACTATAACATCAGTCGCAGATTTTGTCTGCGTTTTTTGTGCGGCGGTATAATCGTATATGAAGAATAATGCGACAATAGCCAGAGCAAAGGCTGCCACGGTGGCGAGGCCTACTTGCTGGATTGGTTTAACGTTGGTTGGCGCAACTGGCGCATCCGCGGCGTCAACGACGTTGATCTTGATAGCGCCATCACCGTAGAGAGTCTTGCCTTCATTGCGGAATTTCTCGATCGCGGCTTCAAGCAAAGCCTTACTGGTTTTAGGGCTCGATGTCGTGATGGAGACGTTGATAATGTCTGTGTTTTTAACGTTTTCGGCAGTAGTGTTGGCGGCAAGTTTGTCGTAGGTGGCGTCGTATTTCTGCTCGGCTATGACTGGGTCAAGGACACGACGAGACTCAAAGAGCTGGACGTAGTTGTTGATTACAACTGAATCTTGGTTGGACGTGCGAGTCGTACCAATGAGTAGTAGCGTAGCGGTGCTTTTGTATTCTGGCTGCTGGACAAAGAACGTGTAGATGACGCCAAGAATAGCACCCATCATAACAACAGTTGCTATGGTTAGCCATTTTCGCGCATAAAAGCGCATTAAGTCGTATAGGTTAATTTCTTCCATGTATTGTCCTCACCTGGGGCCTTATGAACTATATGAACAACACTGTATCACAATTGCAGGGTTTTGTAAAGACTTTATACGTTATTCCTACATAACACGCAAGCGTAAGCGCTATGGCATTTACTGCAAATTGATTGCATTGTTACTTGCTAGGAAAGAAGTTTGTTTGCTACTATAGGCTTACTAAGAGATATGGGGATATTGAGGTAAATGACAAAAATACGGTTCAGCCAGAAACAGTTTGCGCTACTGTGTGCAGTAGTGTTAGTTGTAGTGTCGGCTGGAGCGATGGTTCGTCAGTCTGGTTGGATGTCCGATGCCCAGCAACAGCTTGGCGAAAATTCCACTAAGACTGAACCACAAAAGACTGAAACGGCCAACAAAGCCAACACGGTTAAACAAAAAGACACTGCCAAAAAAGATGACTCAAATACACAACCAACTGCCAAGGAAGAACAGCCAGAAGCCAAGGTGACACCGCAAGATAGCTATGCATATACAGCAAAGGGCGGTGACTCATACACAGCACTAGCCCGTGATGCCATAGCGCAATATGCCAAAGCCAAGAAGATTGAGATGACGGCTGCGCAACAACTACAGGCTGAAGTGGAGTTAGTGAATGCCGCTGGCGCTCCTCTGCTCGATATTGGCCAGACGGTTAGCATCACCAAAGATGCAGTAGCTCAGGCGCTCCAGACTGCTGGCGCAGTGGCCGCTACGAGCACGACTGAGCAAAAACAGACGACTACGCCAACCGCCGATGTAAACAAGGGTACTGCCAAGGACTATTCTGTTCAGGCGAAAGCCGGCGATAGCTACATGCTACTTGCGCGTGGGGCTCTTACTAAGTACATGAAGGACAACAAGGTTACGCTGACTAGTGAGCAACGAATTGCCGCTGAGACGACGCTGGGCGTTGCTGCAGGGCTTCCAGAGCTTGAAGTAGGGCAGAACGTTACAATCACCAAAACAGCGCTACAGCAAGCTGTAGATGCGGCA
This sequence comes from Candidatus Saccharimonadota bacterium, assembly GCA_020427985.1. GTDB lineage: Bacteria > Patescibacteriota > Saccharimonadia > Saccharimonadales > UBA4665 > JAGXIT01. The sequence goes on along the minus strand of JAGQNR010000006.1, from coordinate 47,149 downwards.
AAAAGTTTGAGTATAGAGCAGCAGGCGGTATGGGCGCCGTATGCTGCTGATGTGCTATTTGAATAAAGCTACCATAAGTTGATCTACGCTATGTTTGGCTATGACACCCCGTTAACTGTGGGGTTTTGTTATATATCGTAAGCCGGCTGCGGGTCGTCACGCCGCCGCGTAGAGCGGCTGATCCATCAGGGCTGCTGTTTGTGCTAGCATCGGCACATTGTTGCGTCTGCAAGTTTGGTGATTTTGAGGCCGGCGTAGACTCGGGCAATGGCGCATATATAGCAGATTATCTGTAGTGCTTATAATTACAAATTGTTTCTATAAATTCGCTATTGGTGGCAGTATTTGACTACACTTATGAATAAATAATGTATTCAATAATTTTGTTTATAGCGTTGTTAATATTGCACCCCTAACAGGGGTAGCAGGCTGTTGAATATTTTGCTACGGCTGTATTGATGGGCGAAACACCGTCAACGGTATTTTTCCGAAGGCAAACAGCGCAGGCGGAACAGAATCACTTTTTGTGGCTGATGACCTAACGGTCAAACGGTTTGCTGGCGAGAGTAGCAGCACAAGCGAAGCGTATGCAAACGTACTCAAGTTTGTAGCCGAATCAGGTTATGAAGTCGGTGGACACACCGACACACACACCAACGGTGAGGCAAGCGGCTGCGGCGCAAACGACAAACTAGAATCGATTTACTCGTTTATCGCCAATAACGGCGATCACCTCAGGACAATGTCCGAATTTCTGGGTGTATCAACTTCAGACGAAGCTTGCAATCAAATTATTGAAAATGCCTCATCACGTACCGATTTCTCTAGCGGCCGCAGTTTATTAAATGAGCTTGAACAGCAAGACGGTAGTGACATCGACGAACTCGTTGGCGATCACAAAGAAGTTGTCGCTGTCATAAATACTAAACCAGGGACCACACTCGATCGAGTGCTGCCTAAAAAATGAATTTGGCGAAGACTATCAAGCGTTCAATGTCGACTCGTGGTCGTTCAAAGAAGCTGCCGAAACAATATCTCTCCATAATAGAGAAGAAGTCGAATCAAAAGTGGCGGCTATAACGTTTTACAATCTCGCGACCGCTCACGTACTATGCGGCAAAAACATGCGAGTCGTAGTTCTTTAAGAAGATTAACAAAATAAAAATATGGACAGATGTCCATATTTTTATTTGGCAGGCCTTCATGGACGCACTTCGCAACCAGTAGCATTGTCTGACTGAGTAAGTAAGGAGTAGTTTTATATAGATTTCAGATGATCGGTTACGTCTTCAATACTGTTGTATTTAAATATTGCATCAGCGATACCAGTATAAAAGTCCTTGTATATCGTATCATTTTTCATAATCACATAAACAGGTTTATCCAGCGCGTATGCAATTCCAGCTTCTATTAAGCGCCCACCACTTGGGTGATCCGTAATGTCGATTAATAAGGCATCACATTTGGCTATCTGATTTCGAGCATTCTCCCACAGTTCCTCTTGTGTCTTAAAAAAATTTGGTTGGAAATTTTCGACGTCACGAATAAAGTGGAAATCTTCGATGCCAGCATCTCTGACGGCTAGACACAGTCTTTCTATTTCTGCCCTATTCTCCTGCGATCCCTTAAACCTCGAAGTGATTTAAATTTTCATAGTATGTACTATAACAAAAAGTCTCCATTTCGGAGACTTTTATCATCGTGCTTATGCTTGGCAGGGGTGACAGGACTTGAACCTGCAACCAACGGTTTTGGAGACCGCTACTCTACCAATTGAGCTACACCCCTTTAGTGTTTTGTCTGGTTGCAGCCTCAATTATATCGATACCGGTCAAAATCACCAAGTAATGACAGCTTTTCAGCCAATTTTCAGGTACTATAGTTAAATTTATAGTCATGAATACACGAGAAAAATCATGTATAGTCGTAAGTGTATCGGCGGTGGCAATAGCCGCTGGTTTAGGAGGGGCATACCTATTCTTAGCGAAAGACACGGCGCCCAGTCCCAGTGGAACCTCTGTAGCTTCCGCTAGTAAAAGCTCAACAGCGCCTGCCTCAGTCAAATCGACGAATACCACTGCAGCTACTACTGTCCCGGTAGTCACAAGTGGCGAATATAGCGCTAATACAAGCTATGACGTCCCAAAAGGATTTTCAAATAACCTCACTACCAAAGTGACTGTCGAAGATGGCATTATAACAGCCGTCTCTGCCCAAAATTCGGCCAGCGACCACGAATCTGAACGCTACATACAAGATTTTGAAAGCGCTCTAGAACGAGTCGTTGTAGGTAAAGAAATCGCCTCTTTATCACTAAGCCGTATCGGTGGCGCCAGCCTTACTACCGATGCATTTGCTCAAACACTTGACACTATCGCTCGTCAAATAAAGGCTTGATGGCCATGAAGCCAGATGCACTCTTCACTGTCGATACTCTTGGTACTCGGTGGCATATTGAGCGCCTCGATGAGCAGTCGTGGACCTCTAGCCAAATAGCACAGCTTACCGCTGTCATGATTGCTTTTAACGACAACTATACTCGGTTTACCGACACCTCTTACATCGGGCAGCTTAATCTGCACCATCAGCTCAGGCGCCCACCGCAAGAACTGCTTGATATGTTGCGATTTGCCCAACAAATGCATACCCTGAGCAACGGTGTGTTTAACATATCAGTCGGCGGAGAGCTGCACAAACGAGGCTACGGTACACGACAGCGCACTGCAAATGTTATTCCTAATTTCTGGAGCCAAGTAAAATACGATAGAGATAAAATAGTAATCCCAAGTGAAATCGTTTTAGATCTCGGAGGTTTTGGCAAGGGATGGCTCATCGACAAACTAAGCGTGTTAATTGAGCGCTATGGTGTCAAAGACTACAGCATAAATGGTGGTGGAGACCTATACGTGACTAGCTCTAAGCCGCTTACCATTGCGTTAGAGAGAATCGATGGTGACTATAGTACCTTACAACTAGCCCAAGGAGCTCTCGCAGTCAGCGGTGACAAGAAGCGAAGTTGGCAGCATGACGGCAACCATTATCATCATATCATTGACCCTACGACTGGAACATCAAGCCAAAACAGCGGATTAGTATATGTACAAGCCAAAACAGCGTTAATTGCAGATACTATCGCTACCGTTCTTTTTGTTAATCCTTCGCTTGCCCCTGCCCTAGAAAAACGTTTTTTGGCCAAATCATACCTAGCTCTTAATCAATAGCTACCAGGCAAAGGCTTCTGTCTGAATAGCTTGCCTAGGGACGCCCAAGCGTTGTAGCTCATGTACAAGCGACTGGGTCATGTCCTTGCTCCCGCACAGGTAATAATCATATTCGGTTGGGTGCTGAATTTTACTGGCAATAACTTCAGCGTTAAGTCGACCAATTACCTCACCTTCTCTGGCGGCAACTGGTTCCTGGCTATACGCCTCAACGAGTCGCTTCCCGAGCACTTGGCGTAGCTCTGTGATAAGCGGGGAGTTATCACGGTACTTATTGATATAAAACAGCTGATGCAATGCCTGCTTTTCAGTCAGCAGAGTGTCAATAAACGGCGTGACACCTATGCCACCAGCTATGTAGATGCGCGGTCGAGATGCTGCTACATTGCGCATAAATGCTCCATAGGGGCCACTTACAAGTAAGCGGCTGCTACTGCGGAGCTGTGATAAGTAGCGGGTAAACCGTCCGTACCGACGATATACAATAATCAGTTCTCTGCCACCTTGAGACGACTTGACCACAGAAAACGGATGATCTTCGCTGACAAGACCGGTGCTTACATATACGTATTGCCCGGGTCGCGGCGAAATTGCCGACCCAATAGCCCGTAAATGTAGCATATATACATCCTTCGTCAGCTGCTGCTGTCTGGTAACTTGGTAGTCAACCCTGTCTGCACCGAGCAACCCCCTTAGACGTATCGTCAAAAACACTCCAAATACACCAACTAGCACGAAGAAATACGCTCGTACCCCAGAATGTTCAGAAAACTGGCTCCCTGTCTTAGGAACATGCAAGAACGCAAAAGGTAACGCAATATACACAAGATAATGCAGATACTTCCATGGTCGAAAGGCAATTTTGTCCCGTACAATTGCCGACGTAAACCACACCAACAAAAGAACAAAAAAAGCTATTCGCCCTAAAGTTACCTGTCGCTCAAACTCAGTCGAAACTTGTGGCACAAGTGAATATAGCCATGATTCGCCGTAAGCATATGTAATAAGGAGTGGATGCAAAAAAATAAGCGGCATACCGTATTTGCCAAGCCATTTATGCATAGACAGCACCGGTGCTAAGTCTTGGAACCAGAGGCGAAAAAATGCTTTGGCGCCAAGCATAAATTCCCACAGGAGTAAGCCGAGCCCCAAATACCCTGTCAGGGCCGATGCAAACAGTGCCCATTGCTTTACCGATGCCTCAGCAGGTAATCTCAGCACAAGCAATATTGGCAATATGCTCATAGTAATAAGCACTAGTAACACAATTCGCTTTGCTTTTTCGCTCATATGCATACTTTCTGATACCTTGCTGAAAAACAGCTGAACCGCTAGTTTTTGCCTATCGACAGACGTATACTAGTAAGTATGCAGTGGAGGAAAAAACCAGCCGGTACGGCAATACTTGCAGTTGCAGCCGAGCTCGCTCAGCATCTTGACGCTGGTGAACAAGTATTGTGGCTTGTGAGTGGTGGTTCTAACATCGAACATCAGCTCAGTGTACTTGCCCTGCTAGCCAGCCAATCTACCAACACAACACGTCTTACCCTCCTTCCTGTTGATGAGCGCTATGGTCCTAGTGGCCATGCCAATAGCAATATGGCCAAACTTATTGCCGGCAAACCGATTCAGTCGTCGGCAACAATTATTGACATATTATCAGGCAACCTGCCATTCTTTGGCACCGAGCAGACCTACACAAAAACCTACCGCTTGCTCCGCAAGCAGGCCGATTTTTGCTTAGTGACACTCGGTATTGGCAAAGATGGCCATACTGCGGGCGTACTGCCAGAAAGTGTTGGTGTTTACACTACCGAACCCATCGTTGGGTACTCTGGCCCAGATTATCAGCGGCTTTCTCTTAGTTTGCACGAACTGACGACATGCGACGTTATAGTGGTGCTCTGTTATGGCGAGGATAAGGTGTCCGCGCTCAAACAGCTTCGCAATAAAACAACTTCACTGACCGTTGTGCCGGCCATGATTTTGTATAACTGTCATACTGTCATTATCTATAATCAACAATACAAGGAGTAATTCTCAATGAAAATTGTTATTCATGGCCTAGGTCGGATGGGTATGCAAATTGCTCGTAAACTAGCCGAAAGCGGCGAGCATACAGTTATCGCTCACAATCGTAGTCCCAAGCCAATAGACGAGGCCGTTCGCTACGGTGCAACTGCTGCCTACACCGAGCAGGATGTTTTAGATGCACTTGGGACAGATCCAGCAGTCGTTTGGGTAATGCTACCGGCCGAAATAACTGATGCTATGGTACTTCGTTGGACAGAAATACTCCCAAAAGGTTCAACCATTGTTAACGGCGGTAATTCTGATTTTCGTAAGACAAAACTTCTTAACAAACAGGTTACGGCAGCCGGCATGGAACTCATCGATATCGGTGTAAGTGGTGGTATATGGGGCTATACTAACGGGTTTCCCCTTATGTGCGGTGCTGATTCTGAGTCGGCCTTTTCTGGCATTACCTCCGCGCTTGAAACGCTCAGTAAACCAGAAGGCATGTACTACCGTTTTGGACCAAGTGGAGCTGGTCACTACGTCAAAATGGTTCATAACGCAATTGAATACGGCATAATGCAGTCACTTGGCGAAGGTTTTCGTATGCTTCACGACGGACCATACGACGGCATGAACTTAGCTGCTGCCGCCGATTTATGGCAACACCATAGCGTCATTACTAGTTGGCTTACCGAGCTCAGCCGCGAGGCATTAGCCGAAAATCCAGAGCTTGATGGCATTTCGGGGTATGTAGCCGAAAGTGGTGAAGCCCGTTGGACACTCGAAGCCGCTAAAGACCTTGGTATTGAGCTTCCTGCCATTCAGGCTGCATTTGACGTTCGATTGCGCTCGCAGCAGGGCGAAACCAACTTTGCCACCAAGGTGGTTGCGGCTCAACGCAACAAATTTGGTGGCCACAATCTTAACGGTGAAGGAGCAGCCAAGTGAAATCGTCAGATACAAAATTCAGTCCCAGGTTAAATGCTTCTATTGGCTGGGGGTCATTTTAATGGATTATCGTGATAAGTCATTACTACTGGTAATTTTTGGCATTACGGGCGATTTGGCACAGCGAAAGTTGCTCCCCGCATTGTATCATCTCCAGCAAAAGGGCGACCTTCCTCCTCAGACCAGAATAGTAGGAGTAAGCCGCCGACAAACTTCAGTTGACCAAGTGTTTCATCCTGTTCAAGCGGCACTCGATGGTAATCACTTTGACCAGCGAGTTTTTGACCAAGTCAAGACCCTCACAGAAATCGTTACAATGGACCTAAGCAGTGTCGAGGCTTATCAAAGCCTGCGCCATCGTCTGAGAGATATTAGTGACGAAATAGGGCCCGGCGTGAGTCGTTTGTACTATCTTTCTATCCCCGCCGAGGCGTTTGTGTCAGTGGTTAATCAACTGGGTGCAACAGGGCACAACGAGCCTTTTGCGACTGATATTGACCAGCCCAGGCTACTGGTAGAAAAACCTTTTGGACATAATACCGCATCAGCTAAAGAACTCGTAATGGTTACCGAGAAAAATTTTGGAGAGCAGCAAACCTTTCGGATCGATCATTATCTAGCCAAAGAAACTGCTCAAAACATTTTAACGTTCCGCTTTCAGAACCCCTTGTTCCAATCTATCTGGAATACACGCCATATCGATGCTATTACTATTGCTGCACATGAGACTATTGGAATCGAAGGACGAGTCGCCTTCTACGAGCAAACGGGTGCTCTGCGGGATATTTTACAAAGTCATTTGCTACAACTTCTTGCACTGGTAACTATGGAAGCCCCGGCCCAGCTCGATAGCACTAGCATTCACCGAGCTAAACTACGTCTACTTGACAGTATTGAGCCCATCGGCCCAGAAGAAGTAAATACCACTGCTGTACGCGGTCAGTATGATACCTACCGCGATGAGGTCAATAATCAGCACAGTCGTACCGAGACCTTTGCTCGTTTAAAGCTGCGGATAGACAACGAGCAGTGGCGCAATGTTGCCATTACTCTCGAAACTGGTAAAGCACTCTCAGAGAAGCTGACAGAAGTCGCCGTGCATTTTCGGCCTACAGGTCAAGCGTCAGGCAGCAATGTCTTACTATTTCGTCTGCAGCCAAAGGAAGGTATCACCCTGCTTCTGCAAGCCAAGCAGCCGGGGCTGCAAAACGATACCGATATTGTTGAGATGGATTTTGATTATAAACGCTCATTTGGAAGCACCTCTGAAGCCTATGAACGTGTTATTATTGATGCGATTCGCGGTGATCAGTCCTTGTTTGCGTCGTCGGCCGAAGTACTGTCTTCGTGGCGTATTGTAGAAAATGTTATAACTACTTGGGCGCAAAGCACCAAAGACCTGCAAAAATATCCCGTCGGCACTGATGCTAAAAATTTGTAAGATTTATTACACCTAACTGCTTGTGCTTCCTTGAGCAGAGAGCTATAATGGTTATGTAAATAGCTCGGAACATACTCTAAAAATATGAAAATATTAATGCTTGGGTGGGAACTACCTCCGCATCATACTGGTGGAATGGGGGTTGTCTGCTACCAAATGTGTAAAGAACTGGCACAGAGTGGTGCAGATATTGAGTTTATCCTTCCCTACACCGCCGAATTTCCCAATATCGACTTTATGACGGTCAATCCTGCCCTACCCGAAGGTGTCACAGAGGTCATCGGTAGTATGGCCGGTAGTACTTATGACAGCCAATACTTTACTTATGTTGACAACAAGGGTAATAGCCGCGGCGTGCAAATGCATGAACACCAATCTGCCTATACGCAGTATGTCGCCAAACTTGCACGGTTGAATGAGTACGATGTTATTCACGCACACGATTGGCTCACCTTCCGTGCAGCGTTGGCCGCCAAGCAGCTTACTGCCAAACCACTTTTTGTCCATGTTCATGCAACTGAGTTCGACCGTTCGGGAGGTAGCTACGGTAATCCTCTGGTGCGAGAGATTGAGCATATGGGGCTATTGCTTGCCGATAAAATCTTTGCCATTAGTCAAGCCACAAAAGACACTATCGTTCGGGAATACAACATTGACCCCGCCAAAATCGAGATTGTACATAATGCCATGGAGCTTGAAGAGAGCGAGCTACACGAAGATACCAGTGTAAATACCTTTACCTATTTGCAGATAATGCAAGGTCGTGGCTATAAAGTTATATTAAGCGCCGGTCGATTAACCATTCAAAAAGGACTTATTCATCTGCTCGAAGCCTTTGCGAAGGTAGTGGAAAAACGTCCTAAAACCATCCTTTTAGTTGTTGGTTCTGGTGAACAGTACACTGAGCTTATTGAACACAGTGCGGTACTTGGTCTTAGCGGTAATGTTATCTTTACTGGTAGAATAAATGGTACCGGCAAGACGTGGCGGGACGCGTTTAGGGTAGCCAATCTTTTTGTGATGCCGAGTGTTTCCGAGCCATTTGGGCTGACACCGTTCGAGGCCTTGCTACAACATACCCCGGCACTTATCAGTAAGCAATCAGGTGCAAGCGAACTACTGCGCAACGTGCTAAAACTCGATTATTGGGATATTGAGGAGATGTCCAACCAGATACTGGCAGTATGCAATAACTCCGACCTAGAAATCACTTTAGCCGAAGAAGGTAGTGCCGAACTGGCAAATATTACTTGGAAGCGTTCTGTCCAAAAAATGATGCATCACTATCAATTGCATGCTCATAAGCAAAAGGTGCTACATGTCTGATAAACGCGCTATTGTACTCTATTTACATGTTCATCAGCCTTACCGTGTTCGTCACTATACTGCGCTTGATGTTGGACATAGGCATGATTATTTTGATGCTCCAGAGGGTGGTCGCGAAAATAACGCCGACATCGTTCGTAAAGTTGCCTACAAGTCGTATCTACCCACTAACGAACACTTACAGCGAATGCTCGAGACCCATCCCGATTTCAAACTTAGTCTGTCGATTACCGGCACAGTACTTGAACAATTTGAACGTTATGCTCCAGAAGTACTTGCTAGTTTTCAAAGGCTCGTTGCTACGGGACGCGTCGAAATTGTGGCCGAAACATACCATCATTCTCTGGCCTTTTTTTACAACCGCGATGAATTTGAACAGCAAGTCGTTATGCACCGCGAAAAAGTACAGCAATTGTTTGGCGTTACGCCCACAGCCTTTCGCAATACCGAGCTCAGCTACAACAACGACCTAGCCTATTGGGCAGACAAAGCGGGATACACGGCAATCCTTTGTGAGGGTTGGGATCCAGTGATGGGCTGGCGTAGTCCCAACTTTGTCTACCAGCCGGCTTTCACTTCAAATATTCGTGCGCTCACCAAAAACTACAAACTAAGCGATGATATTGCTTTTCGCTTTAGCAATCGCTTCTGGGAAGAATATCCTCTTACGACCGATAAGTTTCTTGATTGGGCAAACGCCTCTTGGGACCAACCACTGCTAAATCTTTTTATGGACTACGAGACATTTGGTGAACATCAATGGGCCGACAGTGGCATTTTTGGTTTTCTTGAGCATCTCCCTAAAGCGTGGCTTGCTAATAACAGCCATACCTTCATGACAGTCAGTCAAGCGGCAGAATCATTCCCGGCCGTCGACACGCTCGACTGCCCGCAAACAATTACTTGGGCGGACACCGAACGTGACTTGACTGCCTGGCTGGGCAATCGTATGCAACAAGGTGCAATTAGCTCATTGTATGGGCTGACCGACATGGTTATGAGTACTAATAACCTGTCGCTCATCGAAGATTGGCGACGCTTACAAACCAGCGATCACTTTTATTATATGTGTACTAAATACTTTAATGACGGAGATGTTCATGCCTACTTTAGCCCGTATCAAACACCCTATGATGCTTATATTAACTTTATGAATTCCTATCATGACCTCAAATATCGGCTTGCCGAGGCAGGACAACCCGTCTAATGGGTCGGCCTGTCATTCTTGGTAACGGCAGTCTGACCGTCGGGCTGAACGAAACCGGACTGGTGCATGATTTTTACTACCCTTACGTAGGACTTGAAAACCTTACCACGTCCAGGAGCACTCATCACAAAATTGGAATATTTGTCGATGGCAAGTTTAGCTGGGTTGACGACGGCAGTTGGCAAACGACGGTCGATTTTTCTGACGAGGCACTTATCAGTACCATTATTATGGATTCTGCGTCGCTACAGGTTAGCCTAGAACTGCATGACTTTGTTGACTACGAATACAACGCGTTTTGCAGACAAGTGATTGTACATAATCGCAGTAGCGTACCTCGTACTATTCGGGTGTTCTTTCACCAAGTGTTTCAAATATCGCGGGGTGGCCGCGCCGACACCGCCCTCTACGTTCCGGACGACGAGTACATTCTTGACTACAAAGGTCGCTGCAGCCTTCTCATTCATAGTCGTACAGACGACGGCGTGCCTTTTGACCAATATTGTGTTGGCAACTACGCGATCGAAGGCAAAGAGGGCACCTGGAAAGACGCCGAAGATGGTGAACTCTCCGGCAATGCCGTAGAGCATGGTGGGGTAGATTCGGTCATTGCCAATACCATTGCCGTCGATGCCGGCGGAGCACGTGGTCTACAATACTGGATAGTATGCGCTGATTCACAGTTTGGTGCCGAGCGTATCCACACTCAACTACTAGAACATAGTGTTGTTTCTCGGTTTGATGCCACTCGCGAACATTGGCGTCATTGGCTCTCAAAGGCAGAGAAATCTATTAACCATTTTTCTGAAACAGAACAGTCTGCCGTTAAAAAGTCACTGCTTGTTATAAAAGCTCATACCGATCGACGTGGTGGGGTGATTGCCAGCTGTGACTCTAGCATTTATAACTTTGGCAGAGATTATTATAGCTATGTTTGGCCACGTGATGGCTGCTACGTTATGTGGCCGCTTATTCGGCTTGGCTATACCGAAGAGCCTCAAAAATTCTTCCAGTTCTGCCGAGACATTATGCATCCCGACGGCTATATGATGCATAAGTACCAGCCCGATAAAGCTATTGGTAGCACCTGGCATCCCCTGATACATGGCCGACATATGGAACTGGCGATTCAAGAGGACGAGTCGGCCATCGTGCTTTTTATGCTTGCCGAATTTTATAACGAGTCAGGTGACAAAGAGTTTGTAGGCAGCCTATACAACACTCTTATTCAGCCAATGGCAAATTTTTTGGCAGGCTTTATCGACAAAGAAACTGGGCTTCCCCATGCCAGTTATGACCTTTGGGAAGAGAAGTTCGAGACCCATACCTATACCACTGCCCTGACTCTTCGAGCACTGGAAGAAGCGGCCAACTTTGCCGATTTGTTTGAATATCCAGATGATGGAGTTAAATGGCGCAGCGTTGCTGAAACAATTGCACAAAATCTGGATGCCTTTTTTGAGCCCGAACGTGGTATTTTGCGCAAAGGCTTCTTACTGCAGCCCGATGGGTCTTTGCAGTTTGATAACGTGCTTGATGTGTCATCGGCTTTTGGTGCAATGATGTTTGCCAGTAAGGCTTTTGGTCCTCAGCGCATTCGTGCGACCTACGAGGCCATCGAAGCAACACTGCTCGATACATCACCATCGGGTGGCAGTCCGAGGTACGAACACGATACTTATTTTGCCTCCCAACCAGCCCACATGGGCAACCCGTGGTTCGTAACGACACTTTGGATAGCACAGTATTATCTACAGGTACATCGCAACGCCGATGCTGAACGTCTACTCGACTGGACGCTCAAAAATCGTCTACCAAGCGGCGTACTTAGTGAGCAAATCAATCCCACAGACAGCACCCCTCTTTCGGTACTACCCCTAGTATGGAGCCATGCCGAACTTATCAATCTTTTGCTTGATATTAGGGACTAGTTTTTTCTTGACGTTTTAGGTTCGGCTCTGCCTGAGTGCCTAGAAGAGCGCTAAAAACATAAACCGCCTTTTTTTGGCGGTTTATTATATTTTACCTAGGAAGCGTAAATTACTTCTTAGGTTTTACTTCGTTTCGGCCAAGGTTCTTCTTGGTCTCGGTGAAGATAACATGCTTTCGCAATTTTTTGCTGTATTTACGGAGACTCAGCTTTTCCGGAGTGTTCATTGTGTTCTTGGTTGTGTAGTATATGCGCTCACCAGACTCTTCACTCACGAGTCCGATAAGTTTACGCTTTTCACCTTTTTTTGCCATATCTCGTTTATTCTACCAGAGAAGTGCTCCCAGGTAAAGCCTTTGTTGCACTAGATGGTTGCATTATCCCGGTTTCCGTAGTTAAATATGGTCATGTGCAACGGAGAAATAAGTTCAATGGAAATCTTTCGCTCAGACCATTTTGAGCAGCCAATGACTTTTGTGCAGATGGCGTCCATCTGCCCAAAGCATCTGTTAAGACTAGCGGATGTATTGGTAGCTGCCAGCGGAAAGGACCGAGGTTATAGCGATAGCCAGATATATCCAGATCGAAGTAGCCTGCATAAAGATTTCCTTCCGGGGAGACGCTATGATCCACACGAACCTAACGACGGTCTTACGTTTCACGGCCGCAAAACTCCATCCTCAGAAGCCATAGTGCCCCTATTACAGCCTTTGCTTCACTCGATTATTATCATGGAGACTTCCGCCAAGAAACCTAAAAACACCGAGTGATCAGCTCGGTGTTTTTCCTCTCTGCAGAAGAGGTAAATAGGGCTTCCGTAAAGAGTTCGCGCACCTGTTTTTCGTCTACGCTTGCTCTCTAGAAACTACGCATGCAATCGGCTGGATTTTGTCCGCGACTACATGCTTTTTGTAAGTGATTGGTTTTTATTTCGTTCGCTTACAATTCCACGTTAGCACACCGCTTATGCTTTGTCAAGCACTTTGTCTGATTTGTGTGGCGCTTCGGGCATAATGAGCCACAGCAAAAAATAAATTAGGATGCTTGGACCGCCTGGCAGCGCCAGGATAACTGCGGCAACTCGCCACAATGTAACATCGGTATTGGTATATGTAGCTAAGCCGCCGCATACGCCGGCGACCTTTCTGTCTGTTCTTGAACGATATAACTTTTTCATAGCACAAAATAAAATGGAGCCACGTTCGAGACTTGAACTCGAGACCCCTTCCTTACCATGGAAGTGCTCTACCACTGAGCTAACGCGGCATATATATAGCCCTAGAGGCCAACTTGGTGCAGGGTGAGGGATTTGAACCCCCGTAGGCGTACGCCGTCAGATTTACAGTCTGATGTAATTGACCACTCTACCAACCCTGCATATTGTTAACGCGAGCTAAACCAACGAAGTGTTTAGCATGCGCAAGGAACAACGTCTAGCAAGCGAATTTCTTATTTTGCCACTTGTTTGCAAAATAAAAATGCTCTTGCGTGCGCTTGTGACGTGGAGCCGCCTGTCGGACTTGAACCGACGACCGACGGTTTACAAAACCGTTGCTCTACCACTGAGCTAAGGCGGCACATTTAAGGTGTTTTCTCAGCGGTTATCCTTTCCTGGATACTGGTCGTCGGTTGTAAAGGTGATGTTATGTATCTCAATAACTTACTACACTCTATACTACCACGCCAGGCCGCTTATGTTATCCCTTAATGTGTCTAATGCGATGCATCAGACATGATTTTATCATACTCACGGTGTAAATGGGAATTGCTAAAATGCACATAGAGCATAGTTGTTTGAATATTCGTATGCCCAAGTAGCTGCTGTAGATTTTCTACGCGCCCGCCCCTGGTCAGGTATGAAGTAGCAAAGGTATGGCGGAGAGTATGTACCGTGATGTGCTTATTGCTATTCATTAGCCTAGAGCACTTATGGACAATTTTGAGTACCCCCATGCGGCTCATTTGCTCGCCTGTCCTGTTTGGAAACACTTTTGCGCTAGAGTGAGTAGCTAGGTATGACCGAAGCAGCTCTGAAGTGGCCGGGGTCATAAATGTTATACGGTGCTTCATTCCATCCCGTTACGTCAACAGTCTGAGTGAATACATCACTTGCCAGTGACCCTGTAGGCTCTAGGTCCTCATCTAAGCCAAAGGCATTCGCCTCGATTGCGCCGACCGGGTGTATGAGTTTGTGTACGGCACTATCTATGTCCGCTAGTGACTGGCCAGATTTGTCGAAAGTGAGTACGCTTCTTAGGCGAGTGCTAAAGGGTACCCCATCATCCTGCGTTAGCACTGTGCGCGTAAATTCTACTGACTTGTTATTGACTAGCGCTAGTAGATGCGTGTTGCCATCGCTATCCTCGTATTTCCAAAGGTGTTTTGCTGGGAGAGTCCACGGCAGCATCCATACGCCATTTCTCGCAAGGTCTAGTTTCCATATTTCGTTGTTCTCATCTGACCCCCTTGCTACGGCAAAGTAAATAGCGTTTTGGTACTCAACCCCACACGCTTTATCTAGTGCCGAAGCATTTAAAGCCTTAACGTCTTTGTTTATCTGCGTTCCAACTGAGCTGTTGACAAGGATGTTCACCATGTTTGCCACAGTGTTAGTGGTCATAATGTCTAAGCCGGTCAGGTAGTAGATACCGTTGTTAGCTTCAACTACGCAGCGTGAACCGTATGCACCAGCTTGGCCGTTCGCCGGGTAAACTTCCGGGTAAACCATAGGGGTATCGCCAATAACCTGCACCTGAAAAACTATGTGGTTCATTTGTCCGGTACCGGCTGCACCTTTTGATAGAACAGTTACTGCGGCCGTTCCTTTACCATCACGGAAAGCCAAACCAGCAACAGGAACGGTAGAGCCACCATAATCTATTGCTACCCAACCACCTCCCAAAAAAGGGCTCCAGGAGCCAGCGTCTTGACTATCTCCTGAGTACCAAACATATTGTGGGTTATCCCTGTCGTCTACTCCATAGAACTTCTGACCTGTAAACCACATATACCCTAGAACAGGGCCAGTAGTTGAGTTTCCGACAGGTGCGCGTCTTACGGGGGTGTATTACCTTGGTTGATGTTATTCGTCTTTGGGTCTACACTACCTACAGATGAAACGCTTAGGTTATTTGCTTGTGCGCCTTTTTGTTTTTTGGCCGATATACTGGCTGTCTTGGCCGTTTGCGGTGGTGTATGTTTGGTGGAAGTACCCATTGCCAAAGGTTGAGAAGACTGAGATGTGGGAAGATTATCTTCTGTAATCCTTGACATACTTAATCCGCCACCGGTGAAAAATCTGTCAGTAACTTTCTGAACTTTGTTGCGTTGAGCCGGTAACACGCTCATTTGTAGCGTGTCGGCTTTTTTAAGTTTGGCAGCCGCGTTACGCCGTAAAGGGTGGCCTTGTGGCAGTTTATTTGCATTAGCGACTCTTATATCTTCACGTGCTTGCAGCCTAATAGCATCGGCCTGCCTCATGTTCCTATTTGCTACCACATCTTGAGCCTGTCGTTTTGGTGCACCCTTAGCTTGTGCATCAATTATTTTTGCTCCCCGTACCGTTGCTTTTCCTCCGGCCTTGGCCAAGGGCGCGGCAATTGGAAGCGCTCCACCTATAGCTGCACCAGTAATAGCACCATCTTTGGCGCTTTTTAGTATCGTTTGCCTATTTAATGGGTCATTACTTGAAACGAGGGCCCCCACATTCGATACCGCGCCACCGGTACCACCTACTACAGCATTACCTACTACTTTTGGTGCTACGGTTTTAAATACTTGCGGGGTAGCTTTTTGAATGACTTTAGGCACAACTTTCGCGCTAGTTTTAGATATGCCAGCATTGAGCGCCTTGGAACTGCCCGGCATAGCTACATTTGCGGCTGTTGTGATAGTGTCGCCAGCTATTTGACGCTTGGTACCCGTATAGCCCGTTTTTTGCTGCAGCATCCGCGTTCCGGGCATGTTGAAGTAATCTTCGGCATTTTGTGTCTTGCGGCCAGCCAACTTAAGCTCTAGGTTGCCTATCCCCTGGTTTACTGCTAGCCCCATGCGTATAGTTGGCTTCACTACGCTATCTCCAAGCATGTTTGTAGCACCGTTATGCGTTAGCTGGTGTACAGTAGAAAGCTTTGGCATAGTAGGCGTTCGCTGTTTCCATGTCTTGCCACCGTCAAAGGGGTTTAGTTGGTCGAAACCTCTGCTTAAGCCTCTGGCAAGACTATTGTTGGTAATCTGAAACCCAGGTTGATTATTTGGGTTAGGCGCTCGTGCAGGTTGCGGCCGAGGAGCAGCGAACTGTTTACGTTGCTGCTCGTTTTCCTTTTTATCCCAAACATCTAAACCTGACCAGACTTTGTTTAGAAATGAAGCCATGTTGACTCCTTTCTAGTACAAACCAAGTTTTTGTTTACGCTGCAGCCATGGCAAATATGCGTTTACTTCTGATGCAGTTGGGTCATCAGCTCCCTGTGCTTCGACTGCCAGTGGGTCAGCGGTGTACTGGTCTAGGTTTGGAGCAGTTGTGTCTACAGCTTTGTAGTTGTATGCAGGAGTTTGACTGGCCCTGATGAGGTCGTCTAAGGTTACTTGGTTGCGGCCTAAGCGGTCATTGTACTCTTGATACGCAGCCTTACCAGTTCCACCTTTCGCAGCATCAAGTTGGGCACGGAGGTTAGCCTGAGTACCGTATATGTCGTTCTGCTGGTTGATGATACTTTGCTCAAAGTCGTTCCGCTTAGTGTCACGCTGGCCGAGGAGGTCGTCAAAGAGGTTCTTATACTTCAAGTCACTGTCTTGCTGTGCAATCGTTATTCCGCGGTCATTACGGCCATAGGTATCAAACTGGTCAGCACGTTGGTTGCCAGCCATCTGAGCGATTGCATGAGGGGCGAGCACCTGAGAAGCACTAGACATCCCAGCACCTCTAATTCCGAGCATACGCATGACTGAGTTGTACTTATTCTCTGCGTCAGTATTGATACGGTTCAAGGAGTTTTCTTTGTTTCGTGAGTTATCGTCACGGCGGATGTTTAGGTCACGATTAAATTGCTCTTGACCGTTACGAGCGCGGTCTACATTCTTCCCGTACTCGTTCTCTATATTTTGCAGTCCTACACCTCTAGTGACTCCCAGAGAATTAAGGAGCGCATCAGTCCGACTGAGCTGGCTGTTTATGTTGTTTACATCCTCGGCTGCGTAACCGTTGGAATAACCACCGGAGCTGTTGCTTGTGTTTGTAGCATCACCTAGCACCCAGCCTGCGGGGTTTTGATTGTTAGGGTCGGTATTGCCGCCACCGTTATCCTTTGGGGCGACAGGAGCAACATAGTTTGTGTCTGGAGCCCAGCCAGAGTAGCCCTGACCATTCGATAGCGCCTTTGATGCTCCCCTAACGGTTCCGACCACTGAGGTACTTGGTGTTGGGTCAAAACCAAAGAAGCCGTGGCCTTTAAGAATATTTGTTCCAAATAAGCCTGAGCCCATAAGAAAAACTCCTTCTCTGACAGAGGAATTTGACAATGTCAAAGTCCGCTAAGTCAGTTGTGTCTAGCGTCTTAAATTTGGAGTTTTTACGAAAGCCTAGTTAAAAGGGTTGTCAGCAAAGTGTTGAACTATTAAAGTCCCTTCACCCTGTTTGGAACTTGGTGAGTATTCACATTCTGCATAGCCAACATTTGTAAACGTGGGCTTAACAATATTCTCTTTATGTCCGGGGCTTTTCATCCATCCTTCCACTAAGCTTTGCTCGTTCCTAAAACCATATGCAAGATTTTCGCCCGCCTCATTGTAATAGTTATACTTTTTTACAAAATACCAAGCTTCTAATCCATCTGGCCCTTTATGACTCCAGTAGTCTTTTGCTACCATATCGGCACACTTGTCTGCTGCTGACTTGTCTAACATAGGGTCACGGACAAGTAGTGTAAGGCCCACTTTGCTTCGTTCCTCATTCACCAGAGAAAATATCTTTTCAATATCGAGATGGGGGGATTTATCTATTACTACTTGCTTCTCAACAGGCTTCTCTGCGACAACTTGTTTCTGCATCCACGGCATATTTTGGTTGGTGGCGACTATGGCAAGTACTGACAGTGTGATTACTGCGACACCAAATTTCCATATGCTTTTCATTACTACCTACCGCAATAGTTTTGGTAAGTTGCAATTTGTGAGTAGCCAAGAGTGCCAGGGTAAATACAAGCGCTGCTTGAGCCTGCTGTTACCGTACTCTGATACGGAACTCGCTCTGGGGGGACATATGTTCCAACTCTTATCTCTCCTGCAGTCGGCTCAAGTAGTACTTCGGCCGTCCCGTCATCACAGACTTTCTTTATGCCTTCGTTACCGTTGTAAGTTGCAGTTTTGCCTTCGTCTAGAGCTGTGGTGTAAACTGTTACGTTCGGTAGTGCTGGAATCTGGGTATAGTCACATCTAACAAACTTAGTCTTCTGTGAAGATGAAGGCTTCGCACTTACTTGTGGCGAGGTATTATCGACAGAAGCACGCGAAGCAGCAGATGCATTCTCTGTTATCTTAGGCTGCTCAGAAGTGGATGTTACTTCCACCGCCGTGCTCGGATTTTCATTATCTGCTCTTGTAAGAGCACTGCCTAGTGTGAGGGACAAAACTGACAAAGTTATCACTATCAATCCACCAATTTGCATTTTATTCATATTGTCACATTACCACACTATTGTAAAATTGTCAATGGTAGAGTAGCCTCAGGCTAGAAACGAGGTAAGCTTCCCTAAAAACTCCAAATTGTTAAGATGCGCTAAGTAAAACACTTAGATTTGTAAATGTTCAACGTAGCGTCGCCACAATCGTTTTTCCGGTATGGGTTTATCTAAGAGGATAGCCTGTTAGCCGCAACACTGTTTTTCCAGTAGTCATAACTCACCTTTCCTAGGTAGAGAGACGCCGCTGAGTGTGCAGTGGGCGTATAGGCGTACTATGGTTCTAATTATACCAAAAATGCTAGAAATAAGCGATGATCTGTATTACGCCCCGTGCTCCCGAAAGCTTTAGACTATAGATGACTATAAGTCCGTCTGTTCCGCTGTCGCATCATTACGCTGTTTAATAATCCATTTTTTGCCATGCTAAATCCGTTGCTCTACCACTGAGCTAAGGCGGCACGCCATGTCAGAGCCTAGTGTAGCAAAACACCGACTATACGGCAAGCTATCGGTATATTCTACTGTTAAATAACAACTTTGCGAGGACGAAGGATGCGTTTTGGCTTGCCAGACGGCACTATGAGTTTTTTGAGTTTTTCGTCGATGTCATCGGCCTGGGATTGCATGCCTCGTTCTTCGAATGCTTTCTTAAGAAGTGAATAGGTCTCGCGGTTGGGCTCAAGTTCGACCGCCCGCTCCAGTGCTTTGAACATGAGCTTTTCGTTGCCAAGCTTCTCATTGACCTTGGCATAGGCAACATGTCGAGCAGCCAAGTCCTCCTCGAGCTTGAGCGCCTGCTCAAATGCAATGCCGGCTTTTTCGTAATTTTCGGTTTCGTAATAAATCAGACCTAGGTTGTGCAAACTTGATGGAGTTGCCTCTATAGAGCTAGCTATTTCAAAACAATCAATCGCATCACGATATTCTTTTTGTTTAGCATACAAAATGCCTAGACGGTTATAGGCTGCAGCATTTTTTTCATCAATCTTAAGTATGGTAAGGAGCGCTTTCTCGGCGCGCAAGAAACGGTTTTCACGCATGCCTTGATGAGCAACATCCCAAAGCTTACCAATTTTGTCGCCCACTCGGCGACTGACTAGGTCATCATCGGCATTCTTTATTTTGGAATTGGCAATCCCAAACACACCGAACAGTGCAACTACAATAAGTTCGTACATAGTATAGGCTCAATTATAGCATACTACAGAGTGAGCATGAGCTCAGTTAAAACAAGCTTTGTGTTAGTATTTGTTGTCATGGCACCATTGGCAGTGTGAACGGCCGCCAAAACCTTTTGCCATTTCTTAAGCTGCTCCTGGCTACTTGCCTGCATGAGCCCTGTGTCTGCAATTTGCGTTAATGCCCGAAGTGTGGCAAGGGCGATGCTTTTGTCCTTAAGTTCACTATCTATCATGCTAAGACGTTCAAACCGGCCTTGCTGTAAGATGTGCTTGGCGGTAGTAAAGTAATCAGTTTCTACTTTGGCAGAAAGCAGCATTTGCATGCGCGAGATATTACCGTCGAACATCTTGTAGGCCTTTTCGACTTCGTTCGTAGCATACCCCTGTCGGGCAAAATGACTAACTATTTGCGATAAAGGCGGTTTTTGGATGTGTATTTGCTGAACGCGCGATCGAATAGTTGGTAGTAAAAGCCGTGGTAAAGTAGCGGTTAGCAGTAGCACTACTCCTTTTGGGGGTTCTTCTAGCTGTTTTAAAAGGGCATGCTGTGCTGGCAAGCTAAGGGTTTCGGCGTCTTCAATAATAACTACCCGATTCACCTCACTACTTGAAGCCGCCTTAAGTGAAAAAAAACCGGCTAGTTCTCTGACTGATTCGATTGGAATAACACCCTTTTGCGGCCTAAGGGTTCGTATAAATGCTTTCGCAGTTGCATCAGCTTGAAGCCATTCGGTTGCAAGCTGATGTGCCAACAAAGTCTTGCCTAGACCATTTGGTCCCCATAGTAATATGGCATGTGTCGGATGTTGCATTGTGACTGCCAGTTCCTGGGCAGTATCAGGATGCAAAACAAATGAGTTTTGCAGCGTCACAGTTTGACCTTTTGGCGGAAGACAGCTGGTAACGAAGTTTCAAAGACTTTACGTTCATGGCTTGTAGGTAAGGTGACCTCTAGGCTTACAGCATGCAAATAAAGACGTTCGGCCGGTTCTCCCTGATAAAAGGTATCTCCTATAATTGGGTGACCCAGGTGTGCCAAATGCACTCTGAGCTGGTGAGTCCGGCCGGTTTCGGGCTGTAACTTTACGAGCGAGTAATTGTTGCCCACCTCGAGTGCATCATATTTAGTAATGGCATGCTTGCCCTGCAAACCCACTCTAAAAGTTGCTGGTGCCTTAGGATTGCGTTCAATTGGCATATCAATGACCGCCGCTTCGGGCGATAACTTACCCCTAATAACAGCATTGTAAGTTTTTTTAACCCGGCGCTGTGAGAACTGTTTTTGCAGCCAGCTCAGTGCTTCTGGATTCTTAGCGCATATCATCACACCACTAGTGGCTCTGTCTAGGCGATGGACAATCCCACCCCGCTCTCCTGCTAAACCATGTAATCGACTACGCAGCCATGTCGCAACGGTAGCTTCGGGGTTATAAGCCCCTTTGCTATGTGAAAGTACGCCAACTGGCTTATTAATCACGATACAGTTGTCATCTTCATACAGTATCTCGAGCTCAATCTCTGGCACACTTACCTCTTCGGCCGGTGAATACTCGACCGTAACCGTATCTGCAGTCCGAAGTTTGTAGCCGGGCTTAACCTCGACTTCGTCGTTTACCCTTATCTTGCCTTCAGCAATGAGCTTGGCCGCAAAAGCACGGCTAAGCATCGGAAACAGTTCTACGACCTTTTGATCGAGCCGCTTAGCTCTTGTTACCTCAAGATTTGCCATACTATCAGTGTATCAAGCCTTGGCCGATTAGCGTAATCCTACAGCAGCTTGCACTCGAAGCAGGGTTTCATTCGCGACGTCGTTCATTTTTGTTTCGGATGCCAAAAGCTTCTCTAGTAGTTTCACTTCGTCAACAGCAGCAAGTCGAGCCTGAAAGTCTACCAAAAACGCCTGGACGGCTTCGGCGACCTGCTTTTTGAAAGTACCATACTCGGTCTGGCCTTGATGCATTTCAGCTACCGTGTCAAGAGACTGATTACTTAAGAGCGCGACAATTTGCAGTAAGTTTGCAATACCCGGCTGATTGTCTGGGTCTAGATTCACTGCGCCAAGACTATCGGTAGTTGCCCCCATAATCTTTTTGACCGCCGCTTCCGGTGTATCGCCTAAGAATATAATTCCCCGGCCTGATTCATCGCTTTTACTCATTTTTTTGGTAGGGTCGATAAGGTCTTTGATACGTAAGCCTTTTGGCTGACCAGTTGCCCCACCAAAGAACTCACGTTGTTTGGCAACTGGCTCGGGTACAATAAAAAGTTCTGTCGCAAATTTGCTGTTCATACGTTCAGCAATATCCCGAGCAAATTCTAGGTGTTGAGTTTGATCATCTCCAACAGGTACATACTGCGTACCATACAACAATATATCGGCCGCCATCAGTACTGGATAGTCAAACAATCCAACGCTTACAATGTCATCACCAAGCTTACCCGACTTGTCCTTATACTGTGTCATTCGGCCGAGCTGTCCCATGCCTGTGAATGAATTAAGAATAATCGCCAGTTCGCTGTGTGCTGGAATGTAACTTTGTCGGTAAATATGCACATTAGGGTTATCAAGCGGCAACCCGGCGGCTACAAACAACTTAAGATTATGCATAATCTGCGCCTGCAGCAGGCTATGGTCAATAGGGGTAGTAAAACTATGCAGGTCAGGAACAAAAAGGTGCACCTCGTAAGCTCCCGCCCGGCGATTTGCCATGTCAACAATTGGCAGCAGTGCACCAAAGTAATTACCAATATGCAAATCATTGTTGGCGCGAAGTCCGGTTAGAATAACTGGTCTATCCATAACTATACCTAGTATACCCTACTCTGCTCGCACTTCTTGGCATGCAGTTACGATTCTGTCTTCTGAAGTGTGGACTGTAAGCGCCCCGAGGAGCTTTAATACTGGGAAACACAGGTCTCTTCGAATGAGCCTTAAAGATTCATTTGTGGCCAAGGAGCATGATTCTACTCGACTGCAACTGTTCTGCCCAGTTACCACGGCTATCCGTTGTCCTTTTGTACTACCTAAATTCAAAATTTTGCTCCTATAATCTCTCCAGATTCATTACGCACCGGTTCAAAGCCCTCTTGTAGGGCTAGGGTCGCAAGTATATGAATATCTGAAGTGGTAACAGCTTTTACTGGTACTTCTTTTATTTCTTCCATTGTCGTATTCCATTCTTTGGTGAGTGTAGTGTTATAAAAAACCCGCCGGAGTGGCGGGCTAGTTTGTGAGTTCAAGTTTGTTTATGAGCGCACAGAACAGACCGCCACAGGCGAGTCGGTAAACCAAAAATAATAGTTTAGGTGCGTTATCATTGCTACAGTTATACTCGTACCTACAATGCTTGTCAAATGGCACGCGGGTCGTTGAGCTAACGAAGCTTTAAAAGCGAGCACACATAAAAGGCTTCAATGTGTGGGCTAGGAGCTAAACGGAGTGATTTATGCAAACTCTGGTCAAACTCTTTGCCGTGCCAGATTAACACCGATTTTACTTGATTTGGCAGTTTTATATCTATAGTTTTCACCTGGACATCATTATTTTTACGTAAAAGATAGTCAATGACTGCTTCATTTTCTTCTGGTGCCATAGTGCACGTACTATAGACCAACGTGCCGCCCGGCTTCAGTAGTTGCCAGGCTTGCGTAATGAGTTTTTTTTGTAATTGCTGCAGACGCTTGATGTGTGCAACCGACCATGTAGCAAAATCTTTGTCGTTGTTCAGCCGCATTAATCCATCTCCACTACAGGGGGCATCAAGCAAAATCTTGTCAAACACTCTAGGCTGTTCTTGAGCATATTTACGCACAAGTTGCGTCGCATCGTAGAGAGTTAGACCAGCTACTCTCACCCCTAGTCGTTCAAGATTGGCTCGCAGTTTGTGCAACCGAATGCGGCTGTTGTCGTTAAGCCACAGCTCGGCTTGGTTTTTTGTTATGGCGGCGATGTGCGATGCCTTGCCTCCTGGTGCCGCACACACATCGAGTATTGCTTCACCTGGTTGGGGGTCAAGTACCACTACTGGCAGCCAGCTAGCGGCGTTCTGAATATACACGAGGCCTTCAGTCACTACATGGCTATCACGTACCGCCTCATAGCCACTATCGATAGTAAATCCTGGACCAAGTGCTTCACCCTGCCAGCCGCCACCAAGTAACGTTTTTAGTACCTCTTTGCCCTGCTGCTTAGAACGTACTTTGAGATCGTTAATACGGAAGCTGGGTTGGCGCTGAGTGGTAAGTAGTATGGCAGCATCGTCCTGAGCTATATTGAGAGCCAAGGCTGTTCGCTCGAGCCACAGCTGACGCTTCTTCGCCAACCGCTCTATGGCTTGTAGTTCGGTCTTTCTACTCATTAACGATATATACCTCTCCGTCACGCAGGGCAATGTATGGCATTCCATGGTGTTCAAGATACTGCACATACCTGTCAACATCAGCTGACTCTGGGTGGTCAGACTGGTAGTGTGGGGCGACACTACGATCAATTACTTCCAGGCCATCCCAAATAATTTCGCTCGGCGGATAGCCGATGCCCGGCCGGTCAAGTGGGTCAATGAGATCAATACCACGCAGAGATGGCGCCAACACACAAGCTCCGGCACTGTAGCCGCCGTAAACAACTGCACCTTCTCTAATGAGTCGTGGCAGTATTGTATCTAATTCAGACAAAGCCAATGCTTGTCGCAGCGTAAACACATTGCCACCGCGCACCCAGACAAAATCATAAGAAGCTATATCGGCTTCCAGGGTAGAGCTATCAGCAAAATACTGCCGCAAATCAAACTCCTTTGGCTCAAGCCCAAGTGCAGAGAGCTCGGCAAGACTTGCGTCAAGACGCTCTTGTCGCATCGCCGCTGGCTGATAATCTTGTGCTGCCATAATGATCGCCGTGCGTACTTTGTCGCCCAAAAGCTCAAGCAATCTCTGCGGATAATTACCAACCCCATATGACGACAGATACAGTTTCATATCTCTAGTATAGCCTAGCCTGAACAATTGTTACTGTACTGTTGGTATTCGTCTATCAGTAAATATCTGTTCGGTTACTGTTGCAAACTGCTCTCGTGCATGCACCAAGTAGTCTAGAAACGTCGTAAGATTGTACTCCTGTCGGTAGCGAGCAAGGTTTTTTAGCTCATCTTGATGTGGTACCGCCGCTTTTGCTACTACGGCTCGAGATATTGCCGATACTATCATAGATTCAGTGCGGACTTCCGACTTAAACTCTGGCTTTTCTTTTGGCGTTTGCGAATAAAGCTTGTGCAAGCTCCTCAGAACTTCATGCTCCTGAGAAACACCGCCCCAGATTGCTTCTTGTGGAGTGGCACACCGGCGCGCCTGAGCAAAACGACTTTCGGGAGATGATTTATTACTAGCCGTTGCGCCGGCTCGACGTGCTTCTGCACTAAGTGGTATATAGCTTAACGCAACCTGATTTTCGCGACCAGGTGCATTGTTATAATCGAATAACCGAGTGTAGTAGCTCACAACTGATAAGGTTGTGCTCCCAAGACGGTAGTCAATGTCGTTATCTCGCGTGAGCTCGAGAGTGCGCACGTGATTATCAAGGCTTGCTCCAATAACTAAACCTTGTCGATACTCCATTGTTGCCGGATGTTGAGCACAGTACCTTTGTATGTCCGTATCAAGTTCTATCATAGCCGCTCCTTTTCTTATATGCTCTTGATTATAGCGAGACATAGTGCTTTAACCAAAAACAGATTGGCGCGAAGAATACTTACAAAAACAGACCCGAAGTGGGTCTGTTTTGGGTCTATTCAAAGACAGTAAGCGATTTTAGCGCTTGGTGAACTGACGCTGCTTGCGTGCGCCCTTAAGACCAAATTTCTTGCGTTCACGTTCGCGACTGTCGCGGCCAAGTAACTCAGCACGACGGAGTGTCGACTTGTAGTTTTCGTCTTTTTCGACCAGTGCCTTGGCAATACCAAGACGAATAGCGTCAACCTGACCGGCATGGCCACCACCTGTCACAACCACTGTAACGTCAAAATCTTTGAGTGGTAGCTCAAGTGCTGCGAATGGTTTATGTACTTCGCTTAACAGCGCCTTACTATCTGCAAGGTATTCGCTGGCAGGCTTGTCGTTAATAACGATGTTACCCTTGCCGCTCATAACACGTACACGTGCTGTGGCGCTTTTGCGCCTTCCTAGAGCGTAGTAGTAATGACTTTTTGCTTCAGCCATGATTATTTTGCTCCTTTCAGGCTTAGTGCTTCTGGCTTTTGTGCGGCGTGTTCGTGCTCGGCACCGGTGTAAATCTTGAGACGCTTGAGGCGTTCATCACGTAGTTTGTTTACGGGTAGCATACCGCGAACAGCCTCATAGATAGCGCGTGAAGCGTCTTTTTCGATGACATCTTTTAGGGTGTCTTCGCGCAGACCACCTGGGTAGCCACTGTGACGATAGTACATCTTGTCGTCTAGCTTGGCGCCGGTAACAACCAGCTTGTCGGCATTGACTACAATTACAAAGTCACCGCAGTCGATGTGCTTGGTAAACATTGGCTTGCCCTTACCGGTAAGCAAGGTAGCGATTTGAGTTGCAATTCGACCAAGTGGTGCTTCTGATGCGTCTACTACGAACCATTTACGCGTCACATCGGAGGGCTTAGCTGAAAATGTATTCATTATTTGTCTCCTGTCTTGCGCACACTGACGGCAGGCTTGTGGCTCAGATGGTTGTCGGCAGTCTTTTGGTTGCGGGTTTCACCTGGGACGGCTTTTTTACCACCGCTAGATTTTACTTCGTCAAGTTCATGATGTTGCTTGGCGGGCTTAGCCGCAACAGCACTTTTGGCAACTGGTGCCTCACCCAGGTCATCCACAAAACTAATGCGGGCCATCTGGGCGTTGTCGCCGCGACGCAAGCGAGTACGTACCACTCGTACGTGACCGCTGGTGCGTCCAACCAGCTTAGGGGCGATATCATCGACAAGTTTATGCGCTGTCTCAACCGTGTGCAAAGCCGAAACTACTTGGCGACGGTTATGTAGGTCACCTTTTTTGGCTTTGGTAATAAGTTTTTCAACATAAGGTACAACTTCTTTTGCTTTTGGAAGTGTGGTCTCAATACTCTCTTCCTTGACCAGCGATTCGACGAGTCCGCGAACAAGTGCATTGCGCTGGTCACGCTCTCGACCAAACTTTCTACCTTTATATCCATGTCTATGCATACTAAAGCTCCAACTCTGCCAGCTTATCTTTGACTTCATCGAGGGCCTTGCTGCCAAATCCCTTGAGGTCACGCAGTTCAGCATCGCTTAGTGCGAATAAATCCTGAATGGTGTGAATGTCATTATTGACTAACGCGTTCGTCGTACGAGCCGTTAGATTGAGGTCTTCGATTGAGGTTGCTAGCATTGAACCATCGTCGCTTGCAAAACCGCCAACTTCAGCCGTAGGGCTCGTAGCGTCATCTGCTACAACGCGAGTTTTACCTGCAAGTGCTGCATATTGGTTAACCAAAATTGCCGCTCCTTCTTCAAAAGCATCTCGGGGAGTAATTGTGGCGTCAGTATCGACTGTTACAAAGAGCTTGTCAAGGTCTGCTATTTGTCCGACACGAGTTTTTTCTACCTTGTAGCGAACACGTACAACGGGGCTAAAGATTGCATCGAGTGCGATAAAATCGCTCTGCTTCTTGCTGGTGCTTTCTTCGATGGTGCGGTAACCACGACCAGTTTCGACCACAATGTCGATAGTAAGGTTTGATTTATCGTCATCGATAGTGGCAATTACTTGCTCTGGGTTGACTACTTCTACATCAGCATTTACCTGAATATCCTTAGCCGTCACAACGCCTTTGCCCTTTTTAACAATACGTAGTGTTTGAGCGCTGTCGCCATATACGCGGAAACGAATTTGCTTAAGATTAAGCATAATGGTAACAGCATCTTCTTTAACACCTTTGACAGCCGTGAATTCGTGGGTAGCACCCTCAATTTTAAAGCTGGTAATGGCGGCACCGCTGATGCTCGAAAGTAGAACACGACGCAAGCTATTACCAAGTGTCATACCGTAACCACTTTGTAGCGGCTCAATGACAAATGTAGCACTCGTCGTACTATGGTCATCAACGGCAACGAGTCCTGGAGTGTGAATCATTTTTGACATAACTTTCTTGTTGCCTCCCTTTAGCGTGAGTAGTATTCGACGATTAGTTGTTCATTAATCTCTGGCTCTGCGTCGTCACGAACCGGTAGATTGGTAACAGTAACACTTGTTTTCTTACGGTCAACCGTTAGCCATGCAGGAACTGCTGATGGCGCGGGGCTGACATCGTCAAGTTTCTTAAAGTATTCATTATTCTTGCTATGGTCACGCAAAGTAATCGCATCACCAGGACGTAGACGAATTGAAGGAATGTCAACTCGACGCCCGTTTAGCATAAAATGCCCATGAGTAACTAACTGACGGGCCGCTCGACGGCTTGTGGCAAACCCTGCGCGGTACACAGCGTTGTCAAGACGACGCTCAAGGTACTGAAGCAAGTTTGCGCCAGATTGGCCAGGAGTGCGGGTGGCTTCGGTCATTAAGTTACTAAATTGCTTTTCTAGAAGCCCATACAGTCGCTTAACCTTCTGTTTTTCACGAAGCTGAAGTGCGTACTGACTTGGTTTGTTGCGCATACGCGCATTTGCTGCCTGTCCAGGCATATTTGTTCGTTTTGCAAGTGCTTTGTGCGCTTTGGGGTGCAGTGCATAACCCTCACGACGTGACATCTTAACAATAGAATGGGTGTCTCGTGCCATGGTCTAAACCCTTCGCGCTTTCTTAGGGCGTACGCCACCGTGTGGGACACCCGTTATGTCAGTAATGCTTTCGATTTGAATGCCAACAGTCTGCATGGCTCGGATGGCTGCGTCGCGGCCAAGGCCAACACCCTTAACAAAAACTGTTACCTTGGAGAGGCCATACTGCTGTTTAGCAGTAGTGCCAGCCTTTTCTGCTGCGACTTGAGCAGCATAGGCGGTGCCTTTTTTAGACCCGCGGAATCCGCAAGCGCCAGCACTGGCAGCCGCTAGTACCGCACCATTTGCATCTGAAAGCGTCACAATAGTATTGTTAAAGGTTGCTTGTACGTGTAGCTGTCCAGATGCAACGCTTCGCTTATTCTTCTTTTTCTTGACCGCAGCAGGAGCTGCAGTGGTTTGAGATGTATCTGCCATATATACTCCTTAGGTCTTACTTGCGACTTTTTTAGCGGTACCACCCACGGTTACCTTTTTACCACGACGAGTTCGCGCATTTGTCTTGGTACGCTGACCCCGGCTGGGAAGACTTTGCTTGTGGCGTAGACCACGATAACTGCCAATATCTTTAAGCCGTTTTATATTGCTGCTGACAACCCGCTGCAGCTCACCTTCTACCGTGTAGGTGGTGTTGATAAAGTCCTGTATGCGTCCGATTTCGGCATCAGTTAGGTCTTTCGTACGAACGGTTCGTTCAACCTTAACAGCCTCTAATATAGTATCAGCCGTTTTAGGGCCAATGCCGTATACATACGTTAGTGCAACCCAAATTTGTTTGTCAGCTGGTATGGTGACACCAGATATTCGTGCCATATATTATCCCTGCCTCTGCTTATGCTTAGGTTTCATTTTGTTGATGACATAAAGACGACCCTTGCGACGAACAATTTTGTCGTCGGGGCTAATCTTTTTAACGCTTGCACGTACTTTCATGGTACGGATCATGCTCCTTCCAGCGATGACTCACTGCTTAAATAGTAATAATTGATTAGGGTAACACTCCCTGAGATTGGTGCGTACTTCGATGACAAGGCAGTCATCAGTCCGAATGAACCAATCTCAAAGATTGTTTAGCCCTTACGGTAGGTAATGCGCCCCTTACTTAGGTCGTAAGGGGTAAGCTCCACCGTTACTTGGTCGCCTGGCACGATGCGGATAAAGTGCTTACGCATTTTACCGGCGACATGCGCAATAATCTGATGGCCGTTTTCAAGCTCAACGCGAAATTGAGTACCTGGTAAGGTCTCAATAATGACTCCCGTCAGCTCGATTACTTCTTTACTTCCTGCCATAGGTTATGCGACAAGTCATTATAGCAGTTTTTACTACGAGTTGTAAAGGGTATTCTGTCGCAGACACTTCTTAGCGTTTTCGCTTTGTGGTCACGATGTTTTTCCCGGAGTTCAGCAAACGGTGCACCCGTCCAATTTTTTTGGTTTCTGCCTCAGAGTTCTCATCATAGAAAAAATCATCTTTTTGATATTTATCGTAGGTCACCATTAATGCTCGTGACTCAACTGCGCGCAGTGTTTCGAGCGATACCGCAACCAAAATCAAGACACTGGTACCGCCAATGGCAATGTTGGTATTAAGGAATATCTGGGCGATAATTGGCATAATTGCTAGCAGCCCAAGACTGAGAGCCCCAAACAGTGTGAGTTTATTGACTGTTTTGCCGAGGTATTTTTCGGTCTGTAGACCACTTCTGACACCCTCTAGAAAGCCGCCTTGCTTTTGGAGGTTTTCAGCAATCTCTTTGCTGTTAAAGGTAATACTGGTATAGAAGTAGGTGAACAGTACCACAAGCAAGAAATACGTTACTGGGTAAATGTACGGCTCCCAGCCACCAGCAGCAAATGATTGCGAACTTGGGTTTTGGAACCAAGTACTCAGGTTACTTCCGAGCTGCTGCCATTTTTCGGTTTTGCTATTTGCTAGCAGTGAGCCAGCAAAGCTCGGTACGCTTAGGAAAGCGACTGCAAATATAATAGGAATAACACCAGCGGTGATAAGTTTAACCGGAAGTGTGGTGGTCACACCACCATAGCTACGATTACCTTGAACACGCTTAGCATAATTGACTGTTAGTCGCCTCGAGGCTTCATTGAGCATCACAACTATCCAGGTCACGAGTAGCACAGCTGCAGCAATGATAACCGCGTACCAAAAAGCTCTTTCGTTTATAGGCAACTCTTTTCCAAACAGTGACCATCTGTCTTGTTTGTTGTACACAGATGAGACAATACTACTTATTGTAGAAGGCAACCCACTCACAATACCAACGGTAATAAGCAGTGAGATACCATTGCCAACTGATTTTTCAGTTACCTGTTCGCCCATCCACATGAGAAGTATTGAGCCCCCAGCCAAAGTGGCTACCATCAATGCCCATTGCATAATTGATGTATTGGCTGTAATGTCACCAATGCCACCAACCTGCTGCGCATATTGCCGAATAAGATAAATCGATCCAACTGCTTGCACGACTGCCAGTGGCACGGTAAGCAAACGAGTATATTGATTGATGCGTTTTTGTCCAGACTCACCGTCTTTGCGCATTTCCTCAAGTTTAGGAATGGCCTTAGTGAGTAGCTGCATAATAATACTGGCATTGATGTATGGCCCAAGCCCGGCAATCATAATAGAGAAATTAGCGAGCGCGCCACCACTCAAGATATTTACAAAACTAAGCAGCTGAGGAGTGTTGTTGGTAAAGAGGTTATCCAGAACCTGCTTAAGCGTTTGTGGATCAGCCAGCGGCACCGGAACGTGTGCTAAGATACGAAAAACGAGTAATATACCAAGCACCGCAAAAATACGCTTTCGCATATCAGCTTCTTTAAATGAGGCA
Organism: Candidatus Saccharimonadota bacterium; assembly: GCA_020427985.1. GTDB lineage: Bacteria > Patescibacteriota > Saccharimonadia > Saccharimonadales > UBA4665 > JAGXIT01. The sequence continues at coordinate 15,569 of JAGQNR010000006.1, read as the reverse complement.
GCAATAATCTTCCAGTTCACTTGTACTTCCTTACCTTTTTTTCAACTTCTCTCACAGTATACACGCTCACTTCATGAGCTGCAAAATCTTGTGTGGTATAACCAGCGGGCTAGAATGTTTGCGCGAATATTTATGATACTCAACTACAAACACACCCAGCACTATGAGTACCCCTCCTGCCCACATGTACCATGTGAGTTTTTCGTGCAACAGCATGACTGCCAACAAAATAGCCACAAATGCTTCTAGATAAGTAAGTATCCCTAGCACGGGTGTCGAAACAAAATCATAGCTTCGCAGCATCAAAATACGCCAAACCCCAAGAACCATGCCGCCCGCGTACCCAATAATCAGCCCATCAGTCAAACCAATACTCGGCACAGAACCGTCGGTGGTAATAAGCCAGCTTACCAGGCTTACGCCTGCGACTGCCATGCTTGAAAACCCCACTATGGCCGGCAAGGGCACACGGAACTTCTGATGTACTTGCTTAAATCGGATTATCGAAAAAGGAAACGCCATGACCGACACAATGCACAGCGCCGTAGCTACTGGATAAAATTGCATTTCTTTGGTGGTACTAATAAAGGGCAGTAAACACATTAAGCCGGCACCTCCAGCAGCGAGGGTAATGCCCGCATACGCTCTGGTAGCAATTCGCTCTTTTAGAAGTCGCTGTGCAAACAACACCATTATGATTGGAGACAGTAGAGCAAATAGCGACACATAGCTGGCCGGCGCAAATTCAAGCGAATAAACATATGCCACCGTAGCTACTACAAGTGCTGCGGTGCCTTGTAACAACCATTTACCGGCTTTTTTTAATCCATAGATGCTGGTAAGTATGTAAGGCAGCAGAATCAGCCCTGCTAATCCAAAACGAAGGGCGTTAATGAACAGTGGATGAGTCGTGCCTAAGACAGTCTTAAGCAGCAGCGCATTGGGTGCGGAGGCCAGCATCACAAATAGAGCTACCCAAAGCCATTTTTGTTTTTTCATACCATAATTTGTGTTTAGCACAAGGTCGTAATGCTATTCTAGTAGACCAAGACGAGCAGGGTGATTGGCAACATAGATTGTACGAGCCGCTGATTCAAACGTTTCTCCTGGAACCACACCCCAATGCATGGCGCTATCCTTGGTCGAACCAATTGGGTAGAGACATTCAGCCTCAAATCCGACCACCATACCCAATCGCTGTTCATTTGCATATCTGAGCGGTTCTATCCTTCCGCCTATGGCTAGTTGCCAGTTGTCCCGGTGTAGGCCATATGTTTGACCCGACTCTTGCACTGCCAGCTGTTCCCTAAGCGATTTTTTCCCAAATAGATTACCTGATTTGGCGAACTCTAGCCCGTCACAGCCAACATAGACTAAATCTCGCATTCCATTTTGGTAGTCATGCGCCATGATGGCATAGGCTCGCGGACGTCGCGGTTCCCAGTTAAGTCCTTCAATCATAGCGTATTCACCAATAACGCCTGGTAAGACTTTGTTTCTCGTAGCTAGCCTGTCTTCGGCAATATGACTTGCTTCAGCCTCCGAAAGAGCTTTGGTCCCAAAAGTATTAATAGTATGCATATCGGCCCAAAACTGAGTATCAGCATTATGAATAGTAATAGGGAACCCTGATTTTTTATAGATGTATTCAGACATATTTATTTATTATAGCACATTCTTTGCTTTTTGTCACTATACTATTATCCACACCTGTCATAAGGTGTGGATAATAGTATGTAGGAAGCACTTTATTTGGTTGATTTCTTGGTCGACTGTCTCTTAACACGAGGTGTTTGCGTAAAAGTGCCACCCGCCTCCTGAAGTACATCGAGTGCCTTGGCACTAATACCCTGAAGCTCAACCGAGACTTTTTTGCTTACCGCACCACGGTGCAATAGCTTAACTTTAACAAACTCGCTTGAAGTCAAACCAGCTTCGGCAACAACTTTGTTGTCAACTTTGGTGCCCAAGTCTGCCAGTTGGTCGGTGTAGACGTTTTCGGCTTTGACCGCAAAGCTACGGAAGCCGCGCATTTTAGGCAGACGCTGCATGAGAGGGTTTTGGCCACCTTCAAAGCCTGGCTTTTTCTTGAACCCGGTACGGGCGCCCTGGCCCTTGGTGCCACGGCCGGCAGTTTTACCGCGACCGGCGGCAATACCGCGGCCAACACGCTTACTTGTTTTTTTGTCAGTTGAGGTTAGTTCATGATATTTCATTATTTCGCCTCCTTCTTGGTCTTAGGCGCAGCTTTCTTTGTAGCAGGTTTCGCTGCGGATGTCTTTTTAACAGGGGCAGTTTTAGCCTCGACTTTGCTCTCGGCTGATTTTTGGGTTGCTGTCGCAGCCTTGTGCTTAGAGGTCACCCAGTTTTTAGCCGGCTCTAGTGAGGTCAGCGCGGCAATGGTTGCGTAAGCGATATTGGCCTTGTTGTTACTGCCAAGAGACTTGCTCAGTGCATTGCTCACACCAGCTACCTCGAGCACGGTGCGCACAACGCCACCTGCAATCAAGCCGGTACCGGGCGCAGCGGGCATAATGAGAATACGGGCACCACTCACTTTGGCCTCGGCTTCGTGCGGCAAGGTACCTTTGTATAGTGTTACCTTAACCATTTGCTTTTTGGCAACGTCAGTTGCCTTGGCAACGGCAGCGGTTACATCGGCACCCTTAGCCAGGCCGATACCGACCTTACCCTTACGGTCACCAACGACGACGAGTGCACGGAAACGGAAGCGTCGACCGCCCTTAACAACGCGGGCAACTCGGTCAATGTGCACGACACGTTCGTCAAATTGTTTTTCTTCGGGTGGCTGCTGATTGCGGTTATCTCGGCGTGGACCGCGAGGGCCACGACCGCCGTCTCGCCCCTGGCCACCTTGGCCACGAGGACCTCGGGCTGGAGCCTGGGTTTGTGCTGCGACTTCAGCAGCAGCTTGTTTGATTGCTTCTTCGGCCATATTAGAACTCCAATCCTTTCTCGCGTGCTGCATCAGCAAGCGCCTTGATACGTCCATGGTACTTACGTCCACTACGGTCAAATACTACTGCTGTGACCTTTGCTTTTTTGGCGCTGGCGGCAATCTCTGCGCCAACCCAAGCAGCCTTTTCGGTCAAAGTACCCTTGGCGACCTTGGAGCCAACAGAAGTAACACTGGCAACTGTCTTGTGTGTTACATCGTCAATAATCTGCGCACTGACATTTGTATTGCTAATGTGTACGCTCAGGCGAGGACGTTCGGTCGTACCGCTCACTGTTGCACGGATGCGGTTTTTGCGCTGAGCACGATTCTGTAGTTTTAAGCTAAGGCTCATAATTATTTGTCCTTCCCTGACTTACCAGACTTGCGCAAAATGCGTTCGTCAACGTATTTGATGCCCTTGCCCTTGTACGGCTCTGGCTTCTTGAGTGCGCGAATCTCGGCGGCGACTTGGCCCACCTGCTGTTTGTCGATACCGCTCACTGTCATTTTGTTTTGTTCAACCGCAACCTGTACGCCCGCTGGTACTTTGTAGATAACGTCGTGGCTAAAGCCAATGTTGAGTTTGAGGTCAGTGCCCTGCATCGCCACGCGGTAACCAACACCATTGAGTTCTAGCTGCTTACTAAAGCCTTGGGTAACACCAGTCACCATATTGTTGATGAGGGCGCGGATAAGGCCGTGGGCAGCCCGAATTTTGGGTTCGTCATTGGCACGAGTGACGGTAAGTACACCATCCTCGATTTTTACAGTTATTCCCTCTAGTTGAGGGGTCTCCAGATTGCCCTTGGCCCCAGACACTTTGATTGTGTCTGAGTCGACAGTGATTGTCACACCGCTGGGTATCTGAATGGGTAGTTTTCCTACTCGACTCATAGTTGTTTAGAGTTAGGAGTTAGGAGTTAGGAGTTAAGAAGTATTTATCTTATCTCTTATCTCTTATCTCTTATCTCTCCTTTCGTTCTTATTAATACACTTGGCAGATTAGCTCGCCGCCAACTCCTTGTTGTTTTGCTTCAGCGCCAGTCATCAAGCCCTTGCTAGTGCTGATGATGAGCACACCACGTCCGCTTTTAACTGTTGGGATTTCGCGGGCATTGGTATAGGCACGGCGGCCAGGCTTACTCAGGCGCTTAATCTCGGTAATGTGAGCGTTCTCGCCCTCGAGATTGATGACGATGGTCAACTGCTTGCCAACACTTAGGTCAGCCACACGAACATCGTGCAAAAAGCCGTTGTTGCGCAGGCTGATGGCTACATGCTCTTTAGCTTTACTGTGAGGCAATGAAACCTCGTTTTTACCGACAGCGATAGCGTTGCGGATGCGGGTCAGCATGTCGGCGATAGGATCGGTAGTAGTCACGCTCATATTACCAACTCGCTTTCGTTACACCAGGGATGTTACCCTTGCTTGCTTCTTCTCGGAACTGTATACGGCTGAGCCCAAACTGTCGCATGTAGCCGTGTGGACGCCCGGTCACGACACAACGGTTCTTGCGACGAGTTGGTGAGCTGTTGCGTGGCAGTTTAGCCAGTGCGTCAAAGTCACCGAGCTCTTTGAGCTCTTTGCGCTTTGCGGCGTATTTGTCAATCATTTTTGCCCGTTTTGCATCGCGGGCGAGCATGGATTTCTTTGCCATATTATTTGCCCTCCTTTTCAAACGGCATTCCAAATTTCTCGAGCAGCGCCTTGGCATGTGCCTTGTCCTCGGTCTTGACGACAAACACAAACTGCATGCCGTGTGGCGTGGTGGTTTCTTCAAACGTCAGCTCAGGGAACACGCTCTGGTCGGTCAGACCAAGGCTATAGTTGCCTTGCTTGTCAAACGCCTTACCACTGACACCGCGGAAGTCACGGAGACGTGGCAACACGATGTTAATCAGGCGGTCCATAAATTCATACATACGCTCACCACGCAATGTTAGCTTGAGGCCAATCATGTTACCCTCACGTAGCTTGAAGCCGGCGATAGAGTTTTTGGCGACCGTTTCAACTGGCTCTTGGCCAGTAATTTTGCGCAAGGTGTTCTTGGCAGCTTCAATAGTCTTTTTGTCGTCTTTGGCTTTGCCAAGCCCAACATTAACGACAATCTTCTGCAATACTGGCACCTGGTGCACATTTGCAAGCTCTAACTCCTTTTGGAGCTCTTTGACATACTTACCCTCGTAGTCAGCCTTGAGACGAGCGACGTACTTGGGAGCTTTTTTGGTTGCTTCGGCCATTAGAGTACCTTTGTACCTTTCTCGCTTTTATCTTTACTCTTAGCGGTTACTTTTGTAGGGGCTTCTATCTTAATCTCTTTGCCAGATGATTTGTAGACACGTGTCTTGCTACCATCCTTATTGAGCTGGTAACCAACACGGGTTGGTTTTTTTGCGCTTGGGTCAACCACAGCGACCTTGCTTACCCAAATTGGCTTCGTAATCTCAACGATACCGCCCTGTGGGTGCGTACGATTGGGCTTCATGTGCTTTTTGACAATATTAATGCCTTCGACGGTCACTTTATTGTCGGACGCATGTGTCGCCACAATCTTGCCTTGTTTGCCCTTGTATTTGCCAGAAAGCACCTGTACAAGGTCGCCTTTCTTAAGACGAATTTTGAAGAGTTTGTTGCTGGTTTGCTTAGTATTCATTAAAGTACCTCCGGCGCCAAGCTAATAATCTTAGCGTAGCCCATATCGCGCAGCTCGCGTGGCACTGGTCCAAATATACGCGTTGCCTTAGGGTTTTTATCGTCACCGATGATGACGGCTGCATTGTCGTCAAATTTGATAGTGCTGCCATCTTTGCGCTTAATTTCCTTTTGAGTGCGCACCACTACTGCGCGGACGACACTCTTTTTCTTGACATTGCCGGTTGGGTTGGCTTCTTTAACTGTAGCGGTGATGATGTCGCCGACCTTGGCATAGCGACGCCTCGTGCCACCTAGTACGCGAATGCATAGGATTTCCTTGGCACCGCTGTTGTCACAAACAACCAGCCGAGTTTCTTGTTGGACCATACTACTTGTCCTCCTTGGCGGGCTTGTCAGACACACCAGGCACTTCAGGTGTTGCCTCGGTGTGGGTCACGCCAGCCTTCTCGACAATATGGTCAAGCGTGAAGCTTTTGCGGCGGCTGATTGGTCGAGTTTCGATGATGACAACGGTATCACCCATCTTAGCTTCATTCTTTTCGTCGTGCGCCATAAACTTTTTAGTGGTGGTGTACTGCTTGCGGTAGAGTGGATGCGTCTTTTTTTCGCGGACGGTTACCACTATAGTCTTATCGGTCTTGTCGCTGGAGACCACGCCAGTAATGCTCTTGGCCATTATTTTGCCTCCTTAACGAGATTTTCACTTAGTACGGTCAGCATGCGGGCGAGATCTTTGCGCTTACCCCGTACAACACGGACGTTTTGGTTGTCGCCCATATAGATGTGTCGACGTAGCTCAGCAATCTCATCTTTTAGCTTAGTGACCTCTATTGCGAGCTCTTTAGTTGAGAGCTTGCGGATATCTGCAACTTTCATTACGCGCCCTCCTTCACCACAAATTTGGTCTTAACAGGGAGCTTATGACTGGCGAGCCGCATGGCTTCGCGAGCAACTTCTTCTTGGACGCCCTGCATTTCAAACATAATCGTACCTGGTCGTACCTTAGCGACAAAAAACTCTGGCGATCCCTTACCACTGCCCATCTTGACATCAAGTGGCTTGCGGGTCACTGGGGTGTGTGGGAATATGCGAATCCAAATCTTACCACCACGCTTGATATAGCGGGTCATAGCTTGACGAGCAGCCTCGATTTGACGGCTCGTGATACGTTCGTTGCCCTGAGCCTGAAGTGCATACTCACCGTAGGCGATGTAGTTACCAGCTGTGGCAACGCCGCGAATCTTGCCCTTGCGGACCTTGCGGAATTTTGTTCGTTTAGGGAGTAGCATCTTACTTTTCCCCCTTGTAAATCCATACCTTAACGCCAATCACACCAGCAATGGTCTGTGCGCGTACGCTTGCGAAGTCAATATCAGCACGAATGGTGTGGAGTGGCACAGAACCCTGGGCTTCCTTTTCGCGGCGGCTCATTTCGGCACCGTTCAATCGTCCGGCAACCTCAATACGTACCCCTTTGGCGCCAGCGCGCATGGTAGCAGCGGCTGCGCTCTTGATAGCACGGCGGAAGCTCATGCGGCGCTCGAGCTGATGAGCGATATTTTCGCCAACCAATTTCGCATAAAGGTCTGGCTTCTTGACTTCCTCGATGTTGACACGAGTAGCCACGCCATACACTTTCTCGATAGCGGCTTTGATTTCTTGCGCACCCTGGCCGCCACGTCCAATCACAACACCGGCTTTGGCGGTAGCGATAGTGACGGTGACGAGGTTGGGTGAATGCTCGATATCAACTTTATTGATTGCACCACGAGAGCCAAACTTGTCCTGGATAAGCTTGCGAACGCGCAGGTCCTGGGCAAGATACTCAGCGTACTGACGCTTGCCAACGAACCACTTGCTTCGCCAGTCCTTGTTGGCCTGTAGGCGCATGCTAATGGGGTTAACTTTCTGACCCATTATTTTGCTCCTTTCACTGCAGTTGGCTTTTTTGCCCCTGTAGATTTAACTTCGGCTGGTTTCTTTGCTGGACGTTGCTCGCCGTCGACGAGTACGCGGATATGTGATGAACGCTTCATGTAGGGCAGTGCTCGTCCCATCGCTGCTGGGCGGAATCGCTTCATGCGTGGACCGTGATTGACAGTGATTTCGGTGATAACGAGTGTATCTGCCTTGTAGTTGTGGTTGTGAGCGGCATTGGCCTGGGCGCTTTTAACGGTCTTGAGTACCGACAGCGCTGCACGGCGTGGTGTGTGCTCGAGAATGACAATCGCATCAGCCACCGTACGACCCCGGACAAGTGCAGCCACAGCTGCAACTTTGCGCGGACTCAGGCGTACACCTTTTGATTCTGCTTTAACTGCCATTATACGTTCCCTCCGGTCACTTTAGGGTATAGGGCAAAGGGTATAGGGTATAGACGATCCGCCGAACCCAGAACCCGTACCCCGAACCCCTGATTTAATGCGAAGTATTTCATATTATTTCCCCTTCGCTAACTTGCCGCCGTGGCTACGGAACTTGCGTGTTGGGCTAAATTCGCCAAGTTTGTGGCCAACCATGTTTTCGGTGACATACACCGGCACATGTACTTTGCCGTTATGGACAGCAAATGTCTTGCCAACAAAGTCAGGCGTAATCGTGCAAGCACGACTCCAGGTCTTGATGATAGTGCGATCCTCTGGGCCAAGCGCTGCTGCTTTTTTAGCGAGCTTCGGATCGATAAACGGCCCCTTCTTTAATGAACGACTCATACTCTACCCTTCTTCCTTAATCCAGATTATTTAACATATTATTTTCATCAAGCCCAAATTGAATACCAGCAGCATATTCAAACATTTGTCGTGGGGTCAACGGTGGTTCAATTTCAGCTGCACGAATTGCAGTCTCCTTTAACGCATCAGTGGGCACAACAAAGCGTCCTGCTTTAGACACAACCACGTTGCGAGCTAGCCGCACAACAGAACAACCCAAGTACTTGATGTTCTGGTCGCAATCCAAGAATGATGACCACACTTCTTGATTCGTGCGACCAACTTCCAGCCTGCCACTTACGAGGGAAATCTCAACACCAATATCAGAAATATTCATACCCTTGATTACTTCCTCTTAGCCGCATGCCGTGTGCGGACGATCATATTATTAGTGGACTTGCGGCGGCGTGTCTTGAACCCAAGTGTCTTCTGACCCCAAGGGGTACGAGGTGCCTTCGCCATACGGTGTCGGCCACCGTCACCACCACCGTGAGGGTGGTCTACGGCGTTCATAACAACACCACGCACACTTGGACGCTTGCCGAGGTGTCGGTTGCGACCAGCCTTGCCGATTTTAACGTTTTGGTGCTGCTCGTTACCGACAACACCAAGCGTAGCGGTACACTCAATGCTGACTTTGCGGACTTCGCCACTTGGCAGCTTCACCTGAGCATACTCGCCTTCTTTAGCCATCAACTGAGCACTATTACCGGCGCTACGCACCATTTGGGCGCCGCGACCGGGCTGAAGCTCGATAGCGTGGATAGATGAACCAACTGGGATGTTTTTGAGCGGTAGGCGGTTGCCAGACTCAATGGCAGTTTCTTCGGCAGAAACGACCTTTTGGCCGATGGTCATGCCACTGGCAGCCAGCACATAGTGATACGCGCCGCTACTATCCTTAAGGCGAGCGATGCGGGCGCTACGGTTTGGATCGTATTCGATATGCTCGATAGTCGCTTCGCCCTGGAAGTTGAAGTTCACCAGTCGGTAAAACTTACGAGCACCGCCACCCTTGTGACGAGTCGTGATGCGTCCTTGATTGTTACGACCACTGCCACGCTTTTTGGTAACAATGAGTGAGCGAACCGGCTTTTTGGTCGTAATGACATCAAAGTCCTGGCTGCTCATACCGCGACGACCAGGAGTCGTTGGGTTGTACTGCTTAATAGCCATAACTACGCCTCCATTCCATTCTGGCTCATGAGACAAACCATGCGGTTTTTCTCATCGCGCAGTGCGAAAAAGTGTGATTTTTCGCTCTGACTGCTCTTTTCCCTAATAAAACGCATTATTTAGCCTCCTTTTTCGCAGGCTTGTCGGCCTTATCGGTCTTTGATTTCACCTTGGAAGCCTTTTTTGCCTCTTTGGCTTTTGCCTCATTGGCTTTGGCGATTTCTTCCTCGGCGGCAGCAAAGAACGGCAAGTGGCTGCCGGCCTTGAGTGTGACATAGGCCTTCTTGGTGTCAGGCTGAGCACCCTTGCGGTTGCTCTGGCGCTTGCCGGTAGTATTCATGACGCGCTTAGTCTTGCCCTTGCGGTTCACCAAGCGAACGCTCTTAATCTCTACATCAAATTGCTTGGCAACTGCCTCGGCAACCTGGTACTTATTGAGTTCAGTCGAGACATCAATAGCAAAGGTGCCCGTCGTTTGGCTCTGAGCAAAGGCCTTTTCGCTGAGTCGTGGTTTCAGTACGTGCATTATTTTGTCTCCTTTGTGGTCTTAGGAGTGGGCTTGAGCCACGCTTCAACTACCTTGACTGCATCGGTCGTCATAACAATGTGGTGTGCGTTCATAATGTCAAAAACATTAAGATATTTGGCACTCACGAGCATGACATGGGGGAGGTTTGCTGTTGCACGTACAAGCTCTGGGGTTTTGTCGGTGACAACAACCAGAGTGTCACGCGTAACACCAACCTTAGCAAGCAGGTTAGCCATATCGGCAGTTTTGCCGTCTTTGCTGGCGAGGTTCTCAAGTACGATGAACTTATTTGCCTCGTTAGCCAGGCTGAGCGCCTGACGCAGTGCAACGCGCTTGGCGGCAACTGGCACTTTGATGGTGTAGTTCTCTGACCCAGTCGGACCAAAAACAATACCACCACCACGCCAGATTGGGTTGCGTGAGCTACCAAAACGAGCGCGGCCAGTACCCTTTTGCTTCCATGGCTTCTTACCACCACCGCGAACGAGGCCACGGGTTTTAACGACAGCCAGGTTAGCGCGGCCATTCGCCAGGTATGCCTCGTAGGCTTGCTTAACGAGCTGGTGATTGGCAACTTCGACGCCAAAGACATCTTTGCCAAGCTTGGCAGCGACCGATGCCTTTACGCCACTAACAGTATATGTTGGAGTAGCCATTATGCGTCTCCCTTCAGGGTAACAATACCTTTGCGTGGGCCAGGAACTGCGCCGACCACACCAATGTAGCCCTTTTCGACGTCAACCAATGCAATACGTAGGTTGCGAACGGTGACTTGGTCGTGACCAAGATGACCGGCCATTTTCTTGCCCTTGAGGATGTGCTGTGGGTACATTGAACCAATAGAACCAACTTTACGGGTATTGCCCTTGCCACCGTGCGTTTTGCGCTGACGATGGAAGTTATGGCGGCGGATAGTACCAGCCCAACCTTTGCCCTTACTCGTACCGGTTACGTGTACCACGTCACCAACTGAAAAAACCTCTGCAGTAAGGCTGCTGCCTACTTTGAGGTCTTCGGTGATTTCGCCAACACGGAACTCGCGTACTACCTTGGGCATAACACCCGCAGTCTTAAAATGGTTTACTTGTGGTTTTGCAGTTTTTGCTTCTTTCGCCTCTTCAAATCCGATCTGGACGGCGGTGTAGCCATCTGTTTCGTCGGTTTTGACCTGCGTAATCACGCAGGGACTAGCGGAAAGCAAGGTAACAGCTTGCACGGTACCGTCTTCTGCGATGGTACTGGTCATGCCAACCTTTCTCGTAATGAGTGCCTTCATAGCGTTCACGGTTTATTACACCGTGCTCCTTTGGTTATAGCTTGCTTGGGGGTAGGTGGTTTGTTCCTTGTACATTGGCACAAACGGCTACACCTTAGTGGTCGGCGGTTTCGGCAAACTCCCTTGCAGGGCCTGTCGACCTACCTCACAACACCAAACTTGCTTGTTTGTATGTAACAAACAGATTACCACAAAACTCTAACACCTGTCAACCCGTTGTATATACTACATTATAGAAGTAGATTGGGGTAAACACGACTAGGCGTGACTAAAGTCAACTTTTCGTTGAGACTTTTGAGGATTTTGAAGTGGAGTTGCTTCTATTGGTGCGCTAAAGATATGCTCTAACCCATTTACAAAGCCTGCTACCTCTTTGTATCTCCCCGCTTGCTGCACGGCCAGCTCTTCGGCAGCCGTGCCTCTTGCAGTCCCGACTAATTTAGCTAACTGTAGTGCCCGTTTATGACCAGCCCGAAGCGTGCCTGCAGAATAAAGGCTACTATTGCCCTCATTACAGTCTGCTTGGCCGGGCGTAAAGGCTATTTGTTGTTGTTCGGGGTGGGCTAGGGCCGCTTGATGTAGCTGTGCAACATAGTCACTCGAATAATGTTCGGTGGGCACATCCAACACCTGCACCCCACTTTTAGCAATCTTAAAGGGGTAAAACTCTTGTGGCTCAGAATAAGCACATTTTGTCATTAGGGCATTTTAGCACACTTTTGCTATTTTGTAAAGTATCAGGAGCGACTATAAGTTCATATACAAGCCAAACGGTGCCAAAAACCCAAACAGTGCCGCCACAATCAGCGCCGCATACTCTATTTTGCGGTCCACCCGAAAGCGCTCGTTGGCGGTAAACAGTAAACCCACGAGTAGCCCTACCGGAATCGGTATGTTCATGCTCGTACCCAGGTGGGTAATCTTGAGCCAGAGCGAACCCATGATGACATACAGTGTTAATTTGAGTAAAAACTCCATGTCCGAGCTGCTGTCACCAGCCAAATACATCGTTCGTTTAGATTGCGATAATTTAGTTGGTTTTTTTTGTTTTTTAGCCATAACTAGTAGTATACACCACTTACGCTGTAGACCGCTTGGCTAACATGAGGTAGTGGGCGCTAGTAGGCACAATCGCCCGAGATGCACCCTTTTCGGAAGTAATATCGGCCTCAAACTGTTTACCGACCATAGTAGCAGCACCGTTTTTGTCTATCACTCCAAATCCTACCTTGTCGACCAACTGCTTTATCTTTTCGTCAAGATAATCAATAACTACGAGCCCATGAGACTGCTTGAATATACCAATGTTGCCTAACACATTTGCCACGTTGCGGCGTCTTGTTATGAGGCCAAAAGCGTGACCTTCACCAGCTTTGTTATCTGGAAGCTTTTCAAATCGATAGGTAATCTTTTTTTGACCAGGGGTTTCTAGCTCTTTGTAGCCATAGCGACGGTCAGCGAGTAGCTCTTCGCGTAACTTACGCATTGGGTCGTCAATAATAGCTGTACCCTCCCAGTTGCCGCGCTGAAAACAGCCTAGTAGCTCTAGGGCGACCTTGCCAACCTCTGCCTGTGCGGCTACGGGACGTTGAAGGCCAAGGTCTTCTATATGCTTACGAATAACTTCAGGTGGGTTGTATGGAGAGGCTTTACGTGCAAACAATTCTTGGCTGGCTTGTTGAAAAAAATCAATATATTCTAACAGCCGGCTACTATTTCCTGCCAGTGCGTTATAACGCTCAGCGTAGCTGTCGGGGTTTGATGATTCCCATATTAGGTGGCCGACATTCTCAAGTTCTAGATTTTGACGACGGGTTGCATCTCGAATCGTACCAAGCTCTAACGCAGTAACAATTTCACCAACTCTATCTGCTGGATAGCGTCGTTCTAGGTTTGAAAGCTCTTCAGCAGAAAATGCTGCCGTTGCGGCGGCCAAAAAACCTTCTTTCTTTCTGTGGGCAGGGTGTGATAGCCCGTTTGCAAGTTCGTGGGTAATGGCAAACTGCAGATGCTGTGGGTAATCTGTCATGCTCATATTGTTTTATTATAGCATTTTGCTTATGTTTTGTCAATATTTACTGGACATAAAAAATGGGTAAACTCTGTGCGCCTACCCATATCTAGAGATGTTACATCTTGATTTCGACGTCACAACCAGCTGGCAGTGACAAGTTCATCAGACTGTCGATAGTCTTGGGCGTAGGTTCAAACACATCAATAAGACGCTTGTGAACACGCATTTCAAACTGCTCACGACCCTTTTTGTACACATGGGGGCTCTTAATGACAGTAAAGGTGCTTTTGCGGGTTGGCAGCGGAATGGGTCCGGCCAGGCTCGCACCAGTGCGAAGTGCAGTATCGACAATTTGTTTGGCAGCTTGATCGATGATTTTGTGGTCGTAGGCTTTAAGGCGAATACGAATTCGTTGTTTTTTGTCGGCGGTTTTGGCGTCTGTCATGGGATATCCTCCAGGATAAAATATTAATGATTTTGACAAGGATTGGCGGCGAAAAACGTCGTCCACTCCCGTTGCAAACGTGTCGGCTCAACCCGACTTGGTTTTGTAACACCTTACGACTTCACTTGGGACGACGCACGGCTTTTAGTCAAAACTACTGGTTTACTTCTATAGTATACATCATCTTCTCGCAAAAATACAATGCCTATGCTTCTGGGAGGTTCCTTGCAAACTCGGCCGCAACAAGTGTAGCCGCCCTACCAAATGAAGCCGTCCATGCTTCAAGTGGAAGTCCGTGAGCAATACTCATTGTTCCCACTGCATTGAATACTGACTCAATGTGCTGTTTGTACTCCGTGTCGCTTCGGGCTATGGCCTCGGCTGATATGACAGTCCTATTCTGTACCCATAAGCGTCGTGCCGCGCTCAATCCCCAGCTACATGCATACTCACTAAAATACTGACCAACAGCGGGTGACAAGTCCGAAAACTCCAATTGAGCCTTGTCGAGTAAGTCATCGTAGTGAGTGAACAGAGCCATTTCAAAACGACGTTCATCATGAGGGGATATACCATACGCGCAGGTGTGGGCCGCAATGACTTCTACGTCAGATGTGTGTGCGAGCAGGGGCTCCACTGGACATTGGTAATCAAACATGGCCTCGAGCCACGAGGCCGAACTACCATACAACGAGCGGGCACGGGCAGCAAAGTCTAATTTGATGCGCACAATCGCGGTAGCAAACAATGAGTCGCTTTGGGCACGCTCCGCTAAAACATGCTCGGGTAGTCTGGGCAGAGCTACAATTTCGTCAAGATATTGCTTAGGGTCGTGCTGGGCCGCTAAGATGGGGTATGGACTGCGCTGAGTCGCCGCCTCAAACTCGAGCAAAAATAAATTATGGTTGTAGTCCGGATGTATGGTGCTAAAAGTATCGATTAACTGCTGCCTATGCTGGTCATGCGCTTGTTGCTCTTCAATATCGGCCAGCCAAAAATCGGCTTCATAAGCTGCAAAGTCAAAACCAGCTTCTTCTTCCGGATACTGCTCCATGGTAGCCAACTGTACTATATCTATGCTTGCAGGACAAGCAACGAGCTATGATTTGCCTGGCTTTGGTCGTCGTTTACGCTGTACCTTGGCCAGCAAATCGTCTTTAAGAATAGCGCTACGCGGTTTTTTGGGCGGTTTAATGGCGTACTCGCGGAATATTTGATTAATAAACTCATCTATTTCGTTATCCGACATATCACTCGTGGCACTAGATGTGGGTTCATTGACTGTCCGATAATGGAGTTCGGCTCTGCCCGTGTGGAATTGATGCAGCAGGTCGTAAGCTCGCCGTTTGGTGACATTCCGAAGAGTCGCATAGGCAAGATTGAGTTGTTGCATGTCTTCAACTTCTCCGCCTGTATCTGGGTGGAGGTCTTTGGCACGGTGCAAAAAAGCTGCTCTAAGAGTCGCAGCATCAACATGTGGCTCTACTCCAAGCGCCGCATAGTAATCTATAAAACTTTCCTCTGGCACCTCTGTCATATCAAATAGTATAGCAACCATCCAGCTTAGCTACCATATGGTTAAAGTAAAAGCTCCGAGTTGTCTCGGAGCTTTTACGGCATAAGGGTGCCTGATTACTTAGTAATCTTGGTCACAACACCAGCACCTACGGTGCGACCACCTTCGCGGATAGCAAAGTTAAGACCCTGCTCCATAGCAATAGGAGCAAGCAGTTTAACCTTAAAGGTCACGGTGTCGCCTGGCATAACCATTTCTTTGTCAGCTGGGAGCTCAACCTCACCAGT
>JAGQNR010000005.1 GCA_020427985.1 Candidatus Saccharimonadota bacterium | reverse complement strand
AAATGTCGAGTTGCTTGATTCGCTGTATGCGGAACTTGCAGAGGCCGGTATTGAAGTAACCGTACCCGAGGAGCCAACGCCCACCGAACTTAGTGATGAATGGCTTATGGATGCCGAGCAAGAAGACGAAGAAATCGTTATCGAGGATCAGACCTATCTAGACGATATTGCTGATGATTCGGTACGTCTCTATTTACGCGAGATAGGCAAAATTCCTCTGCTTAATGCCGAGGAAGAACTAGAGTTGGCCCAACGAGTCGTCTCTGGCGACAAAGAGGCCAAAGACCAGATGGCCGAAGCCAACATGCGTTTAGTGGTGTCAATTGCCAAGCGATATGTTGGGCGCGGTCTTGATTTGCTTGACCTAATTCAAGAAGGTAATACTGGACTGCTGCGTGCAGTTGAAAAGTTTGACCCAGACAAGGGCTTTAAATTTAGTACCTATGCCACATGGTGGATTCGCCAGGCTATCACGAGGGCTATTGCTGATCAGGCACGCACGATTCGTATTCCTGTGCATATGGTCGAAACCATCAACAAGCTCCTTCGTACACAGCGTCGTTTAACCCAAGAGCTTAACAGGGAGCCAACCAACGACGAAATTGCCAAAGAAATGGAAATAGATGTGCTCAAAGTCGAGCACATTATGAAGATTAAACAAGATATTTCATCGCTTGATGCTTCAATTCGTGATGATGAAGAAGAATCGGTGCTGGCAGACTTTATTGAAGACGAAGATACCATTACTCCCGAGGAATCAGCAACAGGGCAACTGCTTAAAGAGCAGGTCAAAGACATGCTAGGCGCCTTGACCGAACGTGAGCAAAAAATTTTAAAGCTTCGTTTTGGGCTTGAAGATGGCAAACAACACACTCTCGAAGAGGTAGGACAAGAATTCAGAGTTACAAGGGAGCGCATTCGCCAAATCGAAGCCAAAGCGCTTGCTAAACTGCGCAAGCACAAAGACGCGCGCAAACTGCACGACTACATCAAATAGTCTATTTGCTTCAGCCTACGTTTTGGTATTTTTGTCGGCCGTACGGTATCGTATAATTGCACTAGACACATGAAAGAAAAAATATATCTTCCCACAGCACTTGAAGCAATCCTGATACCAAGTAGCATTGTAACCCTCCTTATACTGGGTAATCTATCACTCATCAGACAAAAGATATTAGATAGCCAAACGGGCACAGAGGCCGAGTCTTTCTTTACGTCTCTCACAGCGCATCTCGACACCGGCTTTGTTAATACTGCAGGCGTATTCTTGTTTTGGATGTTTGTGGGGGCCATAACATACGCAATTATTTCACTCTTGGTGGCCATTGTGCGGGCATATACATCGGAACTGCCAATGCGTCATATTTTTAGCACCACTCCCCAGTCACTCGCCCTTGAGAAAAAAGAACATACCATTCGAACGCTATTAAAATCTGCCGCTGGGGCCACAGCGCTCGCATTGGTTGCTAGTTCGGGAAAGCTTATTCCTTGGATAAACGAAGAATTTAGGGCCATGATTACTGCGGGTGACTACCTTGCTGGCCTAACAAGTATAGCTGTTGGTGTAGTAGCGATTTTTGTATTCATTGTCTTGTTAAGACTGTTTGTGCTCCGTACACGGCTGTACGATAACTAGGCATTTTGCACCTGAATTGATACAATCAGCACCATGAAACTACTTGGCATATCTGGCACAAATGGCAGTGGCAAGGACTTGGTAGGCCATATTTTGTCCTCTCAGCACAACTATATGTTTATATCGGTTTCGGATTTACTGCGTGACGAATGTCGGGCGCGTGGTTTATTAGTCGAGCGTGAAAATCTGCGTTCAATCAGTGCCGAGTGGCGTCGCGTGGGCGGACTCGGAGTACTCATAGAT
This sequence comes from Candidatus Saccharimonadota bacterium, assembly GCA_020427985.1. Lineage (GTDB taxonomy): Bacteria > Patescibacteriota > Saccharimonadia > Saccharimonadales > UBA4665 > JAGXIT01. Next base: position 49,592 of record JAGQNR010000005.1, on the reverse strand, counting down.
AAAGCAGTGGCGAGCTACAATGCTTCAGCTGGCTCCTACGACGGGCTTGCTGTGTCGAGTCTACGCAATCCCGGGGAGGTGGACCGTGTGCACGAACTAGGCGGCAAGGTTGTCTGGGTTGATGCAGACCAACGTATTCGTTATGACAGAATCCAGGCCGCAAACAGAGGCAGGGGCGGAGAAGACAACAAAACGTTCGAACAGTTCCAGGCAGAAGAAGCAGCCGAAATGTCCACCAGTGGTGATAGTGCGAAGCTCGACATGTCAGCCGTTCGCCAAAAAGTAGATAGTACGCTTGTCAACGAAAACTCACTTGAAGCTCTTGAGCAAGATATCAGCCAAAACCTTGTCTAAAGCTACCTTAGAGCACTATTTGACAGAGAGTACCGCAAGCAGTACAGTACGTGGCGGCAATGTAAACAAACAGAAGGGAATCAAACATGCGTCTTACATCACCGACTTTTCATGCCGCCCTAAAATATACCGGACAGCCAAGGGATGGCATCTATAGTTTTGAAGGCTTAGGTGGTGCTCGGTGGGTACATTTAGACGATATTGGCCCCAAAACATTTACCAAGGGAGAGGTATACGATACCTCCATATTCTCTAGCGGAGTAATTCAGGCGGTAGGGCCGCTTGCGACTGGTGAGGTGTTTGAAAACGCCAACCCAATTTTCTCTTCTCCAGACGCTAGGTAGGACAATATATGTTTTGGAGCCGAGAGCTAACAGGGGTATACTACCTCTATGGAAAAAGAGGCGGACCGCAAACGACTCGTCGTTATAGACGGTAAAAGCGTATTTTATCGAGGCTACTATGCTATGGGCAGTCTCGCTACCAAAGACGGCACGCCCACCGGCGGAGTGTTTGGATTCGCCACCATGGCACTTGAAGTCATTCGCAAGCTCGAACCTGACTATGTGGCTGTAGCCTGGGATAAGCCAAAAACCAACATTCGCAAACGACTCGAAATGTATCCAGAGTACAAAGCCGGCCGCAAGCCAGCGCCGCCGGACTTTTATGAACAAATTCCTGTATTACATGAGCTACTTGAGGCCTTTGGCTGGCCATTGTACGAAATGGATGACTATGAGGCCGATGATTTGATGGGTACGCTTGCAAAACAAGCGAGCAAACAAGAAATAGAGACTATGCTAGTGACCTCTGACCTCGATGCGCTTCAGGTAGTAGGCGACCTAACCAAGGTATATGTGCTCAAAAAGGGTCTAAGCAATATAGAATTGTATTCACCAGCTAGTTTTCGTGCCAAGTATGGTCTGGAGGTGGATCAATTTTTGGACCTCAAGGCGCTCAAAGGTGACAGCTCCGATAATATCCCGGGAGTGCCAGGTATTGGCGAAAAAACGGCCATCCAGCTGCTGCAAGACTACAAAACCCTCGATGGCATTTACGAAAACCTCTGGCAGGTGAAAGAAAGTGTACGCAAAAAGCTCGAGGCTGGTAAAGACTCGGCCTATCTCAGCAAAAAACTCGGCGCTATTTGGTGTGACGCCCCACTGCCACTCGACTTAGAACGTCTCGACAGCCATGTTGGCGCGAATGCCGAGCGAATTGTTGCTATGCTAGAGAAGCTCGAGTTTCGCAGCCTGGCCAGGCAAATACCCCAGGTGCTTCATGTAGATTTATCCCAGCACGCCACCCCACGAACTACCAGCAAAATTCCACGACTGCAAATGGTCCTAATCGACAATGAGGTAAAACTTAAAGAGGTTATTCTGCCATCCCAGACGGAAGTTGTTATTACGAGCCGAAACAGTGGTGTTGCCGGACGCGACCCAAGATACTTAGTAGTTGCCCCAAGTACCTCAACTGCTTACCTATTTGACGTCAGTAAGCTTGATAGCAAATCCATTCTTGCTCAATTGGCAACCACCCGCTTAGTTGGTTACGACATTAAAAACACTCTCAAAGTGCTGCTGGATTTGGGTATGCAGTCCCTGCCAGAGGTTGCGCACGATGTCTTAATCGGCTCGTTTACACTTAATAGCTTGCGTCGTGAATTGTCACTGACTGAATTGGCGCGCGACATTGGCTATGATGGTTCAGGTTTTGAAAACATCAGTGATGACGAATTTGTATTGCTGGCGGCAGATGTTTGTGCAGTTATACACGCACTGGCAGTTCAGCAGAGGGCAGAATTACAGACGTTACCTAGCCTGGATACACTAATTAAAAAGGTTGATTTGCCAGTAATTCCGGTGCTGGCGCGCATGGAATACGAAGGGATTTTACTTGACAGTGCGTATCTGGCAAGGTTTGCCGACACTGTTGCCGACAAAATATCTGACTTAGAGCAGGAAATATATGGTCATGCAGATGAGGAATTTAACATCGCCTCTCCAGCCCAGCTGGCAGTTATTTTGTTTGATAAGCTAGCATTGCCGACTCAGGGCATCAAAAAGGGCAAAACTGGCTATAGTACGGCAGCCAGCGAGCTCGACAAGCTCCGCGGTCAACATCCCATCATTGACCTCATCTCACAATACCGTGAGGTTACTAAGCTCAAAAACACCTATATCGATACGCTTCCTCAGCAAACCGATGGGCATGGACGTATCCATACCACCTTCAATCTGGCTACGGCTCAGACCGGGCGGCTGAGCAGTACTGACCCCAATCTTCAAAACATCCCGGTTCGCACCGAGCTAGGCAAGCATATTCGCACTGCCTTTGTTGCGGGCAAGGGTAATGTATTTGTGAGCGCCGATTACAGTCAGTTTGAGCTACGCTTGGCGGCCGCTATGAGTGGCGATGCCGATATGATAGCCATGTTTAACCGCGGTGCCGACATTCACCTCACAACTGCGGCAGAAGTCTATGGACGTAGCCCAGAAGATGTTACGAAGCAAATGCGCTCCAACGCCAAAACAATCAACTTTGGCGTGCTGTATGGCATGAGTCCACACGGCCTCGCGGCTGCAACCGGCATGACCTTTGGTCAGGCCAAAGAGTTTATTGACGAATACTTCCGGCTGCGCGCACCGCTGCTTGGGTACCTCGATGGCCTCAAAGAACAGGCAAAGCAGGATGGCTATGTCGAAACACTTCTTGGTCGTCGTCGTCCCATGCCCGATATTCGCTCAAGCAACTTCATTGTACGCAGCGCGGCTGAGCGTGCCGCCATGAATATGCCTATTCAAGGCACCGAGGCGGATTTAATGAAACTCGCCATGGTCGCGGCGGACAAAGAACTTGCGACTATTGATGGCGCTAGGCAACTACTCCAAATTCACGACTCTATTTTGGTAGAGTGCGCCGAGAGGGATGCAGAGCGAGTGGCAACCATTCTTAAAACAACCATGGAATCCATTTACCCAGACCTGCCGGTCAAACTTGATGTTGACACTTCTATTGGCCAAAATTGGGGCGATTTGTGATATGAAAGGCAAATCTCCCTCAGAACAAAACGGTATAGAGGCGCTGCGAGATACCGACGTATCGGTTCTGAGTGTAGGCATATCGACTGCGGGTGAGGCAGAAATGGCTATGGCTAGCATGAATCCAGAGAGGCATATTACCGCAACTACACTGGATGCAGACGGTGCAGAGACTATCGCCAATGTTGTTGCTAGTTCAGAATATGTTTCTCAGATTGAAATACGCATACAGGACGTTGTAGATTGTATGCAGCACTATGCTCCCGATTCATTTGATTTTGTGTACGCACGGCTCGTGCTGCACTATCTTTCGGAACAAGACCTCATGACTGCGCTCATCGGTATACACACTATTCTTAAAGAAAAAGGAAGGCTATTTATTGTTGTGAGGTCAGACAAAAGTCCAGAGGCACAACAGTCAGATAACGAGGTAGACCCTATAACGAAACTGACGACATATATCAGTATGGTAGGGACTAAGGACACAAGATATTTTCACACGCCAGGAACGATTACCTCTGCCTTGCGTTCGGCTGGATTTGATATCACACACATAGACCAGTATGACGAAGACCTTTCTCCAAGTTTTGCTCGAGATGATGATATTTGGGTGCCCAATAATGTCATAGAAGTACTAGTATCCAAGAAATAAGCCGATTGCAGTGGTATATGTCACAGCAGCGAGAGCGTTTTTGTGAGAAGCTAAAAACCTCATAACATAACCAGTTAGGAGGAAAATGTCAGTACAAAGAGCCTTACGACAAGCAATGATTATGCACCATGCAGCTGGGCTGCAAAGCCCGTTTCTTGGCGCCCACAGTAGCGGTGAACGTGACACTCGTATGCGTACAGAGACCGAATTAAAATCAACCCCCCTAGCAGAAGGAAGTCTGCGCGCCGATGTTGAATCAGCAGCTGTTAAGTTGCGTGCCGCCTTTCGCGGTATTTTTGTTGGTATTGACGACGGTCACCTATAGCTAGTCTTTAAAAGGATAGTAGTGACCAGTAACATCTGTAAGACTTTTAGCTTCCAGCAATTGAACATTGGCGATGCCGCCGAGTACGGCTGCTCCGTAGTGAACGTATCTGGCTCCCAAGCTTATCCAAGCTGACTGATAGTGCTTGAGTACCTTCAACTTTTCACCGCGCGGAGGTTGAGAGTCATGAAGTGATTGCATAGCTTCAAATTCCGCATTATTTAAGTGCAATGTATCTCTGACAATAGTGTTTTTATCGGTCGTATTATCTGCTAAGCCTCGCCTGATTGCCTGGATAATATCAATTCCCACCGCCTTATCTTGGTGTCGAAGCTCCTCATACTGTTTACCGGTTATGGCAGTTATGTAACACTGGTGTCTATACAAGCCAGATACCTTCATCAGAATACAGAATAGCTGTCTTTCGAGGCTTATTTCTGTTGTGGGCTCCTCGGCAAAAGTAGTCGTAAATGTTACGAGCCGATCATAATGTGCCCGTAGCTTAGCTGCGTTCATGTTTCCTTGAGCATCAAAGCGCTGCAGGTAGCCACTTTTATGAGTGGCAAAATTATTCATATAACTATTGCGATTGGAGTTGCTCTCGACTATTTCATTATGTAGCCATGTGTCGAACACCTCAGCCATGTACTCAGGGACTGTTGGGGCGTCATAATGGGCTATTATATAACTAAAACATAAAATTGCAACTGATGCTATGATGCTTGTATATGTCCGAGCAACTATTTCAAGTGGGGGTAAAGGCGCTGGTGCGTGATGACCAAGGCAGAGTGCTCCTGGTACGGGAAACAACACACCAGAGCATCTACTGGGACATACCAGGTGGGCGCATGGAACCTGGTGAACAGCTCGAATCGGCACTTCTCAGAGAGCTAAGCGAGGAAGTCGGTGTGCAGTCTATTGCGGCTGCCTCCCAGCTAACAGCCGTCTTATCGAACAAGCAAGTTCCTACCAATCATGGCAATGTAGCACTACTGCTAGTGGTATACGAAGTAAAACTTAACGATGGTCAAAGAATATCCCCAGGTGAATTGGGCCTTGAGACAGCTTGGCAATCACCGACCGAAGCGGCCAAGCTTTTAGCCGACAAATATCCGGGTCAGTTTTGTGAGCAGGTGAGCGGACTTGTATGAGGGTAGCCTGGCAAAAGTATGGTGACTACCGCTCAAAAAAAGCCATTCAAAAATATGGTATCGACAACCATACGATGTACGAAAGTGTGCAATACACGCTCCGCAACGAAATACCTATCGCTGGTCGGCGTTGGCGCGGGCAGCCCAACATTGAATATCTTGGTCCTCTTGTCGAACGCACCAAACGAGACGCCGAACAGGCAGAAAAAACTGGCCAGCTAAGTGGTGCGAAAGCCTGGGCATGGCTGTACACACTAGTTGCGCAAGCCCCTCGCGCTGCTCTAGCGCAAGTACAAATGGACAAGCACCCCCACGGCTACAAAGCCCGGGGCGAGCGGCTGTATGAGTTGATTGATTTCAACGATGCATTTGTATCTACCGTTCTGGCGCTTCCTGAAAACGAACTCCCAAAGTTTACCACCGAGGTCCGGCGATTAATTGACTGGTTTTGCAAGCGGGTTGGCGTGCACAGTTTTAGCGATGAGCAGTTTACGGCAATTGTGCATGGGCTTGAGCGAGAAATAGCCGTGTTTTTGGGAGCACAAACTGAAGGCTTTAAAGCCCAAATGACCAACCGGGCGAGCGATGCAATGGGCATCGACATGATTCTTACCGACCCATTAACCCTCAAAACGGTTAATATTGACTGTAAAGCACCTTCGGCATATCGGCATCGTATTTATGATTTGCTGCGTGAGGGCAGACTAAGAGAAGAAGAGGTAACAGCAGCCGAAATGCTAGGATTTATTGGCGAATTAAACGGTCATGGCAATCAGCGAGTCAAGGTAGTGCTGTGGCGAATTGACCGTGACCGGTATGGTGAAATTACCAACTTTGCTTTTGCCGATACTACCGAGCTGGGTAAAACTGCTCGCACAATAATACAAACCTATGGCGAGGAGATAAGGGAGTAGATTATGCAAGAGCAACAGTTACAAAAACAGCTCATTAGGCAGCTTAAAATTATCAATTTTTGGATTACATTTTTTGGAACTATTGTGGTCGTTTCGCTGCTCATTGTTGGCATTTTGCTTTTTAAAATGATTAGCTTTGTGCGTTCTACCGAGCAAAAAATCACTGATTTTCAAGCCAAAACATCTCAGACTCTCAATGTGAAGGACGATATTTGTGGCAATAGTCTGCTAAAAGATTCGAGCTACTGCAAAACCCAGTAGCCGCTTATTCCTTCTTGTTATTTTGACCCCTTTGATTTCGCTCAGGGTTAACGAACTGGCTTACACTTTGTAGCTTCAGGCGTATTGTCATTCGACCGCAGTAGAGAAGTCTCCCTGTGTGTTTTACTTCATTGCAGCCTGATTCATCTGTTATCTTTGCTTTGCTTTGCTTTCACTTCATGAGCCCATTTCGAAGGCCGCAAAAGTGGCGCTTGCCTTATTTTTGGTGCCGGACAAACCCGGGGTCCCCATGAAGTCTGTTTCATGGGGTGGAGTGTACGCAAAAACCATACCCAACCTCCTCTGTGATTATTGAAGGTGATGTGGTGATAGTCCACATCGCTACTTGGTCAAGCCACTGACGAGCTTGACTGGCAAAGCTACAATGCATAAGGTGCCAGGGCAGGCATACGTACACTTTTACCCGTATTGTACTTTAGACTAACAATCATGCAGGGAGGTTGCAGAAATGCCAGTTAGACCACAGGGAGTTGACGTATATTGTAATGCATGCTACCTTGTGTATGAAAGGTAGCTTACAATGCATGCAAATGATAATCAATTTACACAATTACGCAAGGGACTTTTAGAATTCGCTATACTCAGCACCTTGGCTGGTGCACGACAATATGTTGCCGACATTATGAACCGCCTTACAGACACTCCGTTTGAAACGAGCGAAGGGACACTTTACCCACTACTGTCTCGGTTAAAGCGCGAAGAACTGGTCACTTATGACTGGGTAGAGAGCGACGTGGGGCCTCCACGGAAGTATTACCGCTTAACGCAAATTGGCGAGGCTAGATTGGCACAAATGGATGAATATTGGCACTATTTATACACAAATATTGAACAACTAGGAGGTAATGATGCAAAAGATAGTACACGTTAACTTGGGTGGCAGGCCCTATGTACTTAACGATGATGCCTATACAGTTCTAAGCAAATACTTAGAACAGACTACAAGAGCTTTAGTCACGAGTCCTGACCAAGCTGAAATCTTGCAAGACATCGAATCAGCCATTGCTACTAAGGCAACAGGGGAATCTGCCAAGGCAGTCCTGTCGAGGCGAGATATCGAAAAAGCAATTGCTGCCATTGGTCCTGTTGAAGCCGAAAGCGACAAGATAGCGACCGGGCATGACACAGCAGACAGTGACCGTGCGCCAGAACCCCGCCGTTTCTTTACGATTCCTTCGGAAGGCAAACTTTTGGGAGTGTGTGCAGGGGTGGCGGCTTATTTGGGTATGGATATAACTTTAGTGCGCGTACTGTTTGTTTTACTGGTTTTTGTTACCCAAGGCATGTGGATACTAGTGTATTTGGTGCTTGCGATTGCGGCGCCAGCAGCCAAGACGGCTAGCGAAATCGCCGAGGCCCATGGTCGGCCCGTTACTGCTCAAGAAATTATTGACCGAGTCCAGCGTGGCGTGCCCGAAGGCACAGCAGTGCGAACCGGAAGGGTAGTAACACAAATTGGTAGAGTAGTGACCCGAATTACGGCTATAGTGGTAGGGCTTGCCGCAGGACTACTTTCGGCCTTTTGGGCATGGGTAATTTGGGCCATACTGCTCGGACAGACCACGCTAAAGGGTACTCTTGCAGGGTTTGGCAGTGGTAAGCAACTCGCATTGGTTACGGCGCTCTACATTGCCTGTGTTATACCATTGGTTGGACTAATGCGGTTGCTCCAAAAGGTTTCGAGCTCAGTAACTGACAAGCGAGGCTGGCCAGTGCTTCCGGCTGGGGTATGGGCTTTTTGGGCAGTTATCACGGTCATGGTAATCGGGTTTATGGTTGCTTTTGCTGATTCGCTGCGTCAGTATGTCCGGACAAATGATGGCTATTTGCACGTGGGAACACACCAGATATGCATTGATGCTAACCAGTGTAGTGACGGCATCGTCGAAAAACAGTACCAATAGCCCCATGCTATATACACTACAAAAGTTGACTTTTTATTGTATTTATGCTAAGATTAACACATCATAGGCCACGCTTATGGTAGAGGTGCATATACAATCATGAAATATTTACGCTCAATACTGTTTATACTGTTCTGTGTATTTTTGATTTGGCTATTTGTCATGCTCATTCGCAGTGCGTTTCGGGGCAGCAATAACACAACCGTAGCGCCTACCCAAAGCTTGACCAACTATGCCCAAGATGACTCACAAGTTGAAATGTATGTTGACGGCCCGATTATCGTGAACCAAGAACACCAGGCGATGCGAATTATTGTTGACCGCACCCAAAGCCAAATTCAAATTTTGACTGGATATGATGGCCAAGTGACAAGCCAGCGTACCTACCCAAACACCGCCGATTCTTATGCAAATTTCTTAGCGTCGCTTGATACGGCCGGATTCCTAAAAGGGAGTACTAAAGAAAACACTACCCCAGAGCAAGGTAAATGCCCTCTCGGCAGTCGCTATATATTTACCCTGCACAACAGCAATGCGCTCATTGGCCGCAATTGGGCAACTTCGTGCGGGGGCGGGAGCTACGACGGCAAGCCCGGCCTGGCGCGGCAATTGTTTGTACGACAAGTACCAGAACGTGATTATTACGACCTCACGCAAACCCTTTCACTTCAATCGCTCTAACCGTACAATAGAGCTATGTCAGCCCCTCCTCGTGCAATTCTTTTTGACTTATATGGTGTTATTGGGCAAAACTCTTGGCAGGTGTTCAAGACCAAGCACTTTACCGAGAAGCCTGATGATTGGAAAAAGCTGCGAGCACTTGGTCTGCGCGTAGACAAAGGCGAGGTCAGCGATGCAGTTTTAGTGGATGCCATTGCATCTGCCACTGGGGAATCTGCCAAAACGGTGCGGTATCAGTTTGAACACACTATTGCTAATCAGCCACTACTAGATTTTATTGGTAGACATCTTGTGGGTAGCTACAAAATTGGGCTACTCAGCAATGCCAGCCGAGATGTTGTAGGGGATATTCTTAGTCCAAAGCAACGACAATATTTTGACGCGGTGGTAAGTTCGTTTCATGTTGGGCTTGCTAAGCCTGACCTCCGTATTTTTATGTATATTTGCGACAAAATGGGGGTGAGCCCAAACGATTGCTTGATGGTAGATGACCAGTTACAACACCTCAGAGCTGCCCAGGGACTAGGCATGCGTACTCTACAATACAAGTCAGCCAATCAGACTATTGAAGCGCTCCGTAAAGAACTGCGAGAAGCAGTATGAAAGCAATTATTTTTGATTGTTTTGGCGTGCTACTTGTTGATAAGCTTAAAATTTTACTGGATGAGATTCGACAACAAAACCCCAAAAAAGGGCGTGAGCTCACCGATATTTTGGTCGCTAATCACCGTGGGTTTCTTGATTCCAACCAAACATATGCTCTGCTTGCCGAGGGGATGGGCATAACTCCCGCAGTACTCAAAAAAACGCTCAAAGATGCTGAAGTTAAGAACCAAGCGTTGCTTAGCTATATTCTAGAGTTAAGACGAAACTACAAAATTGGTCTACTCAGCAATATTGGCAAACATAGCCTTCAAAAGCGGTTTACCTCCCATGAACTCAAACAGTATTTTGACGCAGTCGTAGTCTCGGGAGAAATTGGTCATGCCAAGCCCGACCCAGAAGCATACCAAATTGTAGCTGAACGGCTGGGGATGATACCCAGCGAGTGCCTCTTCACTGATGACCAAAAGTTTTTTTGTCAGGCAGCTGAAGCAGTTGGTATGAAAGCAATTGTGTTTCACAGCAATGCCCAGTTTATTGCCGAATTGACCGGGTATATTGGCAAATAGGTACTATTGACCGATTCTAAACACGAGGCGTTTCTCGGTATTGGCGACCTTTTGAAGAGCTGGCGCATTAAGACGGAGCGTATTAATGAGCCCGGCGCTTGGTGCTACTACAAGTAGTGTGCGCGCCTGCACGGTTATGCTTACCTTGGCATTGTAGTGGCGCTGTATGTAGGCTTTTAGCGCCTGGGCCTCTGGTGGTACGTCAAAGTCTCGGCGACTCAATATATCAAAAATGTTATCCATGTCTGTATAGTATAAAGAGTTAAGAGTTAAGAGTTAAGAGGAATTGTATGCCAGAGTTGCCAGAAGTAGAAACCGTCCGCCGCGGCTTGCAGGAATTGATTGTCGGCAAGAAGTTTGTCGGCGTGCAGGTCTATGAGTCGCCCAAAAGCTTTCCAAACACCATGAGCGATGCTCGGAAGTTCCTGATAAATGCGCAGGTGGTGACAGTACGGCGCCGTGCTAAGGTGCTACTGATTGATCTGAACAGTGACTATACGCTTGTAACGCATCTTAAAATGACCGGACAGCTGATATACGTGAGCCCGCAGCAGCGGTGGGGAGCGGGCCATCCTAATAATAGCTTTTTGCATGAGCTGCCCGATAAGTCTACTCGGGTGGAGTTCGTGTTTAGTGACGATTCGCATCTTTACTTTAACGATCAGCGCAAGTTTGGTTGGGTAAAATTAGTACCAACGGTTGAGGTAGAAAACATAGATTTTATGCGCCGTGTTGGGCCCGAGCCACTCGAGGATGCCTTTACCGCTCAGCAATTTATTCTACGCCTACGCCGTCGCAGAAACACCACTATAAAAGCAGCGATTTTGGACCAAACAGTGCTGGCAGGCGTGGGTAATATCTACGCCGATGAATCGCTGTGGGGAGCCAAAATTCATCCTGCCACGCGCGTGCGGGATGTGTCAGATACGCAACTCACCAAGCTCTTAACTGAGATTAAATCGGTCATGATACTTAGTATTGAAAAAGGGGGCAGCACCGATAAGAACTATCGTGATGCCGAAGGCCGAAAAGGCAGCTATCTTAGCTTTGCACGGGTGTTTCGACGTGAGGGCAAAGCCTGTCCACGCTGTGGTAGCGTTATAGAAAAGCTTCGAGTAGCCGGCCGCGGCACACACATTTGTCCAGTGTGTCAAAAACTACCTGTTCACTAGAGTTTGCGGAGCAGACGGAGCACGGCCGGTACGTCTGGAAGCCGATAATTTGCTGTGGTCGAGCCTCGGCCAACCCGTATTGTCCAGGCGTCGGGGGGCGCAGCCGCAAACATATCTTCATCGGTGGTGTCATCACCAACAGCAAGTACAAAATCGTGGTCATGGATCAGCCATTCCTGGCTAACGCGTCCTTTATGAATCTCAGCAGGGTGTACCTCTAATATCTTCTTACCTTCTTTAACAGTCAGCCCATACTGCTTGGCGAGGGGCTTCAGGAGGCGTTTCAAAATTACCAAGTGTTTTTGGGCATAATAGGGAGAAGCGCTTCGGTAATGCCATACCGTTGCCCATTTTTTGCGTTCTACCATAGCACCGGGAGTTTGTTCGGCATAATAATCAAAAAGTGCACCCACTTCATCTTGCCAGCTCATGTCGCTGGTAGTGGTTTTGTACCAGTTTTTACCACCTTTACGACGGAATAGTGCCCCATGCTCGGCCGCAAGGGCAACAGGGAGGTCGCCCAGCCAATCGTGCAAATCATTTTTACTGCGGCCACTAATAATAACCACGTCATTTGCCGGGTCTTTGGTTAAACGGGTTAGTAGCATCTTAAGATGAGTAGTTGGCTTGGCGTCTTCTGGGCGTTTTACAATTGGTGACAAAGTACCGTCGTAGTCAAAAAGCAGTAATCGTTTTTTGGCCAAATGGTACTGCGCCAACAGTTTGTCTTGCTGTGGAATGCCAAACCTAGTTGTACGATGGATGCCGCTAGCCGGTCGGTTGCTGGCTAGTGCTTGCATAAAATTGTCTGCCCATCTTTCGGCGGTGAAATGGGAGAGGTGTCGCTGCATTGTTTTTAGTCGTCGTTTCAGGTCGTGCGGTCGAAGTGTCAGTGCTTTATAGAGGCCATCAACCATGGTGCGAGGTTTGCGTGGATTAACTAAAATCGCTTCTTTGAGCTCTTCGGCCGCTCCGGCTGTTTCGCTCAGCACAAGTATGCCGGCCGCCTCTTGTTGGCTAGCGATGTACTCTTTAGCATTCAGATTCATGCCATCACGGAGTGGGGTAATAAATCCAATGTCGGCACGTCCAAACAGCGCCGCAATTTGCTGGTAATTCATCGTAGTGTATTGGTAGTCTACCGGTGTCCACCGTGTGGTGCCAAACTCTTGGTTTATGTCTGCCACGAGCGATTCTACTTTTTCTTTGAGGGCTTTGTATTCGGGCACCTCTTCACGCGTGGGGTTACCAACCATTACCAGAACAACTTTTGTATGCAGCTCGGGGTGCTCCCTTAGAAGTGTGCGATAAGCAACGAGTCGCTCAACAAATCCCTTGGTCGGGTCAAGTCTGTCAAAAGCAATAATTACCTTTTTACCGCGATATTTCCAGAGTAATCGTGCTCGCTCAGCTTTTACAAACCTTAGCTTGATAGCACGAGAGAATTTTGTATAGTTGATACCAAGTGGAAACTCTGCCACTCTTACAACACGTTTAGTGAGGGCTATCTTGCGTTCCAGAACTGTACCAATGTGTAGCGATTTGGCAGTAGCCAAAAAATTATCTCGGTAACTTGGAGTGTGTACACCAATCAAGTCAGCTCCCATGAGCCCAAGCATAAGTCTACTGGCTTGCGGCAGGGTGTTCCATGTTCGTGATGCCGGAAACGGTATATGCAGGAAGAATCCAATTTTGTCAGTTGGGCGTTTTGCGCGTAACAATCGAGGAACAAGGAGTAGTTGGTAGTCGTGCACCCAGATAGTTGTGCCGGGCTTTGTCATGGCCAGCGTCTCATCGGCAAAGGCTCGATTAGCCTTCTCGTAGGCCGTCCAAGATGCCGTGGTAACAGCTGCCTTTACCGGAAGAGTATGAAACAGGGGCCATAGTATACGGTTACTATAGTAGTTGTAGTATTCATCGACTATTTTTTTTGATAGAAATACCGGGTGACAATCGTGCTTTTTGAGCTCCTTGACGATGGCTACTTTATCCTCAGTAGTGAGGTCTTCGTCAACAATACCTGGCCAACCTATCCAAACACTTTTACCCTTGGTAGTGACCGATGCCAGACCAGTCGCCAGACCGCCAATGCTATTAGAATATTCCAGTTCGCCATGAACCTTCTTGACGCTAATTGGCAGTCGGTTTGAAACTATTACAAGCTTTCCCATATCTGTACAAACACTGTACCATAGCGAAGCACAATACAGGTGTAACATTCCTTACACCTTCAGAATATACTGTTCAGAACACAAATATTGACAAACCATAAACTTTTTGTTATAATGTAATTATTGTCTAACAAAAACAAACATGTCCGAACAATCACCACTATCTAATCAATTACCACAGATCCACCCATTGCCCGAGCAATACCCAAAGACTGTGCAAGCACGGGTTCTTGAGCTGTTCGGCCTGGCTGAAGGGGACTTTGAGCCACAGGTTACCAAGTTTGTTGCTTCGCGAGTAGCAGAGCTGTCACAAGATAGCCCTGGAACCTCCATTGGTATGGGCTTTGAGAGGGAGGACGGCTTCATCGCTGCCGACCGACCAATGGTTTTGTCTAAGTTGCATTCAAGACCCTACAAAATGGATGACCCCAGCGCATATACAGCCTCTTTTAAGTGGCTGAAGCTGCAGTATAGCTTATTGAAACAGTCAAGAACAACGTACGATGATGAAAGGTTGCTCATCGATGCTGCACTGCGCGCGACACAGATAGGGCAAGTCGAATACTTCGGGTCATATACAGGGAATGAAACCAGACGGATGGTCGCAGTCGCTGATCTTATTGGTAAAGATATTCCGCCCAGTGAGTCGATTGCCGTATTTGGCAGTAGCGCAATGTGTAAGGAAAGAGCAGCGGTTGTCCATAATACGCTTAAAATTATCGGCGTTGATTCTAGCTTTATGGTTGGCAATCTGCACGTGGTATCACTAGATAAGCAGATGGTAGAAGACCAACCACACGCGTGGGTCGTAGTACGGCCTAAGACTGGGGGAGTGTACCAATATGACCCGACAAATCCGATACTTCACATAGATGCAGATGGCGAACCGACATGGGCTGATCCGAACGTGAAGCCACTCGATGCCAACTGGCATGAGGGCGTAGACGTAGGGCTCGAAGAATGGACGACAAACCCAGACGGCAGCAAGGTAGCTTCAGAAAAATACCAAGTCCATTATACATATTCGGTTAGCCCATTTTAGTCTGGAGTAAATACACCAGGGAACCTATCACATGAATTCTAATAATTTTTTCGAGGTACAATAGTAGTGTGGTAGTAACACTCGCGGGAGAGAATGATGTGGAGCGGCAGCGTGCGCTGCGCGACTATGTTGATACGTTTGTTGCCGAACACACCGATATGGGGTTAGAGCGTCTGGACGGTGAAGAAGCATCATATGAACGGATGGTCGAGGCGGTGCAGGGCCTGCCATTTTTGGCGAGCAAAAAACTTGTAGTGCTGCGAGCTCCTGGCAAAAATAAAGACTTTACCGAACAGTTTGAGGCATTTATCGAAGCAATAGCCGAGACGAACGATGTGCTTATTATCGAACCAAAGCTAGACAAACGGCTTACCTACTATAAACAGTTAAAAAAACTGACCGAGT
Organism: Candidatus Saccharimonadota bacterium; assembly: GCA_020427985.1. Taxonomy (GTDB): domain Bacteria; phylum Patescibacteriota; class Saccharimonadia; order Saccharimonadales; family UBA4665; genus JAGXIT01. Next base: position 34,323 of record JAGQNR010000005.1, on the reverse strand, counting down.
TTCGCGACTTTGCAGTGCTTGACGCCCATAACCTGGTGCGTTATGTAGGCGAATATACCCGTTCCCAGGGGGGCAACATCAGCCAGGCCGATGCGCGGCACCTGGTCGAGAGAGTCGGTGTGCACCAACTTCAGGTACAGCATGAGCTTGATAAACTCATTAATTACAGCCAGAACATTACGCGGGCAAGCATTGATTTGCTCACCGACCATGCGCCGCAAAGCAAAATATTTGAACTGCTCGATGCGGCCTTTGCTGGCAATATGGTTCGCACTACCCAACTGTATAAAGAACAGCGTGCGCAACAAGTTGAGCCCCAGCAGATTATCGCTATGCTAGCATGGCAACTACACATTTTGGCACTGGCCAAGACAGCTGGGAACCGCACAAGCGACGAAGCGGCTCGTGCAGCCAAAGTAAGTCCCTTTAGTATGCAGAAGTCGCTGCAGCTGGCGCGTCGGCTGAGCTACGAAAAGCTAGTGAGCCTGGTGCGTGAGCTGCGAGAACTTGATGCTCAGACCAAATCTGGCGCGTCGGCTGAAGAGGCAGTGCAGTTTTATTTATTGCAGTTGAGCCAGTAGTCTGAATGGGCTTGTCCAAATAAAGAGCCACCTCGAAAGGCGGCTCTTTGGTGGTAGAAGTGCGGCTACTACTTGGCTGTGGGCTTCTTAGCGGCAGTCTTTTTAGCAGTAGGTTTCTTGGTAACTGCCTTTTTGACTGAAGCTTTAGCAGGCTTTGTGGCTGCTTTTGGTTTGGCTGCTTTGCTAGAAACCGCAGAGACTCCAGCGGCTTTAGCGTTTCGGGCGGCCTGGGCTTTTTTGCGAGCAGCTTTGTTCTTGTGCATAACGCCCTTTTTTGCAGCACGGTCTAGTTCGCTCTGTACTTTACTTAGGGCTGTGCCAGCGTTTTTGTCTTTGGTGCTGAGCATTTTGCTAAGAGCCTTCACGGCAGTCTTGAGGCTACGCTTAGTTTTGCTGTTGCGAATAGCGGCCTTGTTGGCAACGCGTACACGCTTTTTGGCTGATTTGATAATAGGCATGTATACAATTCCTTTATAAGTGTTGTTAGTCTTGCTCGCACGTAACTATACCGTAGTTCGTATCTGTTGTAAAGAAGAGGCAATGCCCAACACCGTGAATTGTATATAAAATAACAACGACAGAAAGAATAAATGGCTCGACAAGTCATACTGCTTGTGGTAGCATGCGAGTAGAAATCTAAACAAAAACGAAAAAATGGACCAAAACGCAAACGAACTTATAGATAAACTCAAGCACGCGCAAAACGTGCTTGTGACAGTGAGTAAAGACCCATCGGTCGACCAATTGGCATCGGCAATCGGGCTAACAGTTGCATTAAATAACCTTCATAAGCACGCAACAGCAGTGTTTAGCGGGAAAGTGCCCAGTACACTAGAATTCCTCAAGCCCGAGGAAACGCTCGAAAAAGACACCAACAGTTTGCGAGATTTTATTATTGCACTCGACAAGGCAAAAGCGGATAAACTGCGTTACAAAGTAGAAGATGATGTTGTCAGAATATTTATTACCCCTTATAAAACCTCAATTTCTGACCAAGACCTCGACTTTAGTAAAGGTGACTTTAATGTGGATTTAGTGGTTGCGCTTGGTGTACAGGCCCAGCAAGATTTAGACGAAGCTATACAGGCTCATGGACGTATTTTGCATGATGCAGCAGTGGCAAGTATTATGCTTGATGGTCAGGGTGAGTTAGGAACTATTAATATTAACGCAGCACACAACAGCTCATTATCTGAATACACTACGCAACTTATTGATGCGGTCGACAAAAAGGCTATTGATAGCCAAGCAGCAACAGCACTTTTGACCGGTATTGTTGCCGTGACAGAGCGTTTTAGCAACGATCGTACTTCACCACAGACGATGACTATCAGTGCCGAGCTGATGGCCGCTGGCGCAAATCAACAGCTCATTGCTAACGAGCTGTCAGCCCAAGAAGAACCTAAGCTGCAGGACATTCCCTCAGATGACGATACGTCCGCAGATGATACTGCTCAGTCAGACGAAACTGGCACCCTGGAAATTTCGCATTCAACTACCCCAGACACAGACGCCGACGAATCTGAAGCAGACGACGAGGCAGAAGACGTAGACCATCAAATAACCGTTGATGGCGACGGCAATTTGCGCACTCCAGACAGCGAAGCAACATTACCCGAAATCGAAAAACGAGCCCCAGAGGATATTAATGAACCATCTCAGAATCATGCAAATAGTCGGGGCAGAGTAATTGAACCGCCGAGTCACGGAGGTACACTAACAGCCAACGCTCATACCGAGCCGCTTGATGTATCTACTGAAGAGCTATTACAGACCAGCCAGTCACCAACCGAACTTATGAGCCATACTCCCACGGTTACACCAGTGAACGATGAACAGCCGACATATAATCAGTCGCCTTTAGAAGTCGTGGACGCGGCCCCGCAAGTGGCAGCGTTTGAGCCCCCAGTAGTAGTGTCTTCAGAAGTCCCCCCGTCATTGCCTCCTCTAGAGCCATTTACCCCTGTTGACACTGCTTCAGCGCCTTTTCAGCCTGCAGCTTCCAACCTAACGGATACTCCTAACGGACAAGCTACTCTTGCTCAAATAGAAGCCTCTGTTGGCAGTGCCCATGTGGCCGAGCCAGTCGCTGCAGAAACCGAACCACAGGAAGTGGTTGGAGTTTCGCCCGAAGAGGCCCGAAAAGCTGTCGAGGCCGCACTACTTGCTGACAGCGAACATGCACCTCTAGAACCTGTCGCTTCACTCAATGCCCAGCCCTTAGGCGAAAGGTTGCACACCGACCAAGTATCAAGTACGGATTTGCCTACAGCCCAGGCGCCGTCTTCGTCATTTGTGCCGGCTCCTGGATTTAGCCAGCCAGCACCTGCGCAGCGAGTTGCATCACCCAGTGCGTTTCCGGGGGTAGTACCAAGCCAATCTGTGGTTGATGCTAACCCACCACCACCAGTTCCACCACCGATGATTCCACCGCTTCCCCAGTAAGCTACTCGCTCCTCATGTAAAAGGACAGTCCTCGCGCAAATGCGCGAGGACTGTCCTTTTACAAGTTGCTGCTCTCGACAATGCTGTACAATTGCATGATGATGCAAGACATACTACTTATTGATAAGCCGAAGAACTGGAAAACCCTCATAACAGACACAAAATCCCACGGTTTTTTCTTGTCGCGCCAGGCAAATGGAATACATTTGCGTGGGCTGCTCCTTTTCCCTACGAAAGGTGTCGTGTAATGCAGGGTATTTTGCTGATCGATAAGCCCAGGCAATGGACGAGTTTTGATGTGGTTAACTATGTGCGCAAAATGGTAGCAATGGCCGAGGGCAAAAAGCCCAAAAACATTAAAGTTGGCCACACTGGCACCCTCGACCCACTCGCTACAGGGCTGCTGGTTCTGCTGGTGGGTAAAGAATACACCCGTAAAGCTACCGTACTCAGCAAACACGACAAAACGTACGAGGTAGTGATGAGGTTGGGTCAAACCAGCACCACTGGCGATGAAGAGGGCGAAAAAACACCTGTCAGTACTCAGGTGCCTAGCTCTTTTGCGGTTGAGACTGCTGCGCAGGCATTTGTTGGTGCTATTTTGCAAACACCGCCCGTTTATAGCGCCATCAAGGTGAACGGTCAGCGTGCCTATGATTTAGCTCGACAGGGCAAGCCGGTTGAGCTGAACCCTCGCCCGGCGACTATCTACCAGCTAAACATTACTCAGTACGACTATCCACTGGTACATTTCACGACCAAAGTTAGCAGTGGGACCTACATCCGTAGCCTGGTAGAAGATATTGGGAATAAACTAACCACGGGTGCCTACATGGCCGACCTCCGGCGTACCACAGTAGGAGCCTACACTATCGATGCTGCTCAAGCCGTCGACACACTACAAACTGCCAAATCGCTCCAATTTTTGCCATAACCAATTTACTTTTGTCATGTTTGCGCTACTCTATTTGACATGAGTATGTTTGCCGAAAATGACCCGTTTAACAGCATTGTAGAAAATCTAGGGCTCGATTCTGAGTCACTCGGGTACGTGCATCGTCCCAAAGATGGGCAGATGATATTGATTGGCACGGCTGAAGGCGAAGAAATGCGCCAAGCATTACTCGAGGGTTACGCCGTGGCTAAAGCAGATTTACGGCTTACTGACCTGCAGCCAGGTACAGAGGAGTATGGCACAGCAATAGGTCGCGGCATGTTTGATGCAGTCTCAAATGAAGAAACAGCTTTGAGCTGGCAGAGTGAATTATGTGTTTTTGGTAACGGTGCTATTACCAAGCTAGATGACGATAAGCGTGAACCATTCCAGCTTGATGAATCATTGTCGTTATTTGGCACGATTCATGGGGTAATGAATGGGCAATTCTTTAATCGACACCCGTCTGGTAGGTACGCTCTTTCTATTGGAGGGCTGCTGGTTTTAAGCAGAGTAGTGGTGTGTGAAAACAGTGGCTACGGTCAGGTAGATACCCAATTTGAGTTCGCAGAGGTCCCCATTCACATACCGCAACTCCACTTTGGTGCCGTCTATTAAATAATATTGACAAAACAACCTATAAATGCTAGAATAAGATAAGAGTAACAAGGAGTATTAAAGAGTATTAAAGAGTATTAAAGAGTATATACTTTACCTACATAAGGAGAAACAAAGCCCATGTCACCATCACCAGAGATTCAACCACACACACAATCATCAGAAATTATACGACTGCAACAGGCATGCCACGCTGCTGCTGTAGAGTCATTTGTAGGCAAGCTTAATCTGCCAGTCGACACTGACCCAGCTGTCCTTCAGGCAGAAATTACCCTTGCAGAAGCAGCTCGTGAGGCTACACAAGAAACGGGAACTCAGCTGAGCCTCAGACAGGAAGCTCTTATTCACCTAGGACGAACGATGTCAGCTATGGACAAGGTAATCGGCAGAGGGCTAATAGCAACCCCCGAGGAGGCTGAAGTGGTTACTGACGCTCTCGTTTGGACTGATATTAATCCGTCTTCGGCGCTCAAGTACCTCAGCAAGCAGGTGGGGCGCATGGAACGTGTTCTCTCGCCGGGCGAGCTCGCAGGCGCACTCACGCTCCTTGAGGATTGCCCTGATGCAAGTATCTCAGCACTGGCCCGTGCGGCTGATATGGTTGGGGTAGCGCTTGAGCCAGAGATGGGCACGGATGAGGCCAATCGAGTCTTTGACGTTGTTGAGTCATTTACGGGCGAGGTAGCATACCGTGAGGTAGTAGATTCACGCGATGGCCCAATAATTAAGACAAGCTTTAGAGAAGTAGGACGTGTAGTAGTGCCAAGGCCAGTATCAGAGGGGCAAGTTGTGCCTCTTGGTGCGGATGCTCCTACATCATCAGAAGAGTACATCTTTGACTATGCAGTGATGAGTGGTGACACGTCAGTGCTTGGCGAAGCAGAGCTGGGAGACGAGCCTCGTTTGTAGGTAGTATCTTTCATCATGACTAGTCAGCCCGACCGCTTTTCCACCGAGAATCCCTTTCTTCGTAGTGGGCTGCAGCCTAGTGTCATTGGTGCGGTATTAGAAGCAGGTGGCCCCGACGCAGTGCGTACGCTCCTGAAGGGCGTCGGAAGGGTAGTAGCCAGGTCGTTACACCCTGACATGCAGCCATCGGCGGCAGTGAGTGGTGAGCTCGATGCACTCACTCAGGCACACACAGCTATTTTGGGCAAAGATGACGATGCTGTTGGCATTCTTGCCAGCGCATACGCCGTCAGGCGTCGATCACGGTCTACGGCTCGGCCGCAAAAGAACAAAGAACCTTCGGCAACCGAAACTGTCACACGCGAGTATATCCGCACCGGTTCACTAGTGATAAGCCTGGCGGATATGTTTATTGATGAGGCGATACATACGCCCGGTGTCGAAGACAAACGCCTACTGATAGCCTCGTTGTATGGGGGGGAAAAGCAGCTTGGGAAAAGCAACTGGGGTAACTACTATGAGGTGAGTCCAGCTATAGAAGGTATTGCCTACAAAAAGCTGCGACCCACTAAAATCACGCAGCTTCGCGGTAAGGGGCTCTCTAATACCGAGCAGGCACGACAAAGAAACGAGCATCTCGATGCTATATCGGCCGATTTTTGCGGCAAGGTTGCGGAGGTAATAGCTGCCGAGCCGTATGAGCATAGCGCACTCCAGGCACTCTTTACTACAGCAGACACCGTACGAGAGACAAATGACAATCCCCAGAAAGACCGAGTCGTCGTTTGGAACCAAAGAGGCGAATATGGTTTCTATAAGTCGGGTGAGCATATTGGTACTGTCTCTCGGCTCGATTTGATGGAAAGTCCATTACTGGAAGACGGCTGGTTTATATTTAATGACAATGAACGCAAGGCGAGTAAGGGGGTGGGGCCACGGTTCACTATCAGTAATATTGCCTATTTGAGCGATGGTGCCGAAGGTGAAGTCGAGGACTACGCACGTATCATCGGGACTGCAAACAAAGAGTTTGCAAACCAAGAGCTCGACCGGCAGGGTATTGCTGTCGGTATGGATAAGCACCTGCCTACCAGTGCCGCGAGTCGCAGTGATTTGCCAGTTTATGACATTCCCATCACAAGTCTTGCACGGCTTGAGGGCAGCTACCGCCCAACTGTCAACGCGGAAGACTACTTGCTCGTGGCGAGCTCCCAGAAAACGATACAGCTTCTCGGTAAAATACTGTTCAGTACACGCTACTAAGTTGACAAAATTGCAATTATTTGCTACAATGTGTTAAATTTATTTCTAATAATTCAAGGAATTGAAATCAAAATGGCCCTGCCAGAAGCCACCCAAATACCAGAACTGTCACCTGACGCACTTGCTAGTGACGCAGCAGCCACGGCTCTCGTCAACATCATGCGGAGCGGTGGGCTCCCGCTGCCAACTGATAGCTAAGGCGACGTCCAGACGCTCAAAGTAGCTGTCTTGCAGGATAGCCTGTGTGGTCAGGCCCGCGAGACTCTGAGTGGTGTTCGTGACGAGGCTGACCAAGATGGGTTTGCGGTCTTTGAAGGTGTCCTTGCAAAAGCACTGACTGAGGAGCGTGAAGGGAGTCGTGAAAGGACAGTTGCTACTTTACTCGAGGCTATTAGCGTTCTTGAGACAGATGCTGACAATACTGACTTCGCACTAGATGAGCAAGACAGAGCAGCGAAGCTTGCAGAGCAGAAAAGCCATTCTCTCTAACACGGGACGTATGAAGTACCCTCTACGGTAATGACTACCGAGTACAATGATCGTGTGCGTGAGGGCAAGGGTAACGACCTACTTATAGATTGTCTCGAACAGACTGCCGAGGGCTTTGGTCCGGATACCGACAAAGCCTAAGATTCACCTATTCGGACATTGCCTGATAAGCTCATTCTGAATATTGGCAAGAATAGGACCAGCATTGAAGCTGTAGGTGTCCCGAGGCAATCGCTTACCCGGCTCCATCCGCGAAAGTAAAGTGACCTTGCGTTAGGGGTCGTACTCTGATATACTACAGCGTAACGCCATCAGAAATCTCTAAGTTTTGGAACAGAAAGGTTATACATAACGCATGATTTCAGCCGAGAAGAAGACGAAAATAGTAAAGGATTTGCAGGCGAGCAAGACCGATACCGGTAGCTCTGCAGTGCAGGTTGGCATTTTTACCGAACGTATCAAAGAGCTCACCGAGCACCTCAAGCAGAATAAGAAGGACTTTGCAGCTCGCCGTGGGCTGCTGCAGCTGGTCGGTAAGCGCAAGCGCCTCTTGCAGTACATTGCCGATAAAGACGGTCAGGCGTATTTAGACCTTATCAAAAAACTCGGCATTCGCCGCTAGGGTTTAACCCTAGTTCACGCACATTTCGTTGTTGACGACTCCAGTCCTCGCTCACTGTATGTAGCATACTGCTCACTCCGGGCTTCATCGTCACCTAGAACTGTACGAGAACTAGGGCCAAACCGGCATTTTGACCTAGACAGTGATATGTAACCCTTTGGGGGTAGATTTCATCATCTAGAATCAAAATTCTAGCTACATTAACTATTGGTGGGTAATAAAGAGCAGGTTTCCACTGTGTATACAACAGAGGTGGATGCTTGAACCTTGTTACCCATACAAAAGGAGGCCACTATGAGCCAAACTACTAAAACTATTAACCCTTACGGCAAGGATTTGATTGTCGTCGAAACTGAGTTTTGTGGGCGAACACTATCGCTCGAGGTCAACCGCGTTGGGTTTCGTACCACCGCTAGTGTGCTGGTCCGCTATGGCGATACTGTGGTGCTGGGCACGGCTATGCTCGGCAAGCCAGTGAAGGGTATGGATTATTTTCCGCTCAGCATTGATTACGAAGAGAAATTTTACGCCGCGGGCAAGATCAGTGGCAGTCGATTTATCAAGCGCGAAGGTCGCCCAAGTGACGATGCTATTTTGATTGGCCGCCTCATCGATCGTCCTATCCGTCCACTCTGGCCAAAGGGCTACCGCAATGAAGTGCAAGGGGTTGCCAGCGTACTGAGCATGGACCCAGCTTTTCGCCCCGACATGGTAGCGATGATTGCTATGAGCACAGCACTGATGCTCACCGGCGGGCCATTTGATGGACCAGTTGCAGGCGTGCGTGTTGGTATGAGCGACAATGGTGAGTGCAAGGCGTTTATGAGCGCCGAGGAGCTCGACGCTAGCAAACTCGACCTCGTGGTAGCTGGCCGCGAAACCGGCATCATGATGGTAGAAGCTGGTGCCAATGAAGCTACCGAAGAAGAAGTAGTGGCTGCACTACGCTTTGCCGAGGAAGCAATCAAGCCTGCTCTAGAGCTGCAAAAAGAGCTCGTTGCCAAAGTTGGCGTTGAAGCCAAAGAGTACGAGCTAATTTTGCCCGACGAAGCCATTCAGAGAGAGGTAGACGGATGGGTCAGTAACAAGATTGGCGCCGCACTGCGCGTGCCATATCCAGAGCGCAATGAGATGATTGGCGTATTGCGCGAGCAGATGCGAACGGAGTTTAGCGAAAAGCTGGGCGAAGACGCCTTTAACGAAAACTTTACCGAATATGACGAGGCGTTTACTATGGCGCTGCACAAAGATGTGCGTAAAGGAATTGTCGAGGAAGGCGTGCGCCCAGATGGTCGCAAGCTGACCGAGATTCGTCCACTGAGCAGCGAAGTCGGCTTTTTGCCACGAGCACATGGTTCAAGCTTGTTTACGCGTGGGGTAACGCAAGGTATGAACATCGTCACTCTCGCACCCCTCAGCTATGCGCAGCTGGTTGATACTATGGAACGTAACACTGAGCGCCGCTATATGCACCACTACAACGCTCCAGGCTACACTGTTGGTGAAGTTCGACGACTCGGCAGCCCTGGCCGCCGCGAAATCGGCCACGGCTATTTGGCAGAACGTGCCCTAACGGCAGTGCTGCCAAATGAAGCTGATTTCCCTTACACTATTCGCAGCGTAACTGAGATTATGAGTCAAAACGGCTCAACTAGCATGGCGGCAACCTGTAGTAGCTGTTTAGCACTTATGGACGCTGGCGTGCCACTCAAGGCGCCTGTGAGCGGTATAGCTATGGGGCTCATGGTAGACGGTGACGACACGTACATTCTTAGCGATATTGCTGACGCCGAAGATTTTGCTGGCGATATGGACTTTAAGGTGGCTGGTACCGATAGTGGTATTACGGCACTGCAGATGGACATGAAGGTGCATGGCCTGCCAGTAGACGTGCTCGCCAAGGCGCTTGAGCAGGGCAAAGAAGGCCGAGCGCATATATTGCGCCACATGATTGAAACCATGCCAGCCCCACGTGAAGAAATGAGCCCGTACGCTCCACGTGTCGAATCGATTCAAATCAACCCCGACAAGATTCGCGAAATTATTGGTAAGGGTGGCGAAATGATTCAAAAAATCACCGGCGAGACTGGGACCGAGATTGATATTAAAGATGACGGTACGGTTATGATTGCTAGCCCAGACGGCGCAGCCATTCAGAAAGCAAAAGACTGGATTGCGAGCATTGTTGAGGAACCAGAAGTTGGCAAGATATATGTCGACAAACCAGTGGTGTCGGTGCTCGATTTTGGTGCCTTTGTGCAGATTTTACCTGGCAAAGACGGGCTAGTGCATGTAAGCGAAATGAGTGAAGAGCGTGTCAAGTCGCCAAGCGATGTGGTGAAGGAAGGTGACCTTGTAACGGTAAAACTCGTTGCTATCGATGACCGTGGACGCTTACAGCTTTCTATGAAAGCCGGCAAACGAGAACTCGAGAAGAAGTAATTGAACATTCAGCTTTGACCATCGAGCATTAATTGATCATTTTTCAGGTAGCACATGGAAGAAAATGTCACTAAAGCACAGCAACTACAAGAGAAATTGGTTTTGTTTGCTGCGTCTACGATAAAGTGCGTGAGTACAGCTAGCATACCTCGTTCCATGATTGACCAGGCTACACGTTCTGTTGCTAGTGTCGGAGCGAATTACTGTAAGGCAATTAATGCAAGTTCAAAACTTGATTTTAGGAACAAAATCTACATCGCTAAAAAGGAAACAGCTGAAACAAAATATTGGTTTCAGCTCATCGAACAACTTCAGCCAGGAACTATCGGATTACAGCTCAAAGAAGAGTGTCAATCTATCCCTATGATTCTGCAGAAGACAGTCAACAAGCTCAATGATAAACGATAAAGTAAGGCTCAATGATTAATGCTCAACGATAAAATCATCGACAACAGAAAACGACTTGACCAGTTAAAGTCAGAGATTGAGGCCTCTGGCATCACGCCAGGACTTGCTTCTCAGGCGACGCAATTGGTGTTTGGTGACGGTAATCCAAACGCTGAAGTGCTTTTCATTGGTGAGGCACCAGGTAAGCAAGAAGATTTGCAAGGGAAGCCATTTGTAGGGGCGAGCGGTAGATTCCTGGATGAGATGTTGGAGAGTATCGGCTTGAAGCGCCAGGACATTTATATTACAAACATTGTGAAGTACCGACCACCAAACAACCGCGATCCACTGCCTGAGGAAAAGAGAGCCTTTCTACCGTATCTACAAGAACAACTAGAGATTATTCAACCTAAAATAATTGTGACACTTGGGCGGCATAGTGGTGGCTGTTTTGTGCCCGACCTACATATTAGCAAAGATCACGGTAAGCCAAAGCGGCTAAAGCTCCAGTTCCATGATGACAAAACCAATAATTTTGCCGTCGTGGTACTGCCGCTCTATCATCCGGCAGCGGCATTATATAACGGGGGTATGCGTCAAATGCTATTGGACGATTTCAGCCAAATTCCAGCAATACTAAAGAAAATTAAGGATACTGTAAGTAAATAACAACAGTCATTTCGACCGAAGCGAAGGAATCTCTTAAAAAGTAATAAGATTGCTCGACCCGAAACGACACCGACATAGAAAAGGAGAAAAACTATGGATAACAACAGAGATAAGAATCAACAGACAAGAGACAGGCGACCACGCAGTGGCCAGCGAAGTGAAGGTAACAGAGGAAGAAACCAATCCCGCGGTAAAAACAATGGTAATGCTCGCCAGAACAACGGCATCCAGAATCAAAACGGTGACAAAAAACCTACCGTGAGTCGCGGTGCGGCCGTGCGTGCCCAAAAGCGTACCCAAATGGATGCGCAGCGTGTGGCGAATCAATGGATGCCAGCACAAGTCGACGAGAAGCGACGGGCCAACTTTATCGACGATTCACCCCGGCTGAAGATTATTGGCCTAGGCGGCATGGACGGCGGTGGTAGCAAAAACATGATGCTTGTTGAATATATAAATGATGCAGTTATTATTGACTGTGGCAACGATTTGAGTGTTGACCTGCCAGGCATTAACTATGGGGTGGCAGACACGGCTTATCTAGAACAGATTCGCCATAAGTTGCGTGCCTATGTTATTACCCACGGACACCTTGACCACATTGGTGGCTTGCCACATATTGTGCCGCAGTTCCCGGCACCGATATACGGTTCAAAGTTCACGATTGGCCGTGTTGAAGAGATTTTTGAAAACTTTGGGCTGCCTATGCCCGAAGGGTTTGAACTACAGACGGTTATGATGAACGAAGACACTCACGAACGGCTAAAGGTCGGTGAGTTTTATGTCGAACTTGTTCGTGTTACGCACTCTATTCCTGGCAGCACCTGTGTAATTATTGACACGCCAGTTGGTCGTATTATTAACACCGGGGACTTCCGGTTTGATCCCAACCCGCTTGACCATGAACGAACCGATATGGAGCGTCTTAAACAGCTCGGCGATGAGGGCGTTTTGGCACTGCTTAGCGAGAGCACAACCGTAGAACGTGCTGGTCGGACGCCGTCTGAGAGTACTATCGAACAGAGCTTTGTTGACATTATGAACCAAGCACCGGGACGAATATTTGTTGGGGTGTTTAGTACAAACATGAATCGTATCCAGATGATTGTAAATGCCGCCGTACACCACGGCCGCAAGGTCGCCATTGATGGCCGCAGCATGGTCAGTACGCTTGAAATGGCAGTGCGCCATGGATTTATGAAGATTCCAAAAGGCACTTTTATTCCAATCGCAACAGTAGGTGCACAGACCGATGATAAGGTGGTGGTGATCTGTACGGGTAGCCAGGGTGAGCCAAGCAGCGCTTTGCAGCGTATGGCTAACGGTGAACATCGTCATGTTAAGCTCAAAGAACAAGACACCGTGATTCTAAGTTCAACCCCAATTCCCGAGAGCGGCAACGATGCGCTCATTGGTCAGATGGTTGATGATTTGGTGCGCAAGAACGTACATGTGTTCGAGCATCGTAACCATGAACTAGACAAGGTAGGACCTTTGCACGTTTCTGGTCACGCGAGCCAAGATGAATACGCCGAGATGATTCAGATGACTAAGCCAAAATTTTTCATCCCAATCTATGGTGCCTACCGCGTGAAGCAACGACACATTGAACTAGCGATTGAGCAGGGAATTCCTCGCCGGAACACGGTTAATGCGGTCAATGGTGAAGTAATTGCTCTCACCTCCGATAGCATGGAAGTGATTGGCGAAATACCCAACGGCACGATACTTGTCGACCAAACTGGTGCGATTGTGAACAACGTTGTGGTCAAAGACCGCGTCTTGTTGGCCGAAGAGGGTCTGGTTGCCGTAGTGCTTACTATAGACAAGAAATCGGGCAATCTTATGACGAGTCCCGATATTATTAGCCGTGGGTTTATTTACATGCGCGAGCAAGAAGAAATCATCAACGGACTCCGTAACGAGGTGCGCCGAGCAGTCCAACAACGTTACAAGCGCATAGACCTCGATCGTTTTAAGGCTGAGCTTAAAGACCACGTTACGCACTACTTGTTTGAGCAAACGGGCCGTAGCCCAATTGTCATTCCGGTGGTCAACATTGTTGGTGGAAAATCAGAGACAGCAAATCCAAAGCAGGCTGCCAAACCCGAACCACCACAAAAAACACCCGAGCAAGTTGCTGCCGAGCAGCAGGCACGATTCCAGGAAATGCGTGAGCGACTGCTTAACCAAGACCCACGAGTTGACTAAAGCACTTTGTTGACAAACACAAGCGGTAATCGTACGATGTACTCAAACAGCTAAATAAGGAGTAGATATGGATTACGACTATCCGGGCGCAACACAAACAACGGCCAGCGATGGTGCTATTGGGGCCGTTATAGCAATTATGGTGTTACTCATTGTGCTATTTTATGTGGTTCCTCTACTCATTGCTACCTGGAAGCTCTATCAAAAGGCGGGCAAGCCAGGTTGGTCAGTAATTGTGCCTGTGTACTCTGGCGTTGTGATGGCCGAGATTGCCAAAAAGCCGCTTTGGATGGGTGTTGTAGCAGGTGCAGCAGGATTCTCGGGGTACCTGTTTGGCAGGCCAATTGACGGATTGTTGTCGCTAGTGGGTGCTGGGTTTGGCCTTTTTATTTTGATTCATTTCATCAAACAATACGACCGCGGATTTGGTTTTTGGGCGGCCTACATTTTGCTGCCGATTGTTGCAGTGTTTTTGGCTGATAAGGCCAACTATACTGGTGGAGTACTCGCTACAAACAACCCAGTAGCACCAGCGCCAGCTCCAGGAATAGCACCAGCGCCAGCTCCAGGAATAGCACCAGCGCCAGCTCCAGGAATAGCACCAGCACAACAGCCCTATGCAGTACCGACACCTACGCCCAACCCAGGGCAAAACCAGACACCTCCACAAAGCCCAGTACAGTAACGCATAGGCATTGACGGTACCGCTACCCAGCAGTATGCCAATGACATTATTAATTACACACCGTGCAAAGGAGTACTATGGACGATTCATACTACATGCAAACCACCAATCTAGAGATAAGTAGTGGTGTCATGGCTGGCGTTGGTATCTTTTGTCTACTAGTGCTTCTACTGGTAGTTGTGCCGGGCATTATTGTTATGTGGAAGCTATTTCAGCGCGCTGGCAAGCCAGGCTGGGCAGCGATTGTACCATTTTATAACACTTATGTTATGACCGAGATTGCCAAATTAAGTGTTGGTTGGTTCTTGGCTGCGCTTTTTGTACCGTTTGTAAGCCAATATGTTATTTACGAAATGGCAAAGCGCTATAACCGAGGGCTATGGTTTTGGGTATCAGTGATACTATTCCCACTGCCAGCACTCCTAAAGTTTGACCGCACTCAGTACAACGGCTAAACCGCCTCGCTTACGCAACTAAAGGGGCTCTAAAATAGGGTCTCTTTTTGTGTATTCATTTGCCAAACTATTGACAAAACCACAGTATATGTGCTATAATTAATAAGGTACAGTAAAAACAAACAGCAAAATTCATATGAAATTTATTACGCACAGAAACAAAGCGCCTAAGACACATCCCGCCGAACTGCTAACGGCAGAGGAATACGATAACCTTGCAGGCAAAGCCTTCATTGACTCGCGTGATATTAGGGGAGGATATGGCCCACGATACACCATAAAACGTAATTTTTTGCTTTCGACAAACAAGATTATGGCATTGTCTGGATTTAACGATTTGCTTGATACTGTTCACTACAAGTCGCTCCCAAATGGCAAAGGCATATCCAGTCTGGCACATGCCCTGACGCTTACTGCGCCGAAGGAATATGATTCAAAAGACCCAATTGTTGTTGAGCCCTTTTTGCTAGCAGATGACACTATTGTCTATGAGGGGGGACAGGGACGACATCGGCTTTTGCGAGCGTTTATGGAGGGACAGCGCACAGTGCAAGTCGATATTATTGGGCCAAAAACGACTGCCGAGATGCCTCGATATGAGGGCATTGCAACGGGCGAACACACAATTGTATTTAGGGGAAGGAGATAGCTTGTGGCCAAACCAATCGACAGCTCGCCAGAGCGTGACCCAAAGCCGCTCAAAGAGACACTGCTTGAATGGTACGACAGTGAAGGCGTAGACACCAACAAGCCCGTTCTTACACCCGATACGCCAGTGGCCTATGACGCGCTCGAGACACTGCGTAGTATGCTGGCAGCCAGAGAAAGAGGCGAACCAGTTAATGCGGACGAACTAAACTGGGCCCGGGAACAGGTAAAAAAATTGCCGCCACCCCAGTAGACGGCTCTCGCAAAAAAAGGTATACTATAAAACAACTTATGGCTAAAAAGAAACAAACACGTAGTCGCAAAAAACCCGAGCCCCAAGTACGAGAGCCCTCTCCAGTTGTGGGGTACATTTTGGCCGTAGTATTTGTGCTGCTGGCGATATTTATCGTCTTGGGCGGGTTTAATACCGGTGGGTCTTTGCCGACTGGATTATTTGACGCGGTAGCATGGTTGATTGGGTGGGGTGCATGGCTGGTACCCATTTCACTATTGTACTGGGGGTACTACAAATTCACTAACGAGGACCACCGTGTGCCAAAAGGTAGAGTATTTAGCATGTACGCCTTTTTGGTGATGATTTCTGCCTGGTTTTTTACCGCATTTTCAAAAACACCAGCGCCAGGTACAGCGGTGGCCCAAGGGGGTGACGGTGGCAAGATAGGTGGTGCAGTTGGAGACATGGTGCTCGGCGCGCTCGACAAAATACCAGCCAGCTTGCTATTTTTTGCCTTTGGCCTATTGGCATTCTTTTTTGCGTTTGGCATATCACCTAGTGTGTTGCTACGCATAAAAGATTTGTTTAAACGTCCCGAAAAAGATGACGAGGAACTTGCAAGCCTAAAACCAGCACCCGAAACGAGTTTTAAAATGAACGAGGGAGTACCAGTTGTGCACCACGGGCGCGGTGATCAGCCGGAATCTCCGCGCATGGTAAGTCTCAAAAACACTGCTCAAAAGCTTACCTCTACTGAAGACCACGAAGCCCTAACGGCTGCCAGCGATCCGAATTGGGAATTCCCAAGCATTACGCTGCTTGACCAAAAGCAAGACAGGGCCGATGCTGGTGATGTTGAGGGCAAAGCGCAGCTTATTAAAGAAACGTTCCGCAACTTTAGCCTCGATGTTGAGATGGAGGGCGCCAATATTGGTCCGCGTGTTACCCAGTATACCCTCAAGCCACCAAAGGGGGTCAAACTGACCAAGCTCACTGCCCTCGAAAACAATTTGGCACTTGATTTAGCTGCAACCAATATTCGTATGGAAGCGCCTATTCCTGGCAAGCAAGCGGTTGGTATAGAGGTGCCAAATATTAAGCCGGCTGTGGTACGCCTGAGCTCGGTACTGCTTTCTCAGGAATGGAAGGACGCCAAGGGGCCGTTGACGTTTGCGATTGGTAAAGATATTGTTGGCAAGCCAGTGATTGCTGATTTGGCACGCATGCCACATCTTTTGGTGGCAGGCCAGACTGGTTCTGGTAAGTCGGTAATGATTAACGACATCTTAACGAGCTTGCTTTACCGCAACTCACCGAGCGACCTTAAGCTGATATTGGTCGACCCAAAGCAAGTCGAGCTAACACCATACAACAACATTCCGCACCTACTTACCCCAGTTATTCATGAGCCTGAGCGCACCATCTCGGCCCTTAAGTGGGCAGTAGCAGAAATGGAGCGACGACTGCGGACTATGGCCGAAGTAGGTAAGCGTAACATCGAGGAATACAATAACCTTAAAAATGACGAGGGCATGCCCTACATTGTGATTGTGATTGACGAGCTGTCTGACCTAATGATGATGGCCGCGCGTGATGTTGAGGCGCTGATAGTCCGTCTGGCACAAAAAGCTCGTGCGGCCGGTATTCACCTTATACTGGCAACGCAGCGACCGAGCGTTGATGTTATTACCGGACTGATTAAGGCGAACGTTCCGGCGCGCATTGCATTTACAACCGCGAGCCAGGTAGATAGTCGAACCATCATTGACCAAATGGGTGCCGAAAAGCTTTTGGGCCGTGGTGACATGCTGTTCCTTACCAGTGAGATGCCGAAGCCAAAGCGTGTCCAAGCGTCGTTTGTGAGCGACGACGAGGCGGCTAAGGTGAACGACTTCATACGTATGCAACGAGCTCCAGATTATAACGATGAAGTAGTGTCACAGCCAGTACAGCTCGGCAAGGGCAGCAATGTGATGAGCATGGATGGCGGCACAAACGGTGACGGCGACGATGCTATGTTCCAGGACGCAGTACGCGTGGTAATAGAAAACCGCAAAGCCAGCACGAGCTTACTGCAGCGTCGTTTGCGCATTGGCTATGGTCGTGCCGCACGACTTATCGAGGAAATGGAAGAGCAAGGTATTATTGGCCAAGCCGACGGCTCCCGGCCACGTGAGGTGCTGGTAAATAGCTTGGACCAGGTGTTTGGGGGAGCTACAGCAGCCGAAGAAGATGATTTTAGGTCTGACACTGACCGTGACGAGTTTTTGGCAAGATAAACGATAAAATACCCTCTAGTATTGTTGCAATATATGCTATACTAGGGGTGCCTATAAAGTAAAAGCAAAAAACTAAAAATGGAAAATTCACCGACGCCATTGGCGTGGCGTATAAAACCGGTAAGAAGTCCTGGCGGCAGTCTGGACGGTTTTGCTCGGCCGCTTACTCGCAATGTACCGGTAGCGTCTAGGGGAAATTTTGCGCCATTACCACGGCCCAATTTGGCTCGGAGGAGGCAGTACACCGGTAGACAGGTGGCCAAAAGTTATAGCGCTTTGCCGGCTCCCACTTTTTTGGTGCCAGCGACACCGATAGAGCAACCCATGGCCAAAATGTCAGACAATCCTATTAGTGAGGTACATCTTAAGCAGGCGCCCAAATCGAAATTACCAGCGTTGGCTCGGTATGCCATTGTTGTCGTTATACTGAGTGTGACGGGCGCATTAGCAATTAATACGTGGCAGACTAATAAGTATGTCCAAAAAGTGGCTGCTCAGCCCCAAACGACCATGAATACTCCCTCCGATGATGGGCAATCTACCACAACCGGGGCCGTTGTACCGGCTGAAACACCTGTCACCCCGAAAGCAGTCAAAGCCTATACCGTGGCCCCCAATTTGCCTAAAACAATTTCGATTAGCAAACTTGGCGTTCGGGCTCGCGTGCTACAAATGGGAGTGCTGGCAAATGGTGAAATGGCGACACCAAGCAATACCAATGACACGGGGTGGTATATGGGGAGTGTTCGGCCGGGAGAAAAGGGCGCATCTATCATTAATGGACATGTTAGTGGGCTGACGCGGGGCGGGGTGTTCTTGGGCCTCAAAAAGCTTGGGGTGGGCGACAAAATAACTATTACCAAGGGTGATGGGGCGGTGCTTACCTACGAAGTTCGTGCCACCGAAGCCATTGCGGCCGACCAGCTAAATATGAGCAAGCTTTTTAGTGTGTACGAGGATAAAGACGAAGGGCTAAACCTTATTACTTGTGCGGGAACGTATAATCGCTCGACCAAAAGTTTCAACAAACGGACTATTGTCTACGCGGTCAGAAGTTCATGATTATAAAGTAATGTGTTGCTATGTTCTAGGTATTCCACAATAATCACGCTTATGGTACTGTAGTAGTAACAGCTAGGGAGAGATGATGAGAAGGTTAATCGGAATACTTTTGGCAGTTACAGTCGTGTTGCCGGGCACAGTAGTCTGGGCTCAAACTGCGACACCCGCAGATCCAACTGTTAACCCGACAGCTCTTATTACCGGGCTATGGAAGACTGGTGTGGATGCAAGTGGTATCAAGTTGGCAACTGGTCAAAATGACCCGCACTGGACGCTCACGAGTATTGGAAACCCTGTAAACGGTCAGCCTCACTGTCAGTCTGGCACGACACCTCGCCCAGCACTGGTTGTTGGGTCTAATGTCTTGATGAGCGATGGTGTGTCGCGTGTCTGGCCATTTTCTCCGGCTGATGCGAACTGGCTTGGTGCCAATCCAGAGGGTCTCCATAATACCTCAGTAGCATGCCCTGATCCGAGTGATGAATCAGCCGGGACCATTCCGACGGCAGGAGAGTTTCCCGACCACAACACATGGCCTTTTTGGAACTACACTATGCTACCCTTTAAGGTACATGAATCCATAGATCCCGACAGCATCACACTTACTGCCGCCGGACTTGCAGATAACTTGGCTGAAGTTTCCGTTAACGGTACTAAGATAATGGATCTCACAGCAAGCATCACTGGATATACAAGCGCCACTCCAACAAGTTCTCAGCCAGTGTCGGGCGTGTTCAGGCACGGGGATAATGATCTCACTGTACGTGTTCAGTCGGGGTACTCAAACTCGGGCTTTATTTTGTCTGAGCTGACCGCAAGCGCAAAGTATTATCCTAAGCTTCTCATTGCCAAAGCCATATCCACTCAGACTCTAACGGTTGGCGATAAGGCGACCTACACAATTGCAGTTAAGAACTCAGGCACCACTGCGCAGCCGTATTTTAGCGATACGAGCGGGACTATCACCGTAAGTGATAGTGTCCCCGATAATTTTACACTCGGTGACATACCAGCTGGTTGTACTGCACAAGGCCAGGCAGTAACATGTACATCGACCACAGTTTTAAAGGGTGATGGCAGTAACTCATGGACCATTGCACTCCCTGTTACTGCAAAAACAGTAGGTAAGGGTATAGTCAATACAGCCTATGTAAAGGGAGGGGGCTCAACTAACTGTGTTGCTGACAAAGACTGCCCAGCGCCAGTAGCAGCTGATATTGTGCCTACAGTGCCCAATACCGGCATTGGTGAGCTACTTACTAACCCACTCATGATACTTGTTATTGGTGGCGCGACTGCGGTAGCAGCATACTACCTACTCGGACAAGATAAAGTTATGGCCTGGTTGCCAGCCCGCTTCAAAAAGTAACTACTCAAGCTTTAAGACAGCCTAGGATTTTCACGGGGCTGTTTTAGTAGTTTGTGCAAAATATGTATACGGGTAAATACTAAATGACGATGCTTTTGAAGTGATATATTTGTACAATTATTACAACAATAGCAAAGAAGTAAGCTGTCTATAATCACAAATTTTACTACACTATTCACTTGCGCTTTCTATACAAAACAACTACCATTTAGGTAAAACAAACAGCTGTGAGGGGGAAGCGCAGTGGAACGGTTCAAAACTTTGAGAGACGGTCGAGAATCTGCTCCCGCGTTTCCCCAACAAGGCTTTATCGCCGACACATCTGAAACTATCACTCCTGGCCAAAATGCCAGGAGTTTTTTGATGCCACCCGGGCAAAATGATAACCCTCGAGCGCCAGCCGATGCGAGAACAGGCGTGCCCCTACCACTTGCTCCAGTATATGATTTATCAAATATGAAGCCACAAGCTATTCAGGAACATCACTTATGGTACCCCCGTTTGAGCCCGCAACTTCGTACGCTTGGAGGTATGGCCTTGCGAGTTTCATTGATTCAAAAAGTGCACATGCAGTACCATAATCAGGGAAAGGAGAAGGCCTTTCACCATATATTTGGACCAGGCGTAAAAGTGCCTGAGGACATAAGAGAACAAGTTGGGCTGTGCGTGGTACAAGCGGCAGGCTATCTACCCGATATGGTAGTTGACACGAGCCATGGAGAGCCCTTAGTTCGGGCGATGAAAACCTGGGAGCGCAATCGTCTGCAAAAACCTGATCAGTTTGTGAGCCCTTCCTATCGTCAAGTCGTTAGCTACCGTAATAAGTGGTTGCCCGAGGCAAAGCTTTGTCATGCAAAGTCAGTACTGATAGACAACCTAAAATCGCAGTCGGAACTATCTTATCGTGACCTACATTACGGATATGATGCCTTAAAGAAGCTATTTACAGATTATTTAACTGACATACTGCAACAAAACAAAAACCGGGACTTGAAGCGTTTTACATCCACAAAATGTTATGCTTCTGGCTTGAGGGCGATTGAAGACGCTGTCTCTATCGCAGCACGACAAGCCACTGTTGGTGGTTTACCGCTTAACCTCGTTTATAAGAACTTGCAAAGTGAAGGGATGCTACACCCAAAGATGCTTGGTAGCGCTGAGGCTATGCTTTTGTATAAGATTGGCAATGAATCGGGTAGGCGGCTGATGCTTGATGGGCTTTATGACCAGATGCAGAGCGCTTGACGGACAGGGGTAGGTAAGGTATACTAGCAGGACTAATAACTCGGCCTGTATCCGTGAGTGAGTATGGGCTATAACCAAAGGAGTATCTCTATGAATGAATATGAGATTGCGATTTTGTTTGACCCAGACCTAGAAGTAGACCTGGAAAAAGCTACCAGCAAAATTGAAAAAATTTTGGCCGACAACAAAGCCAAGGTGACGGCAACCGACAACTGGGGCAAGCGCAAGCTAGCTTACCAAATTAAAAAGCACGATAATGCTGTTTACGTCATCTATACTGCAGAAGTACCAGGTGAGAACGTGCAGAAAATTGAGAACATCCTTAATATTACCGAGGAAGTTATTAGATTTTTGATTGTTCGTGTTGACCAAAAAGCAGTTGCTAAGGCCGAGGCTGAGAAAGTTCGTAAGGCCGAGCAAGCTGCCAAGCGTTCTGACCGCGAAGACAAAGAAGAGGATGAGGAGTAATACTAATGGCAAAGATTTTTAAACACCGCACCGACGTTGCATATTTTGACTACAAGGACTTTAAGACATTGCAACGCTACGTTGATCAGTATGGCCGCATTGAAACCCGCAAAAAGACTGGCCTTACCGAAAGCCAGCAGCGACGCCTAGCCATCGCTATCAAGCGAGCACGTCACTTGGCACTGATGCCATTTGTCGCCAAGGCGTAAGTGCCAGTATCGCTGCTATCAATCAGGAGCTAGATTGTTTGTAGGTAACTAGTACTAGTTGTTAAGAGTAGTTGATATTGGATTAAAGGTTCTTAATACAGAGAGTGGTGCTGATACGAAGCAGAGAATTGTGGCGATAGGTGGTGGCGAAACGATGGCTGAAACTACGCCTATCAATGTCGAGATAGTCCGACTGTCAGACAAGCCAAACCCAAAACTGCTATTTATTCCCACTGCAAGTGGTGATTCGCGGTCATACTATCAATCTGTCAGTGAACATTTTCTTAGTCTCGGTTGCGAGAGCGTGGAGCCACTCTATTTGCTTGATGATGACATGACGGCCGAGCAAGCAAGAGACGCGGTTCTGCAGTGCGACGTAGTCTACGTGGGAGGTGGCAATACACTGCGTATGATGAATATATGGCTTCGCTATAATCTTCCGGAGGTGTTTGATGAAGCACGTCAAAGGGGGATAGTTTTGTCCGGTCTTAGCGCAGGTTCGATATGTTGGTTTCGCTATGGCAACTCTGATGCGCATAAATTTACGAGTGGCAGCAACAAGCTCATTAAAGTGAGCGGATTGGGTTATATTGAGGCGCTGCACTGTCCTCACTATGACATTGAGGTACATCGCCAGGCAGATTTGGAGCGTATGATGCGACAGACCCCTCGTTTGGTTGCGGTTGCGCTTGACAACGGTGTAGCAATCGAAGTTGTCGATGAACAGTATCGAATAATCACCAATGGGGGCGGTGGTAAGGCGCGTCGTGCGTATTGGTATCGAGGTGCATATGTGTTGGAGGAAATACCCGCGGACGATGCCTGGCGACCGCTTAGGCCATTTTTTTCAAAGTCACATAGGCTTGCCAGGGCTTGACGGACAGCGTAAGTACGCGTAGTGTGGAGTATACAAACTAAGGTTAGGACATAGTTCCTACAAGGAGGATAGCCAGATGGCACGATCATTCAACCAAGTAATCTTAATGGGTAACCTGACTCGCGACCCAGAACTGCGGCAAACCCCAAATGGACAAAATGTCTGTAGCTTTAGCTTAGCACTTAACCGCAGCTACAAAGGCTCAGACGGCAATTGGCAAGAAGCTACTGACTATATTGATGTTGTGGCCTGGGGGCCGCTTGGCGAGCGTGTTGCGCAATATCTCAGCAAAGGCCGACCATGCTTGGTCAACGGCCGTTTACAATCTCGCAGCTGGGAACAAGAAGGCCAAAAGCGCTCTAAAGTAGAGGTTGTGGCAAGTGATGTTACTTTTCTCGGTGCCGGACAAGGTGGCGACGGTGGTAGCTACAGTGGCGGCTCAAGTAGCCCAGCGAGTCCTAAGCCATCTGCCAAAAAGAAAGATGATGTTGTGATAGAAGACATCGGCGACGAGCCAATCAACCTCGACGATATTCCATTTTAAGTAAGGTTATAGAAGTAGAACTTCGATATGAGTAACGAGAGCATTGTGACGAGAGAAGGCAGTTTTATGCCTGACACGCCAGCTGAAGCAAAGCTAGCTCTTTGTGAATTGCTGGGCGAAATGCAGCGCGATGACGGTGGTGACCATGCTTCAATACAATGCTTACGCCAGGTTGCAGCCGATATTCCAGAAGAACAGGGCCTACGGCCTATACCTGAAGCTTTGCCAGGCAGAATTGCTGTGACAGCGAGGCAAATAACGGCGTTTGAAGTGCCAAGCCCCTTCGGCCAATGAGTATGAGTTTGGGGGCGGAGTTTGTGCAGTTAGACCTGCATATTAAAGCGTGTCTGCGGCTTGTTTTGCGTGATGATTTGCCGCGTGAAGACAAGCGTACCTATGATCAGGTTAAATTAGCATGCAAAGAACTACGGTTGGACTTACGCGACTATGAATATGCCGAAACACGGGCAGAGCAGCACAAGTGGGCAAAGCTGGCACGGCACAACCTGCGAGCACTTGAAGTGAGCATATTAGCGTTGCCCGATGTCTTTAAGCCTGTTGACGTTGCTGAGCTAAGCGCCGGTATTGACCATATTCGCTCGCAAATATACTAACGACGATTGACATCCCTGCGTAGGCGGGAATCCATCTTATGAGACAATACTACGTATATATTCTAGCGAGTAAGTCTATGGGGACATTGTAAATTGGCGTGACAAATAATCTACAGAGACGCGTCTATGAGCATAGACATGGTATAGTAGATGGTTTCACGCAGAAATACGCAATTAAGCGGCTTGTCTACTATGAAATGACCGATAGTATCGAAGCAGCAATTTTGCGTGAGAAACAACTAAAGAAGTGGAATCGAGCATGGAAGATACGATTGATTGAAAAGACTAATCCAATGTGGGATGATTTAGTAGAGAAGTATGGGATGGATTCCCGCCTACGCGGGAATGAAACAATGTAGCAACATCCTGTCATAAAATAAGGAGTCAGCATGGCGAATTTAAGCATTACCAACCTCAAGAAGGGCACATTATTCCAACTGGACGGCGTGCCATATCGTGTGGTTGAGTATAACCAAAAAGTAATGGGACGCGGTGGGAGTATTGTGAATGTTCGGATTAAGAGCGTACTTGATGGCAAGGTACTCGAAAAGACATTTAAAGGCAACGAAACGCTCGAAACAGCCGATGTTACCACGCAAACGGTGCAGTATCTCTACAACGATGGTACGAACTTTTTCTTTATGAACGAAGAGACTTTTGAACAATTTGAGGTGAGTGCAGACCTCATCGGCGACAGTGCAGGGTATATGAAGGAAGCTGACCGTGTGCAGTTACAGTTTTTCAACGGTGTGCCAATAAATATCGAGCTGGCTAAAAACGTACCACTGCTTGTGACCTACACCGAAACTGCCGTTAAGGGCGACACGAGCAGCGCTATCACCAAAGATGCCACACTTGAAACTGGTATTACCATCAAGGTTCCAGCATTTATAAAACAAGGCGACGTCATATCAGTCGACACCGCCTCCGGCGCGTACCGAGAGCGGGTAAAGGAATAGATGACTGTTCTAGCATTTCTCTGCACAACGAGACGTGCACACTCCACGACAGATAACATTGAGATGTTTGGACCGCTAGTATTTTTTGTGGTCTTTTTGATACTGGCGACATGGTGCGCGAGCTACATTCACAAAAGCTCATTCTCTATTGGCAAAAAAAGAGCGATTTATACTGTAATCGTTTTGCTTTCTTCCGTCGTCGTAGCGCTGGCCGTAGTCTATGTAATGTTTTTCATGCGACTGAGCTACTGCTAGATGACCAAGAAACGACTTGACCAATATCTAGTAGAGCGCAACCTAGTGGTTTCACGGTCGCAAGGCGAGAGCTTTGTACGAATGGGGAAGGTTTTTGTGGATGGTAAGCCCGCAACGAAACCGGGGCAATTGGTCCACGAAAATGCAGTGATACGCATTACTGAAACTGCGCGCTACGTCAGCCGAGCGGGGCATAAACTGGCCAGTGTTGCCGAACTGTTTAAGCTGGATTTTCGGAGCAAGACAGTGCTCGATGTCGGTAGCAGTACAGGAGGATTTACTGACTATGCACTCCAGCATGGGGCTACGAAGGTCATCGCGGTTGATGTTGGCACCGACCAGCTGCACCCAAGCTTGCAGGCGCATTCACAGATAGAGCTGCACGAGAAAACTGATATACGACAGTTCAAAACGACCCAAAAAATTGATATTGTTGTTGCAGACGTTAGCTTTATCAGCCTGCGAGATATACTGCCACACGTGGCCACACTCGTTACACAACATTCTCTACTGGCGGTCATGGCCAAGCCACAATTTGAAGCCCTGCATTCGGGGGTAAAACATCACGGGGTGATTAAAAATGACCGAATGCGGCGTGACATCTTGCGTGATTTTGAGCAGTGGGCGAAACGCTCTTTTGTGGTGCTAAATAAAGCTGATTCTAACGTCGCTGGTAGTAAAGGGAACGTTGAACGGTTTTATTTGTTACAAAAATCAAGGTAAAATAAACCCCTGTAAAATAACAATCCCAGGTAAAATTGCTGGCCATAGACAATTGTTGAATACAAAAATAGTAACTCTGCCTTGATACTGGGAAAGGACAAAATAACAGAAATAATTCCTATTTGCCTAGAGGGTAAGCATTTGTTTGAGTGCATCAATGTTGAGCACGCTAATGTGTGAGCGGCTTTGAGATATATAGCCTTTGCGCACAAACTCGGCCATAGTCCGAGAAGCTGTTTCGCGAGTTGCGCTAATGGAACTGGCAATATCCTGATGTCGCAGGGGCACCTGTATGACTATCTCGTCGTTGACTGTTTCGCCAAAACGATGAGTAGCAGACACCAAGAACGCCGCCAGACGCTCTCGAACGGTGCGATATTCGAGAGTCATGATGCGCTCGCCGTGCAGGTGGTACATGCGTGTCACCATATCGAGTATGGGGACAGCGATAGTGGGATGCTGTTGTAGGAAAGTTTGAAAACGGTCGTAGGGCATTGTCCAGACACTGACTTCACTCAGCGCACTATAAATAATGGTATGGTCACGGTCGAGGACTGCAAAGGTCAAGCCAACGAGCTCGCCTGCCTGCCGAATGATAAGGACATTTTCTTCGCCGTATTTGGTAATGTCGTGAGCTTTGACATAGCCAGATTCTATATACATTACCCCTCTAGGTGAGTCCCCTGGGCGGACGAGATATTCGCCCTTAGTGTAGACCTGGCGCGTGCCCGTACGAAAGAAATCAACGAGTTCTTGCTGCTGGTCTACAGAGGCGAGCATAACAGTAGTATGGCATAGTTATCTCTGCGAGTCTACGCGTGTGATAAATATCATGCTTAGTGTGTAATTTCAGTTACAGAATAGCTGCAGGTACGAGCCTACTATAAGACTGTAGTGTATTTTTACGCTCAAGGAGGGCTCTATGGTTACTCGACAAGAGGTTGTTAATCAGCTTGATGGTATAGGGAGTAACTTTCAGGGTTGGGGGCGGACCGAAATCGCTGAGCTATATAAGCTGCTATGGCCAAACGAGGTCATCAAATATGCAATAAATGGGTACTATGATGGTGGTTTTGCCCTGCTTTGTGTCACAAATTTACGGGTACTCATAATCGACAAAAAGCCACTTTCGTTTACGGTAGAAGATTTGCGTTATGACATGATAGCCGAGGTTGATTATTGCTCTCGAGTTATTACTGCCAAGCTAGATATCATTACGCCGCTTCGGACACTTGTGTTTACGACATGGGCCAAATATGCGCTGCGTAACAGTTCTCAATACATCCAACAACGCCTGATGGCGCTTAGGAGTGACCCGAATTTTTGGGCTAACCAGGCAGTAGATACTGAGGAAATGGGGCTAGAAGCCCCTCCGCCCAGTGCCGTTCGCGAACCTATTATTGAGCAGGCTATCCAAATGCAACCAGTGCCAATCGAAGCAGAAGCTATCCACTCGGCCCATATGGCAGCAACCAATCCTTTTCTAAGGGTGCCAACCTTTTCGCGCAGGCGCAGGTATCCAAGTTTTTACTAAACACCATAAGCGTTAATTAGTATAAAGCACAGCCATTTTGTATACTGTTAGGTATGAAGACATTGGGGATTGGCGAGTATACGCAGCGTGGTTTGCGCGCAATACTTCATCCAAAACACGTGTGGCATTGGATATTTATTGGTGCTGCAAGCATTAGCTTGCTGGTGACAGTACTTCAAATAGCGTTTCCGAGAGTGCTCGTGGTGCCGTTTGCCCGGCTGGATAATGAGCGAGTTGGCAGCAAAAACGACACCAAGCTTGCCCAGAGCATCATTGACAGGTATGAACATGCTCGTTTAGAGCTTAAGACAGCTGGCCCAGTGAAGCAGCAATCTTCAACGGTGCTAGCCACCGAGGCCGGGTTGCAGCCAGACATTGCGCGGGCACTCGATGGTGTCAAGTCGTACCCTTTGTGGCAACGGCTTATTCCGTTTAGCGGGGTGTATTTTGCCTTGACCAAAAACCAGTCAATTGAAGCAACTATAGACATGCAGCGCTTTGCTGACTACACCAAACAGCGTCTGGTAGAGTGCAAGGTTGAGCCAAAGAATGCGTCGGTTATGATCAAAGATACAAATGTCGCGATAGACTCGGCCAAAGATGGCCAAGTGTGCAGCGACAAAGACATCGCCAAAGCGGCGCAGGCAATAACTTTGCAGCCTACTGTTGCTAAAATGCAGATAGAGGCCAAAACGGTTGAGCCTGAGCGTAAGGATAAAGATGTTCAAGGTCTGCTTGATGAAGCTCAAAAGCTGGCTAACCGTCAGCTTAAGCTTAAGCTGCTTGATACAGAGTACCCGGTGACCAAGGCGCAAATTGTGGCTTGGATGACGTTTAGCGAAGACCCCAATAACAAAAAAGAGATGCATGTTGCCATCGATACGGCAAAGGTACGTGACTATGTAGCAACTATGCAGACCAAGATATACATAGCTCCAACCGTGACTACCATTCGCACCGTTGATGGGGTAGAGCATGATCGCACGAATGGGGCACCAGGCCGTGGGCTTAATCATTCAACGACTGCCGAGGCACTTAAAAATCAGTTGCTCAAAGGCGATGGTGTTGCAGCGGGCGAGATACTAGCTATTCCCTCAAAAGTGGTCTATGAGCGGAGCTATTCTGCTACTCGCGCTGGCTTGCAAGCAATGCTAAATGACTTGGTGAGCGAAAAGGGTGATTTTGCAATTGCCGTGCGTATGTCTGATGGCACAGTGGTGAGTGCAAATGGCACTAAACGGTATCACCCAGCAAGTACGTACAAGATGTATGTGGCCTACGCGCTCCTGAAACGTGTTGAACAGGGGAACATTAATTGGTCAGATAGTGCGACTGCAGGCAAAAACATCGAACAATGCATGGATGTAATGATTGTAAACTCAGATAATACCTGTGCCGAATGGTTGGGGGACAAGATTGGGTGGGCTGCCATCCAGAACGAAGTCAGGGCTTTGGGGTTAGCTAATACCAGCACGATTCGCGGTGCTATGTACTCGACCGCAGAAGATGAAGCGTTGTTTTTAGCAAAATTGCAATTTGGCTCAATTTTGCAGGATACATCACGGGATAGGCTGCTTGGACTAATGAAACGGCAGGTCTACCGGCAGGGGGTTCCTGCGGGGACCGGGGTAACGGTAGCAGATAAGGTAGGATTTTTAGACGGTAAGCTTCATGATGCGGCCATTGTGTACGGGCAAAAGACGTATGTCTTAACCATTTTGTCCCAGGGAAGCTCGTGGGCAAATATTGCCGATGCTGCCCGCAAGATTAACTCTCAAATGAATCGGCTGTAATTGCTTGGTAGTAGAGCTTGTTTTTTCCCGAAAAGACTATTTACTGACATTAAACTTGAACTCAACAACATCATCAGGCTGCATTGAGTAAGACTTGCCTTCGGTGCGGACTTTGCCGGCTGCCCGGGCGGCAGAAAGCGACCCAGCTGCAACTAGGTCTGGGTAGCTGACGACATCTGCTGCAATAAACCCACGTTCGAAGTCGCCGTGTATAACGCCTGCTGCCTGGGGGGCAGTTGCGCCGCGGTGGACTGTCCAGGCGCGGACTTCCTTGTCGCCGGCTGTTAGATAGCTCTGTAATCCAAGCAGCTCATACGCAGCATGGACTAGTTGCACGAGGCCCGACTGTGATTGCCCGTAAGACGCTAACAGCTCAGTCGCATCAGCTTCGTTTAGGCTACGGAGTTCTTCTTCGAGCTTGGCGCAAACGAACAGGCAGGGCGCAGGTGCAACCAATGATTTCAACTGGGATTGCATTTTATCATCTGTTAGTTCCACCTCATCTACATTGAACACATAAATAATCGGCTTGAGTGTCATGAGTTGCAGCTCCTTTTGTAGCCAATCTATGGCTTCGGCGTCAAACTTCTCAGCAGTTTTGTACAGCGGCTCTCCCGCATCGAGCAGAGCGCGAGCCTCCTCAAGCGTATCGAGCTGGGGCTTGAGCTTTGGGTTAGACTTGGCGTCTTTTTGAACCCTGGGGAGACGATTGTCTACGGTCTGCAAATCGGCTAGTACGAGCTCGGTCAAAATAACCGCAATGTCATGCTCTGGGTCGCGACTTGAGTCAGACCGAAGTACGTCAGGGTTATCAAAAGCACGGACCACCTGCACAATAGCATTGCACGTGCGGATGTGGCTGAGGAATTTATTTCCCAGACCCTCGCCCTTGCTGGCACCTTCGACCAGGCCAGCAATATCTACAAAGGTTATGGTTGCGGGCTTAATAGGGGCCTCATGATAGAGCGTGCTGAGCACAGTAAGGCGCTCGTCTGGTACGGGCACGATGCCTGTGTTTGGCTCGATAGTTGCAAAAGGGTAATTCGCCGCTAGCGCACCAGCGTCGGTCAGCGCATTAAAAAGCGTCGATTTACCAACATTTGGTAACCCCACAATACCAATGCTCAACATTTAACCCAACCTCACGTTCGTTTTCCAGATGATTTGCATAAATTGAACTTTCATTATTATTTATAGTTCCACCGTTTGGCGTAGCCAGCAAAGGGATACGTCCCCAAATGCTAATGTCCTGTTTTGTCGCCACAATTCTGACGATTGCCTTCTTAATTATGGCTTTGTTCTCTGTAAAATTCAAGTTTTCAACACGTTTTACGATTCCTTCAAAGTATTGTTCGATGGTTATCAGTTTCTGATTTGCCATTTCATCTTCTAATGTAGAGATTTCAGCCACTACTGCTTCATAATTCTCGTTAAGCCCGTACAGTATGTCTTTGTAGTGGCGTTCAGACATGACGTTCTGACCGTAAGCTTTATAGTAGCTGGTGAAGCTATCGTTCAGGGTAATAAGGTAGTGTCCTGTTCGTCGTCTTTTCTGATCCTTTTTTCGTAGGTCAGTTTGCGATTAGGCGTTTGTTCAATCTCAATATGTCCAAGCTCTTCTAGGTCAGAGAGCACGGACTGTATGGTTTGTAGGTCAATATCGTACTGCTGCTTGAGGACTTCGGGAGTAACGTACACTATCTCGCCAACGTGCCGCCTATGTGCGTCCAGCTCACGCAAGAAGAGTAGACGCTTGATACTCGTTGGCTCAATATCATACAAAATCATATTTTTTATTGTAACCGTACAAAATCTGGGAAAAAAATTTTCGTGACACACCCAGTTGTTCTAGCGGGCAAAAAGATGAACGGGCTG
Source organism: Candidatus Saccharimonadota bacterium (assembly GCA_020427985.1). Classification (GTDB taxonomy): domain Bacteria; phylum Patescibacteriota; class Saccharimonadia; order Saccharimonadales; family UBA4665; genus JAGXIT01. Next base: position 2,924 of record JAGQNR010000005.1, on the reverse strand, counting down.
GGTAGGACTAGTTATTGTCAAAATATGCACGTAACATACTTGCAAACTTTGCACGTGACTCAGCATCAACGAACTGAGCTTTCTCGTGATTGAGGTATAGATGATCCTTTGGATAACGTGGGAAGACGTGCACATGGAAGTGCCACAAATCCTGGTCCCCAGACGGCTCATTATGTTGCCTAGTAGACACGCCGTCGCACATATATTCAGATTTCATTGCTAGAGCTACCTGTTTAACCGTTTTGTAGACAGCGGAGATTGTATCGTCGGTAATATCATAGATGTTCTCAACGTGATTATTAGGAATAACTACTACGTGGCCAGGATTTTCGGGCCACCACTTAGGGGAAACAAACGCAGTTACGGATTCGCTTCTGTAGACAACATCATCTTGGTTAGTAAATTTGTCTTCACCACCCTGGGCAATTTTGCAGAATGGGCACTGGTAATCTGGAGGCTCGTGACTGTACATAAGCTATATTTTAACCTATTCAATGCGCAGTACTCGCAGTACTCCCAACAATCACCAATGATAAATAGCGTCTGGCAAGCACATCACCTCTGTATAATTAGTAGTAGATGCTAATACAAAAAAGAGGAGTGCTTATGCCAATCAAAAAGACTACAGGTCGTCCACACAAGGTGGACTATCGAATAATGATTAAATTAGCCGACGCAATCCAGCACAATGCCAGTGTGAGTGAGGGTTGTGCGTTTGTCGGTATAAGTCGCCAGCTTTACTATTACTACTTCAATAACAATTCGGTGTTTAGAGAGAAGATGATAACCGCCAAGAGTAATCAGGACAAGCTGACTATGAGTTTCTTGACAACATGGTAGCTTAACCAGTTGCTTGCGCTGTATTTTCAAAGTAATCAGTGTCAGTAAAAGGCAACATGGTTAACATGTAGTGCTAAAGACTTGACAAAATAGCAATAATTTGCTATCATTTACAGAGTAAAGCGTTAAAATAAAAATATGCCACACGAAGTACCGATAGCCGAATCACAACAAGTTGCTCCTGTAGAAGCAGGATTTGAGTTATGGCAGCAACGTCTTGACCGCTTGGAATCTGAAATGGGTTCACTGGCTGGCACTAACCAATGGCCTGAATGGTATAACAGCGAAGATACAACACCCATACGAGACATCATGCCACAACTTAAGTCTGGTGAAGCTGATCCAAGTTATGTATCGCGCTATTTTGACCTTTACCGCAAAGACCAAGAACTAGGTAGCGCAATTTCTGGGCGTGAGCCATACAGCCGTCCGTTACAGTCAATGATTCAAAGTTTGGGTGAAGATGTAGTTGGGCGTGGTTTCGCTGTTGAGCCAAAAGATGGCTCTATGCATACAGCAATGCTGGCAGACTTAGAAAAAGAGGGTAATAAGCGGTCTGGCGTTCTAACTCCTGAATTAAATGTACTTAAAGAAGCCTATGGAACCGCCTCAATGACTGACTTATTGGGTGTGGGTGGTGACGAATATAGCGACAAACTACGAGCCACTCTTTTGCAACCGAACCCGATTAGATGGATGCGCCACTACGAGCAAGAGGGTGTTATGGATATGGATTTTAAGTGGCACCAGACGCAAGAAGCTGCTCGTAATTGGATGAGTAAAGCTGTTGAGGTTGCTACAGGTATGCCCGCCGATGAAGCAAGGGATTACACATTTAGTGCCTCACGGAAAAATGATAGCGAAAATACGGATACGATTGACATCATCAACAAGATTAACAGTTTCGGGGTTGACCGAATCCGACAACTAGCTGCTTTTAGCGGGATTCATGGCTTGGAAGCCTACACATCAGAACAGCTAGAGCGCATGGAAGCACTAGCAGCTAATCCTGCCGAAGTTGCCAAAGCACTTGCCGAACATGATGTTACTGCCGTAATGATAAACCGCTTCGGTGACCATAATGGTGTGCTTCGCAATGTTGCTGCTGACTTTGATGACAGTAGTAAGCGAACAGTCTTCTTTGAGATTACAAGCATGGACGACATTTACCGCCGAATGGTAACTTTGCGCAAATCTGGTATTCAACCGTCCACGCTTATTTTGGCTGCACACAGCGCACCTGGTCAGTTTATGGTGTCTGATGTACGCGAGAAATCAAAGGGTCAGGAGCGTCGTGACATTGCTACGGTAGCTGGTCGTAAGCTAGTTGCAATGGTTAATAGCAATGGTGACCTTGATCCTGGTGACTATGGCTACTCTATGCACGGCATGAAGGGCATGGCACGATTGGTTGAAACCTATATGAAGCCAAGCCGAGGAATTGACGACGATAGCCGTGACGAAGGCCGTAAAAAGATTATTTTTTCTGCTTGTCACGCTGGTACAGAGGTAAAATCTGGTGATATAGATGATGATGGCGAGAAAATCCAGACTGGCATGGAATCAGTCATTAGTCAGTTGGGTAAAGACCTGATTGCTTCTGGCGTACAAAGCAACATTGACATATACGGTGCGCCTGGCGGTATTCAAATGCACAGCACAGAACTAGGTGTACATTATTCAGGACAACCTCAATCATTTGATGAAGCAATGGTAGGACGACCTCACTTAGCTGCTCACCGCGTTCGTGTTGAGAGTGGCGAACTTGATAAGCAAGAAGTAGAAGATATTGTCTTGCGAAAAGTAGCCTAAATTGGCTTAATCCTTGAGCGATTTAGTCGCTTTATCTACAAGATTGTCGGAATAGCCTCGTTTACCTCTGTCCGTTGGTGGCATTTTCAGTTTTAGCTCAAAAGGTTGTTGGGTTACGCAATACTTGTACCAATGCTCAACATTTAACCCAACCTCACGTTCGTTTTCCAGATGATTTGCATAAATTGAACTTTCATTATTACTTATAGTTCCACTGTTTGGCGTAGCCAGCAAAGGGATACGTTCCCAAATGCTAATGTCCTGTTTTGTCG
>JAGQNR010000004.1:8341-52692 GCA_020427985.1 Candidatus Saccharimonadota bacterium | reverse complement strand
AGTCTGATTAGTAAGTTCATGAACGCTAACGCTAAGTTCGTAAACGGCGATATTGCTGATAAAAAGGAAATACTGTTAGCAATCGGTCAGAACCCAGTGCTATTAGACGGAAAACTGCAAATAACACCTAATGAGTAGCTCGTACCCTTGCGTGATAATACAAAACATTTTGTAGCACAATTAAACGAGGTTAGAACAATGTCTCAACAGATGAAAACTGACCTTTTAGACGCTTCACGTCTAGAATGGTACACCCGACAGGATTCGAACCTACGACCTTTGGCTCCGCAAGCCAACGCTCTATCCAGCTGAGCTACGGGTGCTCAGAAAAACTAACAGAGGTCAGTGTAGCATGTTTTTGAGAATAATGCCATATTAAAGCTATGAAGAACTTGTTCAAGTGGTTCGTACACGACAAAAAAGGCAATGTGGTGATGTGGCAATGGCCCAATTTTCAACTGTGGCTGTGGCTGGGCCTATCTGTAATGGCTCGTCTTACCAGCGATACCTTACACTCTGTTTTTTCATATCTATCGTTTGTAGCACTCCTCGTATGGGCACTTTTTGAAGTATTTTGGGGCGATAGTCCATTCCGCCGCGTACTTGGGGCTGTAATAGCCCTTTTGGCTATTTGGCATAAATTTTGGTAATTAACAGAGGTGGTATACAATAGAGCTCGTTGGAGAGGTCGCATAGTTGGTCTAGTGCGCTGCACTCGAAATGCAGTATACGGGCAACCGTATCGAGGGTTCGAATCCCTCTCTCTCCGCCATACAACAACCCTCTACAGCTGACCGTCTAGCCAGAAATCTTGGGGTCAACCAAGTAGCATCCACAATCCAGTCACCGAGCAGGCAGTGGCGAATATTCTTAGATATAGATTGTTATCTTCACGCAAGAATAGTGCGGCTAGAACAGTCACTAGACCAATCTTGGCACTTGCCGCCACCACTGTTGAACTGAGCGTTCCTTTGCTGAGCGCATAGATAAACAAGAGGCCAGCCAGACTCATCAGCACTCCGAGGATTGCTGCCTTTTGCAGACCCCTCGGCGTGACATGAACCCGCTCGCCGCGACCCAAAAGTAACCAAAGCATCACCGCTCCAAGACACTGCATACTCCAGCCGAATAGCGCATAGTCCCACGGTCCGATTGCAATCAGTGCTTGCTTCTCGCAGTAGATACCAACCGCAAAACTCACCGCCATCCCTCCAACCAGTATTGCCTTGTACCGCCAGCTCACTTGTTGGTGGTGCGTGGCATCTGGCTGTATTCGCAGTGCAGTGATAATGCTGACAAATATCAATAGACTCCCAGTCAAAAACGTCCACGTAAATGGTTCGTGCAGCAGCCAGAACCCCAGCAGCGCGGTCGATATATAGGTGACTACACTAATCTGTTGTGCATTACTGGCACCAAAGAGCCCTACCGCTCGGTAGTTGAGTAGCCATGAGATGGGTATCAATACCCCTTCTCCGACCAAGTACAGCCAGGTACGAGCATGCGGTACAGATATTCCATTGCCAAACAGCAGCAAGTATATGCAACCCATAGCAGCAATTACTGCGTATGAAACAAGCCCAACGGTAAAAAATAGCTTGCGTTCCGTGAGCGCAAACCATCGTGTCACAAGCGCCAAGATAGAACTAGCGATGATTTGTATCGCCATTGCTGTTTGCCACTGCATAGTTTTCATCGTAACACGCTGTTGTGTCGGCTGTGCGCAAAATCACATCATCTTGCCGCTACAAGGCGTAAAATAAATGTAACTACTTGCAAACAAACACAAAAAGTAGTATAATAATACAATTAACCTATAAATTCCTGGCTATGTCTACTATTGCATCAGTTGGATTCAGCCCTGCTCACCCTGAAAGAGCCCTTGCTCCTCGGAGCCTTTTTATGGGGGTTGCTGTTGGCGCCACCAGTCTGCTCCTGGCCGACACATTAGCAAATGGACTGGTATGGGCAAAATCAGACAAAACCGAGGTAATTGGGAAAAACTACAGGGCATTGGCGGTTGCCGGTCTGAACTGTATAGATGCCAAACCTATCGCCGACAAAACTGGTTGCGACTATTTGCGCTATTCGACCCATGACGGTATTACCCCCGCCACTCACCAAGAAGGTATTGGTAACTATCTTACCAAACGTGCGACATCTTGGGCCGCCCAAGACAGCCTAACAGTTATTGGCCACAGCGCAGGAGCGCGTACCTTTATTGAAGCCGTCCGTGAGGCACGCAAGCATTCGGTCGTTGTGCCCCACATCGGTCGATTAGTACTGCTTAGTAGCCCTTGGGACATACAAGATGTCCATAACAATCGAGCCATTGCTATGCTTGCCCGTAATCCCATACGTCTCGGGCCAGCAGCCAAGTTTGTTGGTGAAACAGTAAGCCATGTAATAGAGGATGGCGAGTTTAGCGCCCGCCGTGCCTATAACGCGGCCAAACTGACCCTACAAGGACTACGTACCACTCAGTCCAACAAGCTTTGGTATGAACAACTTGGCATGCTGGTAGATGCTAAGCCACTCCAGGACGGCGAACTTCACGGTGTAATTGACCATGACACGCATATCGTCTACGTGGGCGACTCTGCAAACGACCGAGTAGTAAATGTGCCCTCAGCCGTCAAAAGCATCAGAAGCGCGCTCGTAGAGCCCTACAACGCACAGTTTCAATACATAGAAAGTCCAATTGGCCACGCCTCGCTCAAAAACATCGACCCAGGTCTATGGACCAGTGCCATTGCGACAGAAACAACATAAGGGTACACTAATCGGTAAGTTAACAAATAAACACTATGACAAACCCTCAAATTCCCCTCCCCAACCCAGAGCTATTCGGCATACGACAACCTCTGACACATCGTTTATATGACCGAGTCCAGGTAGAGGCCGTCCGTGTCGTCGTCCAGAACAACTTAGGCCAGATTCTTACAGGTGTCCGTAAGCCCAGCCAGACACGCCCTAGTCAACGTGGACAAAAACAACTCGAATTTTTGGGTGGCAAACCAGATGGCGACTCGTACGTATGTGCGGCGCAACGGGAAGTCAGCGAAGAGGCTGGTATTGAAGTGTTTGAGGTAGCTTACAGAGGACTAATCGGCATGCACACCATACCCAACACATACCGCGAAGGCAAGTATGCTGGTGCCCTCATCGTCCAGCACTGTGTCAGCGCCCATCATCTCGCCGGCGCGGCCGCTGTTAGCGATGAACATAAGTCGGTTGAGTGGAAACACCCTGATGAAATCTGGTCCAGCGATGCTTTTCGAGCCGGTACCCACACGGCCTTACTCCTTGCTGGGATACCAAGAACTTCGAAGTCGTAGCGTATACTAGTCACTATGGAAGATTCGTTTTTTACTAAGATTATTCGGGGTGATATCCCTTGCCACAAGGTGTACGAAGATGATGTTGTCATTGCGTTTTTAGACATCCACCCCCAAGTTGAGGGCCACACCCTCGTAGTTCCGAAAGTGCAGGTTGATCACCTGTGGGATCTCGATGATACCACCTACGCGCATCTGTGGCGTGTCGCAAAACACCTTGCCCTCAACATGCGTGCTCAGGGACTACGTGCTCGTACCAGCGCCGTTGTCGCCGGGTACGGCGTCCCGCATGCCCATATCCATCTGATTCCGATTGCCGATGAAAATGAGCTCAAGCAGCCTCAGGACACCACAACCGAGCCGAACCACACCGCCCTAGCCGCCATGGCACAAAGATTATCAATCAAGGAGGAGATCTAATGGGACCACTATTTGTTGCTGCGCTGTTTGCTATCGGCGCCGCCACTTGGGTGTACACCAAACTGCAACAACAGACTGGCTACGGTAACTCACAAAATGCCCTGATTGGCGCCGGTGTCGTCGGCGTTGTTCTATTTATCGCTATGTTTGCGACTGCCAAGATGATTGGGCTCTAAAATCTAGCCAAATAAGGCTAGATTTTATCATTTTTCGGTGGTACAATACGGCCAATGAGTGGGGCGAATATGGATGAGAAAAAACTCGGCATGGTGGTGCAGCAAGCTCGTCGTGCGCGTGGTCTAACCCAGCAGTCACTCTGCCAAAAGTCTGGTCTCAGCTATTCTACGCTCGCCAAGATTGAGCGCGGTGCTATCAAGTCCCCGTCTATCTTTACTATCCAAATTATTGCCTCCACCCTTGGTACGACACTCGATGAGCTCATGCTCGATGTCCCTCTTAAACGCAACATCCGCAGCAAAAAGACCTCTAAGAACGGCGTTAAATTTGTTTATTTTGACATGAATGGCTGTCTGGTACGCTCAGGTAACCGCGCCATTGGTGTGCTTGCCCAAGAAACCGGCGTATCGGCCGACATTATCGAAACAACCTTTTGGCAGTATGACAGCGAGGTTTGTCGAGGCGAAGCCAGTGTTGACGAGCTGAACGCTGCACTCTCAACGAAACTTGGCGTCGAGGTAGACTGGTTGCGCTACTACTTACAGTCGGTCGAGTCCACCCCTGGCATGAACGAATTTGTACGCTGGGTAGCCGCAAATTACCGGGTTGGCATTCTTACCAATACCATGCCTGGCCTGTTGGCGCCAATGCGGGCCAATGGCACCCTCCCCCCTGTAGATTTTGACGTTATTATCGACTCATCAGAGGTCAAACACAGTAAGCCCGACCCCGAAATATTTCGCATCGCTGCCGATAAAGCCGGTGTCGCCCCAAGCGAAATCTTGCTTATTGACGACGATCGACCCAATCTGGTAGCGGCCGGCAAGCTCGGCTGGCACACCATGAGCTTTGATGCCTTTTACCCAGAGGAGTCGATTATGGGCGTGGCCTCAGCCCTCGAATCAGTTGCGAATTAATTAATTCGGGCCTCCGAAATGCTCGTTATAACTGCGAAAAGCGCTTTTGTTCATCTGTAATGCGTTGTAAGTCTGCCTGAGTGTCGGCAAGGGCCTGGCGCGTTTGAGCAACAATATGCTCGGGTGCACTCTTCACGTATGAATCATTATTTAGTCGAGCGGTGTAGTTAGCAACTCTTTTTTCGGTCTGCTGCTTTTCGGCTTCTAGCTTACTCAGATAACTATCAGCTGCTTGTCTATCGATATCAAGCCAGCAGACATGGGCTGTCGTAGTAAGGTATATCCCCTGCCCTGACTCGACTGACTTAACATCGTTGAGGCCGGCGAGTTTTTTAATAATATCACCCTGTGAATTAAGCAGTGCGTCGTCACGATGATAAAGCCGATTCGCCGCCGTTCCCATTGCCTTAAGTATTGCCCTCACCTCTGTTATTATGGTCTGGGCCGCTACAAACTCGTCGGCTTTACGAGCATTATACTCTATAGTTTCAGGCCATCGCTGTGCCGCCAAAAAGCCATCGTTACCCCAGCCAAGTGTCTGCCAGATTGCCTCTGTTACAAATGGTGCAAACGGATGAGCAACAATCAGAATACGTTCAAGTAGGTAACTAAGTAGGGTGCCCTGCCCTTCAACTTTGCTAGCCTCTACGTACCAGGCGGCAATATCATCCCAAACAAAATGATAGAGCGTATCGTATGCCTCGGCAAAACGGTATTCATCGAGGGCCTTGCCTATATCTGCTACTGCATGATTAAGCTGCCCCAAAGCCCAGTGGTCCACACTAGTTTGTGCAACCGGTGATTGAGTACGTACTGCCTTTCCTTCGCCCTGATGCTGCATGAACCGAGCCATGTTCCATAGCTTATTGCAGAAATTACGCGCTTCTTCTACGCGACGACGGTCGTATCCACGGTTGACGGCTGGTGCCCGACCCGAAATAATACCCATACGCAGCGCATCGGAACCAAATTCGTCTATCACCTCTGACGGGTCAATTACGTTTCCAATGCTTTTGCTCATTTTGCTGCCGTCTTCAGCCATGACATAGCCATGGATGTATACTGCCTTAAACGGTACTTGACCGGTGTTATATAGGCCAAGCATTAACATACGGCTTACCCATGGGTACAAAATCTCACCACCTGTTTCCATAAGGCTAAGCGGATAAAATGCGTCGAAGTCTTGGCTCCCAAGCCCAAGCGTAGCATAAGGCCATGAGCTACTACTAAACCAGGTGTCGAAGACATCTGGATCACGACTATAGGTCTTGCCATTTACCTCAATGGTTTCCTGATCAACACGTTCATCGTATAGCCAGTCCTGGGCATCGTCGACACTACGAAACGCTGGTATTGGTATGCCCCAGGCTATCTGACGGCTAATATTCCAATCACGTAGGTTCTCGAGATAATTCACCAGCTGCGCTTGTTTGGTCTCGGGGTAAAACACAATTTGGTTCGCTTTAAGTGCCTCTATTGCAGGCTTAGCGAGCGGTTGCATGTTTACAAACCACTGTTCCATGAGCAGAGGCTCAATAACGGTGCCACATTTGTAACAGTGGCCGACATTATGTGTCAGTTGCTCGGTCTTGACCAACCACTGCCCGGCCTCTAGATCGGCTACTACGGTGGCACGAGCTTCCGCAACCGTTAATCCCCGGTACTTCTCTGGCACTTCGCTCGTCATTTTGCCATCGTGGCCCACAACCGTCATCTTTGGCAAGTCATGACGTTCGGCGGCATCAAAGTCGTTTTGGTCATGCGCTGGAGTAAGCTTGACTGCACCCGTCCCAAAGCCTAATTCCACAAAACTATCGGCCAGTATCGGTACTTCGCGATCAGTCAGGGGTACTCGTGCGGTCTTACCGACATAGTGCGTATAGCGTTCATCGTCGGGGTGCACGGCTACACCTGTGTCGCCAAGCATGGTCTCTGGACGAGTGGTCGCCACTACTACTTCCCCACTGCCATCGACCAATGGGTAGCGAATATACCATAGGTTCGTCTCGGCCTCACGAAATTCGACCTCTATGTCGGCAAATCCTGTCCGGTGCTGAGTACAGTAATTTACCAGACGTTCACCTCTGTAGATGAGTCCGTCATCCCACATTTTCTTGAAGGTCGCGTAGGCTTGTTTAACGATTTTGTCGTCGAGCGTAAAGGTAAATCTTGACCAATCGCAGCTAATTCCTAGCTGGCGGAACTGTTTTTCAAAGTTTTGTCGGTTGAGTGCCACAAAGTCATACATCTGGCGATAGAGGTCTTCACGTGAAAAATCAAACCGACTCTTCCCCTCTTTGGCTAGGTGTTTTTCGTAGACTGACTGGGTCTCAAACCCGGCGTGGTCAGCTCCTGGTAAAAGCAAGGTATTTCGGCCCTTCATACGGTGATATCGCACTGAGATGTCTTCGAGCGCTGCCGTTAGGGCATAGCCGATGTGCAAATGAGCGTTGGCATTGGGCGGCGGCATAACAATAGCGTATGGTTCCCCTTGCCCGCTCGGAGCAAAAACATTGTTTTGTTCCCACAGGTTATAAATGGTCGCTTCATGTTTGCTCGGAAGGTATGTCTTGGGTAATTCCATAATATATTTGATTATACCACCTCTGTTAAATATTGCATAATTGTTTAACATATGCTATAATTATAGATTATGCAATTTCCCTATGTGTTTGCTGCTGGTTCGCCGCTCGCAGAAAAAGTTGCTCGTGTCGCTGCGCGCACAAGGCCTGATTTTAGACTGCCATCCGTGACTGTACAGCTTTCTGAGCTAGAGCATAATAACGGCATTGATTATTACCAGTATGACTTCCGGCTAAAGGGAGAGCATACCTCCATTGGTAGCCTAACAGTAACCGATTTTAGCGCCCCAGATGCGACCCTTGACCCTGGTTTCACTGTGCACTACATCTGTCGCGAGAACTGGGACAAAAGATATAAAGGCACTGGTTTGGCAGCCTTAACAGCCTGCGTGCAATTAAGCCATGATACGCTTGCACCACTGTACTTAAACGAGCTATCGGTAGGTGGTCGCGGTATGCTTGCAACACTCGTTGGCGCAGGCGCTATGAAGGTGATAGCACCATTCCAAAAAAACCAATTTGCAATGTATGACGGGTTGGCGACCAGCGCTACGACACTACATGCTCAGGCCTGGCCTTATATCGAGCCTGTAGGGGTCGGCAGTCGGTCGGCCAAATTTCATATGAAAACAGCCGAGCGTAGCTATCATCGCACCGTTATCAGTACAGAGCCTCGGATCAGTGTAGTCAATCGGGCAGGGGAGTCGGTCGGCAAGTTGGCGCCGTAATTCAGGACTCGCAGCGACTCCACCAGCGATGACCACTGAATGCGGTGAAAACTCTTGATACGCCAAGAGCACCTTATCAACAACTGTTTCGACTGCGACACGTTGAAAACTGGCTGCAACATTGGCTTTTTGAACCTCTGTGAGGCGTTCTGGGACGTTTTTGCTTGCAAAGGTGTGGTCTTCACCTATCAGCTGCTGGCAAGCCCGTAAAACGGCTGTTTTGAGCCCAGAAAAGCTAAAATCGTAGGAATGGGTGGCAGTTGACTGTACCTGTGTGCGCAGTGCTTGAAGTTCTGGGCTTATATTCGTTAGCTTCGCTTTCGGCAAATCAATCGCCGTAGCATTGCCCTCACGTGCCTTACGCCCCACACTAGGGCCGCCAGGGTAGGGAAGGCCAACAATTTTGGCAACTTTGTCAAAAGCCTCGCCAATAGCATCGTCGTGCGTTTGTCCCAGCAGTGTGTAGTCAAAGTGGTCCCGAAAAAACACCATCTGACTGTGCCCGCCACTGACTATAAGGGCGAGCAGGGGAAACTGCGGCTGAGTACTGGGAAGCTTGTAATCACTAGTGGCAATGTTTGCCTCGTTCTTGCTCGTCAAGAAATTGGCATAGACATGGCCTTCAACGTGGTTGATAGCATAGAGGGGTTTTTGATGAATGATAGCCAGAGTTCGCGCTGTTAGCACCCCAATAAGCAAGCTACCGCCTAGACCCGCTCCATAGGTCACAGCAATGGCGTCGACATCTTTCCAAGTACACATTGCTGCCGACAGGGCTTGGTCTATCACCTCCGTAATTGCCTCGATATGGCTGCGAGCAGCAATTTCTGGTACCACTCCACCGTACTTAGCATGTAGTTCCATACTACTTGCCACTACGTTAGACAACAAACGACTCCCGTCCTCTACCACTGCAGCGGCGGTTTCGTCGCAGCTCGACTCTATACCTAACACTTTCATTGTTTCTAGTGTACCAGACAAAAAAGACCGTGTTTGACCACTCAATACTAGCCACCAACAGTTATAATACTTCTACAATATCGCTTGTAGTTGTAAATGTTACCTCAGGGGTTTTGCATAATAGTAAACATATTTCCCGCTGCGGACAGCAAATATGAGCTGTAGTTTTTGCAGCTGCTGAAGATCACTGAGCGCCGTACCCAAACTGATATTATTAAGCGCGCTATGCGAGGTCATACTCACTCGATAGTGTGAGTTTGCGAGCAGGTAATACGTCACTTGCTTTTGCCGCTCGTTGAGTCTCCCGTGAACATCAAGCAAACGATCAATCTGCTTATTCTCATTTTGTTGTCTCTTAACGTAAGCGATGAACTCTTCTAAAGCTTGTCTAATTTTTCGCATGTGATAATCATAAAAATAGGTAAAATCATCATTGTCTTGCTCGGTGTAAATGTATGCGTCACCATACTGAGTCGGCGCTTTTTTGATAACTGTCGAGATTGGAATATACATAGCGAGCCAGTAGTTCTTCCTGAGAAGATACCAGTAAAACAGCGCTCTCGCCACCCGCCCATTGCCATTGGTGAAGGGGTGAAGATACCCTATCCAAAAATGAAGGATAATTGCTTTGACGATGGGATGAACAAACTGTTGAGAATCGGTATCGTTTGCATAATCAATCAGTCGCTGTAGTTCCAGCCGCATAAAACTATCATCCGGTGTAACATAGACGGTTTCTGTCAGATTGCCTACCGTGATGTCGTCGGCATTTGTACGTAGCCTGCAAATCTCGTCTTTTGGCATCGTATTTTCGGCCAAAATTTCGTGCATCTCTAGCAAGAGTGGTGTGCTCAGTAGAACATCTTTGTACACTTCTGTGAGCTTACTCATCATCCGCTAGTTGTTAATCGCCATCCATTCATTCTTGTCACGAGGAGTGCGTTTTTCGGCAATTATCTCCTTTGCGCGCTTGCGGGTAACATTTGCTCCCTCAAGCTGACTCGAAGCGATTGACTCTTCGATAATGCCCCGCGTGAGAAATGTTTGCTGTTCACTTGCAGTCATACGCACTTGGCTGGTCATAAACTGCCCGCCTGTGTACAAATCAAATTGATTAAGGTACTCATCGGTATAGTCAAGCCTCAACCACTGAAGACACGTACCGTTTGGGGTTCTGATGGGAGTTTACTGACGATAAGAGCGATCAATTTCCCCTAATAAGAAACCATACTTCCTCACTCGTCATCCCGGGCGGGGGCGCAACAAAGCGGGCCTTCTCCCAGGGAAGGTACTGAGGATAGTTAATAGCTTGTCGGTAACGCTCTAGGTCTTTGCGGTTATGGTTATACCGCTCAAACAGCGTTTTGGAATCTATTTTACTAAGATTAGGTTTGCGTATGGTTACGACTTCATGACGGGACATATAGAAAGCATACTTCATTTACAATACACATTGTCATTGTAAGTGTTTGTAGTAGGTGTAGGCGTGGCGGTTATCCGCTATACTAGAAGCATGAACATACGCAGTGTGGTGAAACGAATAATTCCCCATGGACTGTTTGAACGTATCGAACCAGCCGGCCACTTAGCTGAGGCAATATTTTGGAATGCAGCCTATGGGTTCCCGGGGCGAGGTCTCAAGGTTATAGGTGTGACGGGTACCAACGGCAAGACAACCACCAGTTTTCTTATTCATAAAATGCTTATCGAGGCAGGGCACAATGCTGGCCTGATGACAACAGTAGGGTACGGAGTCGGTCCGCATATCATCCCACAAGTGCACCACATGACCAATGTTACCTCACGTGAACTCATGAAACGGCTTAAAGCCATGAACGCCAAGAAAATGGATTGGCTCGTTCTAGAAACTACCTCTCACGCCCTGGCGCAGCACCGTGTTTGGGGTGTGCCGTATAGTATTGCCGTTATTACCAATATTACGCATGAGCATCTAGATTACCACAAAACCTTCGATCGCTATACGGCCGCCAAACGTCAGTTATTCACACTGGCGCAGCAAAACACTACCGGGAGACAACTTGGTATTGTTAATGCCGACGATCAATACAGCATGGGCTTTGCTACCGAAACAGAGAACAGTATCAGCTATGGTATCGAGGCGGGAGATGTCCGTGCGACCAACATTCAACTAAGTGCTGCGGGCCTCAGCTACATTGCCCAAGCAGGCGATGCAGAATATCATATTGTCAGTTCGCTTGCAGGCAGTTTTAATGTTTATAACACCTTAGCAGCTGCGTGCGTTGGTCGTGCTTTGGGCCTCACCAGCCAGCAAATCGAGCAAGGTATTGCTGCTTTAAAAACTGTCGAAGGCCGTATGACAACAGTTGATGAAGGGCAAGATTTTACGGTACTCGTAGATTTTGCGCATACCCCCGATAGCTTTGAAAAGCTTCTAAGCGACCTACGGCCAATTGTGAAGGGTAAGCTGGTAGTTCTCTTTGGCTCAGCAGGGCGTCGAGACGAAGCCAAGCGCGCCATACAGGGAAGAATTGCTGGCAAATATGCCGATGAAGTAGTGGTAACCGAAGAAGATGATAGAGATTGCGACGGTGTCGCAATTATGGAACAGATCGCATCTGGTGCTATTGCTAGCGGCAAGGCAAAAGATAAAAACTTATTCCTAGTACATAACCGCGCTGAGGCCATAGCTTTTGCAGTAAAGCGCGCTAAAAGTGGCGAGGACACTGTACTCCTCCTTGGTAAAGGTCACGAAAAAACGATAGAACGCGCCGATGGGGAGCATCCCTGGGATGAAGTCGGGGTCGCCCGCGACGCCCTCCGAAACCTTGAACCTTGAGCCTTTTGCATTGTAGGGTGTGGGTTGTTTGTTGTGTCAATTCTGCATCCAAATGATACACGCCCAGCCCCCATACCGTAGCAGCTCAACGTTATAGTCTCGTCTCCGGGGCGCATAACGGCTTACTTCAAATCTTAGGTAAGATTGTTTGGCTCCTGCGAAACTCGTTATCACTCAGACATTCTCATCGCTCCAGCAATATTACCCAAAATTTGAAGTAAGCCGCTCGTTTGCATACTCCCCGAGAGGTTTTGCCGCTTTTGGCTGCATAAGAGGGCGAGGGCCGCTCCGCGGCCGTCGAAACAAATCAAGTTAATGAAGTAAAAAGAAACCGATTACGACAGATGGAGCTCTCTACAATGAAACAAAACATGGGAGAGATTTCTCCACTACACTTCGCTTCGGTCGAAATGACAATAACCAATAAATGATAAGTGGAGCGTTCATGGAAAGCGGAAAATGGTGTATGGAAAATGGTGCAGGGGACAGGTTTTGAAAATTGCTACTTGAGGATTAAAAATAAGACTAGTAATGCACACTCACCCGCATACCAATGTACGAAAAGTTATACATCATCTGTGCGTCTGGTAGGGTCATGTTTATGCACCCATGGCTCATTGGCGTACCAAAGTTATTATGCCAATAGGCACCATGGAACGCCTCACCATCGTTAAAGTAGGTTATCCACGGCACATTAGGCACCACATAGCTCTCACCATTAATGGTACCCCTCATCGTATGCAGCGCCCGCTTAAGGTACACCTTCCATTCACCGGGATCGCTAGGGGTCGCCGCTCGGCCAGACGAAATTTGAAACGATTGTATGACCTGGTCATCAAGGTGCATGTAGGCCATTTGCTGCGTAAGATTGACCTCAGCCCAACGGTTTACCCCAGTAAAAACCTTTTCACTATAACCACCCTCTTCGACTGTTATCTCGGGAGCGATGGGTTTACCCGTCTTAAGCGCCTCGGTAATTTGCGCAGCCAACTGTTTACTAGCGGTCAGTTTTTGACCAGGCTGCCCTTGTTGTAGCACCAGTTTTTCACCTGTAGTTGGGTTGACAAGCGCAACACCATCCCGCGAGGCACGCGCAATAGTGTTGGTAATGTCGGTGTCTACAAAGGCCTGCACCCGCTCGGGGTTGATACGGACTTCAATGGCTGACTTTTCGGGCAGCGGAATGATATCGATGAGCGTATCGATTTCTTGCGGCTCGAGGTAAAACACTCGGCGACCATTTTGCATCATCTTGATGTCACTTTTTAGAAGCATGTTAGCCGTGGCCTGGGCTTTTTCGGCAGCCGCTTTTCCAATGATCGCGTTAGTTGGGGTTGGCTGTATAGAGATAGTGATTGTTCCCGGACGCTCCATACCCTTGTCGAGCGCAGAGGTTACCTGGAACATATGCACACCTTCGCCCGCCACTGGTGCGATCACTTCATATTGTTTTGTTTGAGGGTTAAACTTTATATCAGCATCTTTTGGCAACTTCCACCCCTTGATAACATTTTTCTCTAGGTATGCCTGTAGGGCGATTTTGTTCATCTTGTACTGTAAAGGGATGTTTTCGATGCGCCAAAAGGCCACTCTATCGAGCAGGGTTTCTCGTTTTGCAGCCGCGGCCAGTTGGGCAGTCTTATGGACATCAATCGTAATGCCCGCCGTCGAAGGCTTTGCGGTACTGTGACCATCTTTAGCAGTAAAAGCCAGTGTCACCGCCTCGGCCCGTTGCTTGGCAACCCGCTCTAGGGTCGACATCGACGAATTTGCCACCGGTACACCGGCCAGTTGTACCCCTGGCAGCGCCCGAGTGTGATAAAAGGCACCCACCCCTCCCAATACCAACAGGCAGCTGCCGATTACAAGTGTAGTGTAGAGTCATGGTCTTGAGTGGGGACGGCTGGCCAGACCCCAATCCGCCCGTGCCTTTTTAGCGTCGGCAGGGACTATCTGCTCTTGGGCGATAGGTGATGTCGACTGCAGCCCATCGTCTGCCTGAGTCTCATCTGAAGGTGTTTCTGTCGAATTCATATGGCTTTTTCTTATGCTTATTTCGTAGTATACGCTGAGAAACAAACAACGTCTATCTATTTATCTTTGCCGTAAGATGCGTCATACTTGGCTCACTGTGGAAAATAAGGTGAAGCCTGAGACGCTTCTTGGAATCGGCATTGAATACGCTCAGCGCAGCGGACAACTGCTCTGGGAGCAACGTCGTCGCCTGGCTGCCGGAGCACTCCTGGGCATGGTTCTGGCACCCGCGGTTGCTACCCAGCAGGAATCAATCGAACAATTTGGTGGTCACACATCGGTGATTTCACCGACTATTGACGGTCATTTGACCATCGCCGAAGGTGCTTTGGGGGAAGGTCGACTTGAGATTGATACCCCGCTCGGCCTAGGTGCTCACATCCGACTTGGCCCAACTTCGCTTCCCCCCGGCCAGCTACCCGATGAATACCTACAATTGTTCCTGCATAGCGACGGAGAGATTACACACGCCAAAGAGGTAGTAGCTCGGCAACTTCGCCAGAGCGTATTGGTTGCATTTATCGGAGGCGAGCTACTAGCATTTACAGTTGCGGCGGGCGTGCAAAAGCTCACTAGCCGTCCCAGGGCCGCTCTGGCCACCGGAGCACTGGCCTGTGCGACCGCTCTCGGAGGCATGCCCCCGCTCAACACATCCCAAACTCCAGAGGCCTACTCTGGCTGGGAGCCGCTGAGCAGCATGATTGGAGACGAGGGCATGGACTACATTCCCTCTCAACTGCAACCTGTCGAGATTAAAGGCACACTTTTACGGGTGGCGATTGCTCAAGCCTGGCCGCTGTACAAAGAGAAGTTCATTGTTGCTAAAGAGTTTTACCGTGGTCTTGAGACAGGACTGCAGTCACAAGCCTATAGGGTTGCACCCAGACAAGACGGGGAAGTACGCGTCGTTTTTGCCAGTGACCGCCATGACAACATCGCTATGGATGCCAGCATTGCTCAGATTATTGGCTTAAACCAAGCGGAGATAGTTGGTAGTCTTGGTGACGACACCTCCTCTGGGAACGAAAATGAAGCATTTAGCATTAACTCTCTCGCTACCAAGACCAAAAATGCGCCCTACAGATTCCAGGTTGACGGTAACCACGACTCATTGGTGACGCGGCAGCTGTTTGAGAAATCTGGGTTTGTAAATGCCAACACCCAAAAAGCCATCTCACTAGCCGGCCTTACAATCATGGGAACGGCCGACCCCAGGCACAGCTCTCTGGGCATGCGCATGCAAAACGGCGAAAAGTCTATGAGCCAGGTAGCAGCCGAGCTCAAGCAGGCAGCCTGTAGCCGCAAACAACCGGTCGATTTGCTCGTAGTTCACGACTACAAGCTTGCCGAACCAGCTATGCGATCCGGCTGCGCCAAACTGAGTGTCTCTGGGCACTACCACTCAGCCACCAAGCCCGAGACCATCACTACCTCAAATGGTCGCCCCAGCGTACGTATCACCATGGGAACGACGGGTGGCGCCGAAGATGCCATATCATGGGGTCCATTGTCAGTAGATGCCAATATCTTGGTCGCGGGGTTCATGGCCGATAGCGCTGGTGTCATGCAGCTACACATGCTGCAGTCGTACAACTTCTATACGAGCGGCACAGTAGCCATCGCCGACCCGCTGTTTTACGTCCCTTTTGCGACAGAAACTCAAGAAACCATCAGCCCTGAAGAATCAATTCCCCGGGGGAACACCAAAGAGTAGTTGGTGTCATCTAGTCATTGTCAAGCGTCAGGGTAGTGCAGCGGATGTAGCCACCACCCTTAAGCAGCTCGTCAATCTCTGGTGTACTGATACTAAATCCACGTTTTTTTAGCTCCGCCTGCAGTCTTGGCGCTTTGGCACTCATAATAACAACACTCCCCGTACTCACAAGGTTGCAGGCAAAGGCGATTTTGGCCTCCTCTAGAGATACTTCGATCTTTTCGACCGTATTGAGACTTCGAAGTATCTGCTGGCTCTCTGGTGTAAATGCCTCTGGACACCAGGCAATAAGGCCTCGTTCACCATCTCGGGGTGCTCGGAGCACCGATAGCGCTAGGTCAATGTCATAAAAAAAGCTATCAGGCCAGCCAGACGCTTTGTTAATGACTGCCTTACCTCGCCAATTGGTTTTCGGCACTGTTTGCAGTTGAACTCGCTCGTAACCCAGGGTCTCGGCGGCAAACGCTTGCGCCGCCTCGTCACTCCGGTAGCCTTGTCCGCAAAACAACAGATTACCACACGGCAGAGCATCGCCCTGACCGCTAAACCGCAGCCCGTCTGGCACATGCACTATTTCTTTGCCTAAATCGCGAAGCACCTGTTCGGCATACGCTTCCTCGTTGCTGCGTGCATTGGGTAGCAGGCTCATGACGGCTTTGTTGCCGCGCACCAGCGCCCAGTTGGCAGTGTAGACACCGTCTTGGC
Source organism: Candidatus Saccharimonadota bacterium (assembly GCA_020427985.1). Lineage (GTDB taxonomy): Bacteria > Patescibacteriota > Saccharimonadia > Saccharimonadales > UBA4665 > JAGXIT01. Next base: position 36,299 of record JAGQNR010000004.1, on the reverse strand, counting down.
AGTCGACGGGAGGAGTAACTTTAACCACTTTTACCCCAGCCGATTCAAGTGCACGCTGTATTTCGCTATGTTCTGCCCCAGCCAGCTCCCGATTGACTGCCAGTGAACTGTCCATAAAAGGGTTAATTGCCGCCGTATCGTCAAAATAGTCAACTCCGCTCATCAGCACAGTACTATTTATATCTAGTGGTTGTTTTGCCATTCACAAAGTAGTATAGCAAATCGCCACACCCTTGCAAATTTTAACTATTCGTGCTATAATTTTATTCACATGTCACATGAATCTTTCGCTATGCATCCAAGCAATCACGCCTCAAATCAGCTTTGGAAGCTCTCAATGGGGTTGGACCTCCCCGAAGGAGTCGCTTTTCAAAGAATAGGGGGACGGGGAGTTATTATCGTAGATCCATCCGTGCCGTATCCTGACCATCTGACAGACCCTCGGCAAGAGAGACCATTAAGCGATATATTACTGTCAGGTGCGACTGATTTAAATAAGAATCGGGTGTACCCACTTCCGTCTAATTCTGCCAGCTTAGCTTCTATACTTAATGAAGCCGCAGGTGCGACTGATTCCTTCGAATGCGCCCCTGATGAAAGTCGTACCGTGGACATTCTGAGAACAATGTTCTCTTCCATTATTGCAAACCTAGCAGAACTCAAAGACCGAGAAGGTCTTATACCTGATGGATTGTCCTATGGTCAGTTCTTGGTAGAAAAAAATAGCGACCCTAAGGCAATCGGGTTTAAACTTTTACCACCCCTAACGCTCCAACAGCCAGAAACCAATAATCTTCATACATCATGGATGCGAGCAGGGAGGCTTCTCGTAAAGTCAATGGTCGATGGGTGTGATAACGACAGCCAGCGAAATTTAGTGAGCTCCCTCATTCAACCGATTGGTAAGGAATTTGTCAACAGAGGATAGCTGCCATGTCAAAAGTAAAACAAACTGCATATAGTCCCCCTGAACTGTTTTTCCCCGAACGCCCAAACTACAGAGAACTACCTTGGCTAACTCTCGGCGCAACAGATTCGGCACACAAAGTTTTTTTTGTATCCAATGGAAATGGACCACTTGCTGTAAAAGCGTATGTTGGGGAGAAAGCTCGGGCTCGAGCCACCCACGAAAAGAATATGCTAAATCTTATTAGAGAAGCAGGATTTTTGACGCTCACTCCCACAGGAGTACAGGAAAATCGTGATGGCAGCGCAGCGTTTTTATTGACACAGTATGTACCGGACCTGTCTAGCATGTCGTCTGTTGTACAAAACAGAAGTCATGACGTCGCACAACAAGTTCGCCGAACCGCAGCAACTCTTGGAGGGTACAACGGCTTAGGACTCAGCCACGGAGACGCACAAATTAAGAATTTTGTGATCGACCCGAGAGCGAAAAGACATATAATGGTCATTGATCCAGAAAAGGGTGGCTCACAAGAATTTGGCCACATCAAAAATGACCCTTTCCAGCATGACTTAGACTCATTAGTACAATCGTTAGCATATAAGGGTTATGGGGGCAAAAATCCAAATCAAGCTGGTGATAAAATTATTGAAGATGTTATTACTCCATACGTTTTAGGCGCGGAGAGGGTGGGAACCTCAGGATTTGACCCACACCAAATCGGCGAGACAGCACTGACAACATTTCTCGACAAGCATTCCGATGTTAACTATCGAAATAGTTAGCCACTATACCCAACACGTAGATGTTTTTTTCTTCCAGCTAGATTTGAAAAAATATTATAAATGCTATAGATAGTTTATGAATATAGAGGCGTTTGAGGGCAATAATCACTATCTAAGCAATATGTACCGCCTAGAGAAAGGCTTGGTTGTTGCGCCTGAGGGCATTGTTGTTCCTACCGCCGAACATGCTTATCAAGCAGCAAAGTTTGAGGCAAGTTCAGGTGAGGCAGCTGTTACCTCGTAGACAACCCCCTCAGGCGTCGTCGAGACGGCTCCTAGCTCTAGACGATGCATGTTATGCGAGTCATTGGTTTTAGGCACTATCATAGTACGTAGTGTAGGGTAAGTGAGGTATAGAATCAGTAAGATATCTTGATGCGTATCACTTACTTGATTGTTGTGTCATGCTAGGGTACTATAGTAAGGCAAAGTTAGCACTCTAAGCACTACAGTGCTAACTCATATCTGTTAATTACCTTAGGAGGATGTATGTCAGTACCACTCAAGCCCGTTGCCGACTATATTGTTGCAGCGGTAGAAGAAGCAGCAACCAAGACTGCCAGCGGCCTATACTTACCGTCGGCATCGCAAGAAAAGCCCAAGGTCGCCAATGTTTTAGCTGTTGGACCAGCAGTACAGGGTGTAAAAAAGGGCGATAAAATTGTTTATAAAAGCTATAGTCAAACCGACATAAAAGTCGATGGCAAAGAGTACCTGCTTGTCCAGGAGCAAGATGTATTAGCCACGGTAGATGCATAAGTTATGGGTATTACGAGCGTACTACTGTTTATTTTTGGACTGATTTGGATGTTTCGCATCGAGGCAAATACTGCCAAAACCAGCGAAACACTCGCGCGTATAGAAAAATTACTAGAGAAGAACACCAGTAAGGAGAAGTAAATGACTAAAAAGGTTTTTTATGATGATGACGCTCGTCGGCGCGTTCTAGCCGGTGCCGAAATTTTGTACAACGCCGTCAAAACAACTATGGGGCCAAAAGGCCGCAATGTGGTTATTAGTAAAAGCTATGGGGCACCCAGCGTGACACACGACGGTGTAACCGTTGCTAAAGGAGTCGAAATTGCCGATGTCGACGACGAAACTCTTGGCTACAAAGTTGGCGCCGAGCTTATTAAGCAAGCTGCTAACAAAATGAACGATGTTGCTGGCGATGGCACTACGACCGTCACCGTCCTGACCTATCACATTTTGAGCGAAGCGAACCGCCTGATTGCCGCTGGACACAACCCTATGTTGCTCCGTAAAGGACTAGAGGCAGCCGCCAGCGATGCGCTCAAGGCGCTCGACAAACTTGCCGAAGACATCAAGGAAAACCGCGGCCGTGTTGCCGAAGTTGCCACTATTTCGGCTGGCGATAAGGCTATTGGCGATTTGATTGCCGACGTTATGGAAAAGGTGGGCCGTGACGGGGTAGTAACCGTCGAAGAAGGGCAGGGGCTCGCGCTCGAAAGCGAAGTGGTCGAAGGCTTTACCTTTGACAAGGGATTTGTTAGCCCCTACATGGTGACCGACACCACCCGTATGGAAGCTGTTTATAACAAACCCGCCATTGTCATCACCGACAAAAAAGTATCGTCGGTACAAGAGTTTGTTCCATTGCTCGAAAAGTTAGCGCAAGCCGGCAAAAAAGATCTCGTGCTGATTGCCGACGATGTCGAGGGCGAAGCCCTTGGTACACTGGTACTCAACCGTCTTAAGGGTGTGTTTAATTCGGTCGCTGTCAAAGCACCAAGCTTTGGCGACAAGCGCGCAGACATGCTGCAAGACATTGCTATTCTAACTGGTGCCGAAGTTATTACTGACGACCGCGGCATGACATTTGAGAATGTTGGGCTCGAGGTTGTGGGCACCGCCCGCAAAGTCATTGTTACTAAAGATGAAACTACCATTATCGAGGGAGCCGGTTCGTCTACCGAGATTGCAGCCCGTGTTAAGCAGGTTGCCGAGCAGGGTACCAATGCTACAAGTACCTACGACCGCGACTTTTATGACAAGCGCCGGGCCGCTCTTGGTGGCAAGGTCGCTGTTATAAAAGTTGGAGGCGCCACCGAAACCGAAATCGAAGAGAAAAAATACCGAGTTGATGATGCCGTTGCTGCTGTCAAGGCTGCATTGGCCGAGGGCATTGTTCCCGGTGGGGGCGTGACTCTTGTTAACCTCGCCGAGGGGCTGGGGACCAAAGGCAACAGCGAACAGGGTGCTGGCTACCAACTGTTGGTTCGCGCGCTTGAACAACCATTCCGTATTCTTATGACCAACTCTGGACTGAACGCCGATGAATGGCTGCCTCAGGTTAAAAAGGCTAAACCAGGCCACGGTGTCGATGTGAATCATCCAGAAAAGCTAGTCGACCTTAAAACAGCTGGCGTGGTAGACCCTGCCCGAGTTACCAAAGAGGCCTTGCAAAACGCTGTTTCTATTGCTGGTACCGCCATGACCATGGGCGCACTTGTAGTAGAGGTGCCCGAAGCCAAGCCCGAAGGCGGCGCTATGCCAGCTATGGGGGGCGGCATGGGCATGATGTAATCTACGCACCACGAGTACTAAGAGTGCCTCGATACCTCTCGAGGCACTTTGCTTTTTAGAGGCTAGAGGTTAGAGACCAAAACTGCGGCGTGGGCCATTAAAGTGGTTGGTTGAAGGCATTATCGATCGCCCCACAGAAGATTGCACACCAGAGGCGGGACGATTATAGCGAATATCTGCATTGCGTTGGTACAAATCTAGCTGCTTCTGAGCGGCGATTGGATTAGTACGACGCAGTGACTCAAAATCCATCCGCTGTCTCTCGGTAAGGCCACCTGGCAACATGCTACTGAGATTGGCACGCGGATCGCTAAATCGGGCCTGTTGCACGGCCTGATGGCGAGCCTGATCGTAGAGCGCAGCGCGCTGACTCATCGGGCTCATTTGGGCAAACGAGTTCGGCTGACTCGTAACTGTAGCCGCAGAACGAGGCAAAAAGCTTGGACGTATGGCATCTGCGCTGTTCCCAAGTGGGTTTGATGATGGCTGAGGTATATATGTATTTTGGTCGAACACTACTTCTACATTATAGCATAACTATTTTAAAATTGCAACTTTTGCTGGAAAGACTCTCGCTTGTTCACATGAAGCTACGGGGTGCAGAGTGCTAGCCGAGAAGGATGCTTTGAGCATTTTTTTGCAGGTACCAAAGCAGCCAAATGCTAAGTAACAGCAGGAAGAGCAGTATAAAGAACTTGGTCTTTTCGCTCATGAAGCCTCCTTGGGTACCGCTACAACAACAAGCCTTTCTTTAGGGTTCCAAAGCGGCGTACAGGTGTAAAGAGTAAGCCGGGTGTCATCGGTAGGCTGCTGCACACTCACTTCTGTAGCTGGCACCGTTCTGCTTGTAGCTACCTGATACGTGTATAGTTTGCCTTGATACCACAGCCCAATTTCATCACCCACACGCAGCTTATCGAGGTAATAAAAAACCCCGCGCGGCCCCGTGTAGCTAAACCGATGTCCGGCGATTACGGTGTTACCTCCTTTGTCGGGACTACTCGCAAAGGGTATGCGCCAAGCACCCATGTTAAGAAGCGCGAAGCTGTTTTTTTCGGGTCCTTCGATGAGCCGAGTGTCAAGAAGCATGCGCGGTATAACCAGACCGTCATGCTCAGCATCGGCATGAAAGGCGCGTGGGTTTTCTTTTGCCAAAATGGCACTAGCCTTAGCCACGCTGACTGGTTTGTTATTTTGGATAAGCGGTGTCTTGTGAGTAGTCTGCCAGCGATAAGAAACAGTCGGCAAAAAGGGCAGGGCAATGACATACATGTTTACCCCGATGATTGCGATGAGCAGTGCCCAGTTGGCTCGTCGCCAAGCATTGTCTTTTGGAACAATCTTCATAGCACTCATTGTACGCTATACGGGCTTAGGAGATTATTTGTCGTTTTTGTGAGTAAAGTAGTTAATTTCATTCACGACATCTAGGAGTGCTTGGGCCCGAGCCTTTTCGTCACTAATCTGTTGGGCAGCAGCGTAAGCTTCTTTGATAAGTGCCGAGTTATCGGAACTTTGAATCATCATCATGGTAGTGCGGAACTTTTCTTCTGGGCTTTGGTCAAGCTGGCCAACAAGCGGGGTAAGCTCGGTCAGCGCCTGCTGTTTTAAAGACAATAGGTCTCCGTCGACTGGTGCATCTGCCGTGCTGGCCTGTGTCCCATCGTCTGATGCGGCAGTTGAGGTGCCTGGTTGCTGTAGGGCCGAGCTAGAAGGTGTAGGTGTTTGGAGTTCTTCTAGGTCGCTCGGCATTTGCATGTCGGCCACTGGATCAATTCTAAGAGGGTCGTCTTGGGCTGCTGGAGTAACAACAGGCTCTGTAGCTTCTTCGATTGCTGGTGTTTGATTTGTTGTATCCTGATGTCCAAAAAGCATTGGCGCCCCCCATTTGACGTATAGCGTCGTTATCTTGCTTGTGTTTATAGTAGCAGAACAGTGTGCAATGTACCAGAGACTACCCGGCAGCGACGAAAAGCTATGAGGGCAGAGAGCAGAGATGTGAGTGAAGCACACGGAGCTTAGAGTTGGGGATAGGGTTTCGGGCTTCGGGTGTCGGGAATACGAAGGCACACGCCCTAGTCCTCTACCCCTTATCCGTTGTATACTACTACTCATGAAACAGGAGTTAGAGCAAGCCATCGGCGAAGCTGTCGCCCAACTATACAACCAGGCAGTTGACGTTGAGTTAACCCGTCCAGACTCACAATTTGGTGATTTTGCGACCAATATCGCCCTGCAACTTAGCAAAAAACTAGACAAAAATCCCCGTGAAATCGCCGCCGAACTAGCCAAAGAGGTCCAGGGTAGCAGTTCTAGCGTAAAAAACATAGACATTGCCGGGCCAGGCTTTCTTAACCTTACCCTTACCGACACCGCACTGCTCGAAAGTCTTGCAGTCCAGCCTGACAAAACTCGTACCGACCAGATAGTACTAGTTGAATATAGCGATCCTAACCCTTTTAAGCCACTACATGCCGGGCACCTTTATACCACGCTGGTGGGAGATACTATAGCCCGTTTAGTGGAGCGCGCCGGCGCCCAGACCATCCGACTCAACTTTGGCGGAGATGTAGGACTGCACGTTGGCAAAAGCATGTGGGCCATTATACAGAGACTGGGCGGAGAACACCCCGAAAAGCTAGCAATCATACCCGAAGCCGAGCGAGCCAGATGGCTGGGAGACCGTTATGTCGAAGGAACAGCCGCCTACGAAGAAAACGAGACAGCCAAATCCCAGATTATAGCCGCCAACAAACAGGTGTACGAGTTGCACAATACTAATGACCACGAATCAGCCTTTGCCCAAATATACTGGACCTGCCGCGACTGGAGTTATAACTACTTTAAAACGCTGTACCAGCAGCTTCAGGTGGTGCCATTTGCCCGATTTATCCCCGAGAGCGAGGTAACACCCCTCGGCCTTACCACTGTTCGAGATGAGCTGTCCAAAGGGGTATTCGCCGAGAGCGATGGAGCTATTATTTACCGCGGCGATGAGGCTAAGGGCCTTCACACCCGAGTGTTTATAAACTCTGAGGGTATCCCCACCTATGAGGCGAAGGATGTTGGCCTAAGCCTCACAAAATGGCGCGACTATGAATTTGACCAAAGCATTATTATTACCGCCAACGAACAGTCTCAGTACATGCAGGTTGTGCTAGCGGCAATCAGCCAGTTTGAGCCAGAGGCAGCGGCACGCACCACCCACATCACCCACGGTATGGTCAAACTTGAGGGTGGTGCCAAGATGAGCAGCCGTAAAGGCAACATTATCTCTGCACTCGACATTTTAGAGTCAGCTCGTAACGCCGCTCGTGAATCCCAGGTGAATGTGACAGATGAAAATGTCTTAGCCGCGGTAAAATATGCATTTGCAAAGGCTCGGATTGGCGGTGATATTGTATACAACCCCAACGAATCAATCGCCCTCGAAGGCAACAGTGGCCCCTACCTGCAGTATGCCCACGCTCGAGCCAGGAGCATACTTGGCAAGGCTACCTCAATGAACCAAGAGTCATCCTTCGCTGCCACGGCCTTGGAGGACAAGCGAATCAAGAGTCACGATTTAGAGACCGGCGAAAGACTTCTGGTCCGCAAGCTGGCCGAATACACAGAGGTAGTCAACCGTGCGGCAGTCGAATTGCTGCCAAGTTCTATTTGCACTTATCTATACGAGCTGTCTCAGGAATTTAACCGATTCTACGAAAAAAACCGTGTCATTGACAACGACAGGGAAGCCCTGCGCCTGCACATAGTCAAGACCTATGCCGACACCCTTCGTGACGGCCTGAACCTACTTGGCATTACCGCCCCTAATAAAATGTAAGCGTAACAGAATGTACTCAGATACCACCTACCAACCCTTTACCTACGAAACTGACGATGCTGTCTCTTTTTATTTACCAGCGCACTCGATCCACCCAACAACTGGTCAGCAGCACACGCAGTGGAAATATGGGAGACCAAGTTTCCTACCCCTGAGCATGCCTACCATTGGCGCAAGTATAGTCAAACAGAGCTATCGCTAGCCGAGCAGATTCTGCAGGCACCATGCCCCTACACAGCCATGATGGTCGACCGCCAGACTGACCGTACACTTAGCTTGCAGAGCTGGGACGACTGCAAAGTCAGCGTCATGGAAGGGCTGTTGCGTGCCAAAGTTGTCCAAAACCAAGATGTCCGAGATTGCTTACTCAAAACCGGCAGCAAACAGATTATTGAGATCTCTCCCTTTGATGACTTCTGGGGCTGTGGCCCTAGAGGTGATGGGCAGAATATGATGGGAAAGTTGCTAGAGAAAGTTCGCCAAGAGATATCTTAAACTAACACACTATATTGACATTTTAGCTATTTTATAATATTATAATATATGTATTCTTTTGAACATCCTTTATCCCAGAGTGAACGCTTTCGAGAAGCGGTAGTGATTGGCACTTCTGCACTGTTTGCTGTAAATCTGATGTTAGGCGTACAAGAGTACCGATCTGAACATACTGAACTCGCAGCATATAATTCTGACCAGGCAGGAAATTGCCCCATACCCTCTAGTCAATCAGTTAAGGACGTCTCGCAGCTACTGGAGGAGCCGCCGCGCCTCTTTACAATTGAGGATGTTTTAATCGATCCCCTAGAAAGAGAAGAGACGGTGGCAGCAGAATATGGACTACATTTGGTGTCTCAAGATTTGCGTGAACGTGCTAATAGTCTTCACATTGACGAGCTTACCGCTACAGAAAGCCTCACGCTTGAGGAGGAAATTTTACTTAGCCAGGATATGGGTGCCGCCCATGGGCTGATTGTTTCAGTACCAGAGGAAGATAACGCAGAGCTTGGCTATAAGGCGCTTCATATTGAGTCACTTAACGCCGAGACCAAGAAGGCACTTCGTGTTACATTGGGGGGGTTTATTACGACTCTCGCTCACAAGCCCGTAGAGCTTGTGCAGTATTATGGCGTGACTGATGTAAAGCTGGTTATGCCCACTGTTGATAACGCGGCAGCGTATTTTACGCCAGAAACCCCACAAGCAGTCTATTTAGGGCCGTACTCCTGGAATGACACAATTATTCATGAGCTTGCCCATGCTAAAGATTTTAGACGCTGCGAAGGAAAAATGGGGGCTGACAGTTTGTTTGTTAAGGATACACCGCGTGAACATTATATCGGGCTTGAAGCATATCATTCGGCGTTGGCACAAAGCCCCGAAAAGCAAAACGATACATCAGACCCACGAAGCTGGATAAATATAGCGCAGAATGCCAAAAATGAGTTTGCCTCACCATATGGCTCGACTAACCCCGCAGAAGACATCGCCACTGTCTCGTCAAGATTACTTCAACGCTGTCAGCTACAAATTGCGTATGTTAATCGTCTTGGGGAAAGTGCTGTTTTGTCGAACAAACTACTCCTAGAGGCAGCCCGTATGTATCAAGAAAAGCCCGGACTAGCTCAGTACCTTATTCGCAACAACAATAAATGCCCGACATAACCTTTGTAAAACCGGTATAGTAATAGTATGAAAATATCTCAATCAACTCCAGCGAACGATACCGATGCAACCGTTACTCTGAAAATCGATAAAAAGACTCAGGCCAAATATCCTAACCTGCGAGTAGTACTAGAAGACCCAGACGAATTATTTAAAAAACAGGTGGGCGGGTTTGTTCACTTTTTACGGGAAAAGGCAGTAGTTGGGCTAGCGGTCGGATTTATTATTGGTCAGCAGGCCCAAGGAGTTATCAAGCAGCTCGTCGATAGTTTTATTAACCCCTGGATGAATCTACTCATTGGCTCGCGCTTGCAAGACAGGGTTGGCAGGGTGGGGGGTGAGGTTTTTGCCTGGGGCAAGTTTATATATGTGTTTATCAATTTTGTATTCGTTATCTTGGCAATTTACATTATTATGAAACTTTTTAAGCTCGATAAGCTCGATTTGCCCAAGGAAAAGAACAAATAAGGGAATAGACCCTAGGTGCTGGACATCAGGGCTTATAGCCAAGACCCTGTTCCATAGCCATACCCCGTTCCCCTTCGAAGCAGTAGAAGGTATGGTGGCTGAAATACCGGGGATGCATAACGGCTGATTGAGGGTGCTAGGTGTCACCAGAGAAGTTTCGATAAGATACAACTGATAAAAAGTGTGGGCTACGAACGGATGTTGGCGAGGAGGGCGGGGAGCTCTCGTGGGGTGTGAATGATATGCTCGGCACCCTCAGCACGCAACGTTTTTTCGTCGAAAAATCCATACGCCGCTCCCACGAATTCTACACCGGCAGCAACTGCAGCCGCATAATCAGTCGGCATATCACCTACATAGACTGTTTCGCGAAGGGAAACTCCGAGAGTTTTTACTGCCATTAGTATGCCCTGTGGGTGTGGTTTGTGTTCTGTCAAATCCTCGGCGCCGATGATTACATCAAACACACTGTCTTGTAGCCCGAGTTGCTCAAACTGTAGCATTGACTTTTTGGCTGCGGTCACCAACCCCACCGCATAGCCGTTCGCTCTTACATTTTTGAGCATTTCAGCAGTCCCCTCAAACAGAGTGACATCTTCAGAAAGTATGTCTTTTGTTTGGTAGTACACCTTTTCAAATTCTTCGGCAGACACGTCTGGCAAAAACGCCTGCCTGACAAAGCTGGAATGATGTAAATGGGGTGTCAATTCTTCTGTCGAGGGCATTGTCGCCCCATGATGCTCAAGAGCCGCCTTTAGGGCACCAAGTATAACGTGTTTCGTGTCGCGTAGTGTGCCATCGTAGTCAAACAGTACTGCTCGGACGGCTGTTTCTTTATTCATGCACGACACCATTTGTTTTGAACCATTCAAGATAGTAGTTGAGTTCGGCAATACTGGCCTGAATATCGTCAAACGCACGGTGAACATCTTTTTTTTCATACTCTACGCCGTAAGCGCCTTGCATGAACACTTTCCAGGCACTCACATCGAGCATACGATAGTGCAGTTTCAAATCAAGCGCGCGCCACCATTGCCGTATAAATGCCCGGTCACTATGAATGCTATTGCCGGCAAGCACCGCTGGCTCATCGCCAAAATGCTTTTCGATGAGCGCAACGAGTTCTGACTCTATAACATGGCTGGGTTTGCCATCGACCGTTTTACGCACAAACTCGTCGCGGTTGGCGGGATAGTTCTGCCACCAGGTGTTTTTTTGCATGCGGTCGAGCACTAGTTCGGCTGGATGCTGTACGATTGCCTCGTAGGTTTCGAGGGTGTTGAAGGAAAAGTCTGTGACTTCAGCGGCCACTTCTAGAATTACGTCTTGACTGGCATCGAGTCCAGTCATTTCTAGGTCAACCCAAAATAGTTTGGTTGGTATGGTGTTTTTCATTGGTATCAATAGTCTACCACAGGGCAAGACATGGAAGTTTGAAAGGAGCCATCAGAGCACCTTCCTTTGCCAACGCTACAGAGGACAAGGAGCTTAGAAGAGGTATCCGGGCAGAGGCGTGAGGTAAGGGCAGCAAGCTTAGGGCATCGGGCGCCGGAAGCACAACTACGGCGTGCCGGCGACTGCGACCAAAGGAGCGAAGGGGGCAGCCTAGAAAAACCGCCTCCTAGGTAGAGGCGGTTAGTTGTACTACTTAGTTTAGGTTATGGTTGGGTTGCTTTGTCGAGGACAAATTTAACGATGAACTGCGCCAATGCCACCACGATAAGACCAATAATAGCGTAGATGATGGTGTTTTTAGCTGCCGTAACCTTACCACTTTCACCGCCAGAGGTGATGTAGCGTAGGCCACCATACACAATCATAATAACCGCAATAATACCAACGATGGCTGAAAAGATGTTTACGATAGTCGTAATCATGCTGTTCACTTTGCCGGTAGCGTCACCCGTGTTTGACTGACAAGTACCATTGCCACCGATTTGCAGGGTACTGGCCCCGTCACAAATCTTGTTTTGAATATCGGTGTTTTGAGCATAGGCGGGTGAGCTCACTACAGCCGGTACCGCCGCCAGTACCGCCAGGCTAAGCGCCCCAACAATTATATTTCGAATTTTACTAATCATTTCTTGTAATCCTTTCTTATGATTACCTTTAGTTATAGCATCTTTAGGTAGGTTTTTTCAAGAAGTAACCGCAAGCCTTATGGCGTTTGTTGTTTGGTGGTAGTTTGGCTGCTAGTGGGCGTACCAGAAGATTTGGCGAGCACAAATTTAACGATTATTTGTGAAAACGCAACAATAACTAGCCCGATAAGGGCGTAAATAAGGGTGTTTTTGGCACTCGCCATTTTAGCACTTTCACCGCCTGAAGTAATATATTTAAACCCGGCCACAAGAATCATAATGACTGCGGTGATGCCGATGATACCAGTAAATATATTAATGAAGAGTGTAATGGTTTTGTTGACACCATTGGCACTGGGGTCGGTGCCACAGTCGGCGCCAGCGCCAAGCGCTTGGCAAGCTTCTGACTTGGGGTCAACTGCAGCGTAGGCTACGCTGGTGTATCCTGTAATGACCGACAAAGAAAACAACACGCCTGTTACCACCGCCATGATACTTCGCTTCATCTACATCCTTCCTAATACAAATACTATTATTGAACGAGCCAAGACAATAACCACAAGCCCAATAAGCGCACCGATGACCGTCTTGCGAGCACCTGCAACCGCTTGTGCGTCGCCACTTGAGGTAATCATTTTAAAGCCGCCGACCATTATCATAATCACAGCTGCAATGCCGGCAATAATAGCAATGATGGTGGCTATTTTTTGCAGCGTACCGTTGGGGCCGGTGAGCGGATTTTCGGTGGTACGAGCGTTACAGGTTGGCGACTGTGCCTTTTCGGTATCACTTAGTTGGTCACAGGCTGGATTGATAGGGTCGTAAGCGGCCTGCGCAGGCACTGTCATAACCACAGAGCCGCCTACCAGACTTATGAGCAGGAGAGGCACCGTGAGGATGTTCTTGAGCTTTGTTAATGTCATTTATTTAGAGTCCTTTTAAAACAAACGTTACAATACCAAATCCAGACATCGAAATAAGTAGTCCAACTACTGCATAAATAATAGCGCCTTTGGCCTTGGCCATCGCCCCGGGGTCACCATTCGATAAAATATAGCGTAGGCCGGCTATTACAATAATAAGCAGTGCCACCGATGCCATTACTCCAAAAAGTATGCTCAATATAACACTAATGCTGGCGTCGTTTGGAGCCGGCTGTGGCAGAGGGGTGACATCAATATCTACGTTTGGTGAGTCTGCCGCGAATTTTTGTAGTATATGTATGTAGTGCATGGTTATCCTACTATCCTATTACCAATAAAGCTTACAACACTGGCTGCAATAATCGCTATAACCAACCCAATCAGTGCGTTGATGATAGTGTCTTTGGCGTTCTTGGTCGATTCTGGTTCGCCATTGCTGGCAGTGTACTTGATACCCCCCATAATGACATAGGCGACCGCTACCAAGGCCGCGACTCGCGACAAGTTGTCGACTATTGCTAAGATAACTGCTGGTAAGTTACTTGGCGTTGGTTTGCCGGCAGTGTCGTTGCCACCCAAGAGCTGGAAGTCTTTAATCTGACAAGTCGACCCGTCAAACATGCTGTCGGGCAAATAGGCAAACCATGGCTTAAGCCCAAAGAAGCTCTTAGAACAGCGGCTGGCCAATGAACCACCGCTGCCAGACGGCGCTGGATTGCTCGAAATGCCTCCGGGCGAAACAAACTGCAGAAACGAAAACAAGAAAAAGAAAGCCACTAGGCCAACCAGCGACTTGACGATTTTTCCCTTGCCGGCGGCGGCTTTTTGGGGGTCACCACCAGAGCTAGCGTATTGAATACCACCAATCATTATTCCCATAACTACAGCTACGCCGGCGGCGGCCGAAAGAAGCCGAATGGCTGGGTTAACGTATTTTAGAACCAAACACTTAGTGCGGTCGTTGTTTGCGCCTTTAGGACAGCACATTACTGCACCGTCAACTCCGTCGATAGTAATTGCATCCATACCCTGTTGGCTGCAATCGGCTGCGGTATCGGCATAGGCTGGCATAGCCACGGCCAGGGGAGCCATGAGCGACAAAAATACAATCATCGGAGCAATGAGACGCTTTATTATAGTCATAAAAGTACTATACCAGGAGTTTTACCAAATAGGGTAGTGTCGTGGTATATCAAGTTGCGCGAGGACTGTCCTTTCACGGTTTGTTTTGCAAGATTAGTGGGACGCGTACAACATTTTGCAGTAGTAAATTGTCGCTGTTTGGTGTTTAATTGTTACCATAAATATTATGAAACGCTCCCGAGTTATTTTTGTCTCTGCATTAACGCTACTTACCCTGGTAGTACAACCGCTGCTGCTCTTTGCTCCTGCACCAAAGGCATCTGCCCTCACAGAAGATGAAATAAAAAAACAGACTACCCTCTATGCCTATCAGAGAGCAATGGGTTTTTGTGTTCAAAAACTAGAGAATAATATAAACCTAAACGATTCACCTGGTCAGTGGCTTGGCTCTATTGGCAATGACAGTGTTGTCACGGTGGGCTTGTTTAGCGAAAATAGCGACGGGAACCTAGAATGCCAAAATTTATTTACTAAAGCAGTACCGGCATTTGGGTATAGTTCGGTGAGCGACCCAGCATTCTTTAAGGACCTTGGCTATACCTGTACCGTAACCACCTGCAGCAAAAATCGAACGGCTACCCTCGACAACATACGCCAAATTAAAAAACTGCCCACTTCGAGAACGAGCGCCATGAGCTATTTTGAGAACAGGGCTACATTTCAAAAAGCCTGCGCACCGCAGCCACTCAACGCCAACCCGCCTACCGCTGCTCAAACCGCTGCAGCCGCAAAGGGACAAGATGACCTGATTGCAATATATGAAGCGGTTGCGGGAGCCGGGGGCACTGTTACTAATAGAGAAGTCATTTACCGCTTTGATTCATCAAAGAGTCCTGCTAGCGATGGCGCGTATGACCCCGCTAGATCGCTTATGAGCGATGGGAATAATGCTCTGTCGTCAACGAGCGCACCGTGTACCCAGGTTGCCCGTGCGTACCGTGACTTGTCGAAGTCTTACGTTGGTACTGCTGTGCAGCAATTTGGTGATTATTCAAAAGACACGTATCAAAACGGGGTTATTACAGGGGTGTGCGGTACGGCCACCCAACCAACCGACCCAATGCTGCGCCAGGAATGGCAAGCCTGCAAAACGCGTGCTATTAACGCTTTTAATTCGTGCTACCCAAGCTTTTTAAACGGTGGTACCAGCACCTCTGGCGGCAATACGGCCGGTGGTGGCGGTAGTTCAAGCGGCGATGTTGCCCAGCTAGCCAGTTGTGTTGCCTCTAAAACCGGTAGTGACCAGGCAAAGGTATTAACAGCTTTGCAGGCTGCCCAAAACACTATTGCCAGTAATGCCGGAAACTTTATTCCACCCAGCTCGACAACAAGTGTGCCCGAGGAAGACACCTGTCCCTTGCCAGAGAGCGCTTCGTTGCGTTGGGCAGGTTGTGCGCTGTTTGATATTGGAAACGATGCTGTGGCAAAGCTCCATGAGATGATTCAGCAACTGCTCTACGTAAGCATTAACACGGCCTTTAGCTCTAATATTCAAGAAGTTTCTGGCAGATTCCGCAACATAGGTATTGGGCTCATCCTCATTGCAGGCCTAGTCATGGTCGTAGCGCAGGCGCTCAGCCTAGACTTTGTAGACGCTTACACCATCCGGAAGGTACTGCCCAGATTACTCGTAGCAATGATAGGCATGGCGCTGGCGTGGCCACTCATGAAGTTTGCAGTTACACTCTTTAACGACCTGGGCCTCGGGCTAGACAGCACCATTGGAGCACTAAGCGACACGGGCCAGGGCGGAGATATAGGTATGGGAAGCGCCATTACCAAAAACATTTTGGAAGCAGTCGCCGGAGTGGCAATTGTAACCTCGCTCGGCGTTATGGGCATACTTTCTCTGTTGTGGACAGTTGCATTGGCACTCTTCTTGGGACTAATTGTGTTAAGCGTACGCCAAGTGGTGATTATTTTGTGTATTGTGCTGGCGCCATTTGCTATTGCTTCTTACGTATTACCTGGCACTCAAAAAATTTGGGGCTTCTGGAAGAACACCTTTCTTACCACGCTTATGATGTACCCGATTATTATGATGTTTTTGGCAGCAGGGCGGGGTGCGGCAAACATTATCGGTTCTAACAACACCAGTGGCCTTATGAACATTATGGCGGTGCTGCTGTATTTTGCACCGTACTTTATGCTGCCATTTGCGTTTAAAATGGCGGGCGGGCTAATGAGCACCATATTTAGCATCGCCAACGACAAAGAACGCGGCCTCTTTGACCGTGCCAAAAAATTCCGCCAAGGCAGAATGTCTAAGAACTGGCAAGATATGCGAGCAGGCAACCGGTTCAAGGGCAAGAATATGGTTTCCAACCGCGCAAATCGGATGCTTGAAGGCGCTACCAATATTGATAAGGCTGGATTTAACCCCATGCAAATGCGGTCAAAGGTGCGGACTGCTCTAGGTACAACCTCTCATGACGAAGCTACAAAGTTTATGAACGAGAACCAAACCTTTGGCTCGATGAAGGGAGACGATGCTAAACTGGCAGCTGGCCGCTATACTAACCGTTCTGCTATAGAGGAAGAGTTAGCACGCTTTGACCCAGGCCGGTTCCATGGAGCAGGCAACGCTCGAGCACGAGCCGACGCTGCTACTCAGATTTTGCAAGCTCAGCGAGAGGCCGCACCAGACACCTTCCAAAAGGCTCGAGCACGGGCTATGGCAGGTACAGGTACTGGTTATCAATACATCGATAAGGATGGCAACACTCAGGTTGATTACACGCGTATGGTCGACGATATTAATGATGCCTATGGCAATGACCGCAACGGCGCCGGACGAGCATTGGCTGAAATGCGTGGAGCACTGACCAATTCTGGCCATATTGCGGGGCAAGCAGGGTTTGGTACCTGGGCAAGTGTAATGGAACAACGCAATGGGTTAACGGCTGCTCAGCGCGATCGCGACACAGCCGAAGGCTGGGCTAACACCCAATCGTTTAACGATGCGATTATGAATGATGCGATTAACTCTGCACAACCAGGTCATGCCATTTACGGCAAGCCCAGTAGCGCAGCAGCAATGGGACGTGCTCATGTTCAACGCATTCAGGCAATTGCTAATACACCTCTCACGGAAACGTACACTATGGAACAACGTCAGGCAGAGCTCGATGCTGCTACAGCCGCTGCCGCTGGTCTCCTCGACGCAATGGGACAAGCCTCGCCACAAAACGCTTCGGCATTTGCTAATGAGTTGATGGGGGTTACAATTGCTGGAAGTGGTCAAATGCGTTCTGAAGCAGTTACTATGACTACTGGTGGACAAACTATAGAATTAGGGCAAACAACACCTGAGCAAGCTCCAGATATGACCGTACGAGATATGATAAATGACCGGATGAATAATGAAGAGTATCGCAACCGTCGCCGCGACTGGGGTTCCAACGCACTCGCAGATGCTGAAGAACGACGCCGGCAAGGCAATGCCAATCCTGGTCAACCGCCCTCACAACCAGGCAGACCATTGGGTCTTGGGGGGTAAGTTAAAGATAGGGGGGTTTATTTATTGACATTTTGTAAAGCTTGTGCTATTATGTAGACATGAGTGAATTACTTCCTCCTCCATCATCAAGTGGCCCAGAGCGCACCCCACGCTCACGTAGTTTGAAGCCAGAAACTCGAGATACCCTCATTAATGGAGTTGCCAGTTTACTTGGTCGCTTACTCGCTCCTCGCATCGATGGAACCGCTCCTGCCGCTCCCTCGTCGCCAGAAACAGGGCCAAAGACTTACTCAGAACGTGCCGCTCGTGAGTCTCTTATGGGAGTGCCTCGTCAAACTCCAGAGAGCGGACTAACTGATTCTGGGTCAGCCTCGGTCAAGCCAACACCTGCGCTTCCAAAGTTTAATCATGCTGGTGGATTCCGTGCCGCCAATCGTGACCCCCGTTTTGTACGTCAGACACCCCTTCATGCGCCAAAAGATGTCGAGAAGCGGTCTGACGCTGGTCAGTTTACCGGCAAACGCTATGTGAGCTTTGAAACTCCTCCACCTATGCCGCTTGACGTTAGAACTGAGCTACTTGACGGCGTGCGCAAGAAGCCAAATCCACCCAAGAATCGACCTACGGGCTTCCTGTCTAAGCATGCAGGTATGCGAGCAAGCCTTCGCCGCGATGCTATAAATAAGCGCGCCTCAAAAATTGCTGAGACCGAAATGCTGTATGGTACTGGAATAGGTGACCATGATACTCTTAGCGACATTCTTGACAGCGCCGACTTTACTCTCCCCCAAAAAATACGAATGACACTCGCAAGTATGGGTGTGCGGAGCAATGAGCGTTCTATTGCCCGTATAACCAAACGACTTGAGAAACAGGCTGGATACGTTGAAAAGTCGCGCACTAAAGCCTCTCGAGCTATTGGGCGCAGCGCATTAACAGCGGTAGATGCCGTAAACAAGCAGGGGCTTAAGGCAGATCGTGCTATTGGTCGTCAGGTCCGTAAAATTACCCATCGCCCTTAGCATAGTATTTTCTTGCGTGGCATAAGCTCAGAGAGTGACTCTTAACCCTTAAGCTAGTATACTGTTAGGTAGTATGGGGACGTATAAGGTTATTCAAGACATTGAGGCCGACGACAAACTTGTCGGACCGCTTAGCTTGCGCCAGTTTATATATGCCTGTTTGGCGGCGTTTATGGGGTGGTTGTCGTTTTTTGCTTTTACCAAGCACGCTACGTTTTTGATAGCGCTGTTTTTGCCAATAGGACTTTTTACCGGCTTTTTGGCATTTCCCTGGGGCCGCGACCAACCAACCGAGTTGTGGGCACTCGCTAAGCTGCGGTTTTTTCTGAAACCACACAAGCGCATCTGGGACCAAACCGGCGTAAAAGACCTGGTGACTATTACCGTGCCTAAGCGCGTTGAGCGTTTTTTGACCGATGGACTCAGCCAGTCTGAAGTGCGAAGCCGGTTAAATGTGTTGGCCAACACCATCGACAGCCGCGGCTGGGCAGTAAAGAACGTAAACGTAAACATGGCCACAATGACACCCAGCTATGCAGCCTCTGACCGACTGGTCGACGCTTCGACGATTCCCCAAGAAGTAGCCAATGTTGACGTGACCGCCAGCGACGATATGCTCGACGAAAAGGCCAATCCAGTGGCTCACCAGTTTGATGCCATGATTACTCAAGCGGCTGCCAATCATCGACAGCAGCTTATGACACAGCTACAACAACCACATACAGCCGCCCCGCAATCGGCCGTAACCCCCGCTGATTATTGGTTTTTAAACCAACCGAGTGCCTCTGCCGTACCCGATGGCCAGGCGATGTTTGCTAGTTCTACGGTAGTAGCACCGGCTACAAACGACGTGCCTGCGGGAGTGCCGAGTGCCGCCACGCCAACCGCGGCAGAAGAAGCCCTGGCGGCAAAACTCAAGGCCGCAAACGAAGCGGTCAGTACTGTTACGACTCACCTAAAGACTATCGAAACACCCGAACAAATCGCCACCAGACAGGCTGCCGAACAGCGTGAAAAAGCGCGTCAGGCTGCCGAAGCCGCCACACTCACAGCTCAAAAAGCACAAGTGACATCAGAGAAGCGGGCTGCTATAATAAACCTGGCAAACAATGACGATTTAAATGTCGCAACTATAGCGCGACAAGCACAAAAAGCTAAGGACGAAGACGATGGGGAAGTGGTTATTTCGCTTCGCTAGCGCTTCACTAAAGCAGTTTCACTAGGTGGGTAGTAGGGGGTGTATGAATCCAAACCAACAAACATATTCGCAACCATCTGGCCAGCCTCCCGTAGCGGGGTATGGGGCAGCTGCAACGCCGCACCCTGGTGTTGCTCCGTCTGGCCCAGCTGTGCGAAGTTCTAACCCTAATAGCACCCAAAACACCTTGCAGATTGCTGAAATCCGCGATGGTATTGTGATTATGAACGACGGGACTTTTCGCGCCGTTATTATGCTTAAGAGCATTAACTTTGATTTGATGAGCCCGCAAGAGCAAGAGGCGGTTGAATACGCTTACCAGGGGTTTTTGAACTCGCTTTATTTTGATGTTCAAATATTTTTGCGGTCGCAACGAGTCGATTTGCAGCCCTACATTGCCAAGCTCGACAAAATTCGTACTGAACACGACAATATGTTGCTCGCCCTTCTTATGGATGACTACGTGACCTACATCGACCAATTGTCGATGCAAACCAACATAATGGACAAGAAGTTTTATGTGGTAATACCATTTAGCCCCAATGCGCTTGACCCCAAGAAGCTGCTGGCCCGCGACAAAGGGTTTGTAAGCGGGCTGGTTGACATGTTTAAGAAGAAAGAGGACCATGTCGTAATAAACGAGATAGACCTAGAGAACGCCAAAACCGAGTTGCGTAACCGCGTTCAGGCTGTGCTGGGTGGACTGCAACAGTGTGGCGTGCAGGGACTGCCGCTTGATACCCAAGAGCTTATCGAACTCTATTATGACACTTACAACCCCGACACTGCCACCCGGCAACAGCTTAAAAGCTTTAATGACCTAACTGCCGATGTTATTACCAAGGGTGACGGCATGGCAGCACAACCACATTTGCAGAAGGAGCTACAGGGATGAGGACAGAGAATAGAGGGCAGAATTGTTATTGCAGCCGGGAGGTAGTTGATGGCGTTTGGTAAACAGGCCAAGATTGACCCCGTCGCGCTCGCACAGGCACAACAAGCCCGCGAACAAGCCGAGGTAGCAGATGCCTTCCGCAAGGGTATTACGGCGCTACGCGACTTTATTGCTCCAAGTAGTATTGAGTTTTCTGGCACACATTTTCAACTAGGGACACGCTATGCTCGTACTTACTATGTGTTTGGCTACCCGCGGCAGATTTATACTGGTTGGCTGAGCGGATTAATTAACCTCGATGAGGTGATGGATTTGTCTATATATATTTACCCGGTTGAAAGTCAAGCGGTGCTTGAGAACCTACGCAAAAAAGTAACCCAGCTTGAAGCTGGACTGCAAATTGATGCCGAAAAGGGGAGGGTACGTGACCCCGCCAAGCAAGCGGCCATACTCGACGCCGAGGAAATGCGCGACAAACTGCAAGTGGGCGAGGAACGGTTCTTCCGCTTTGGCTTATACTTTACGATTTATGGCGGTAGCATGGAAGAGCTTGAGTTTGTAAGCCACAAAGTAGAGTCTATGCTTGGCCAACAACTGGTGTATAGTAAACCTGCCACCAGCCAGCAAGAGCAGGGGCTGAACAGCGTCGTACCGCAGCTGGTCGACCAACTACAGATACGCCGCAACATGAGCACTGGAGCCATTAGTACTAGCTTTCCTTTTACTAGTGCCGATTTAACCCAAGATAATGGTATTTTGTATGGCATTAATATGCACAATTCGGGCTTGGTAATATTTGACCGATTTAGCCTAGAAAACGGCAACTCAGTTGTTTTTGCAAAGTCGGGTGCCGGTAAATCATTTACTGTTAAACTTGAGGCTCTACGCAGTCTCATGTTTGGCACCGAAATATTTATTATCGACCCAGAGAATGAGTACGAGCGTATGTGTGACGCCGTAGCGGGAGCTTATGTGCGCCTAAGCCTTAACTCAGCCACTCGTATTAACCCATTTGACCTGCCGAAAGTAGTCGATACCGAAGAGGCCGATAACGCCCTGCGTAGCAACCTTATTACCTTGCATGGGCTGCTTCGTCTGATGATGGGTGGGGCACAATCGCAGATGCTTGGTAACGCCGCTGCGGTAGTACCGGCACTTAATCCGACCGAAGAGGCCGACCTTGATGCCGCACTCATCGATACTTATGCCAAGGCTGGCATTACCAATGACCCACTCACCCACACCGCTACACCACCAACCATAGCAGATCTGTATGATACGCTGCTGCATATGGGTGGTTCTGGCCCTCAGCTTGCACAGCGGTTGCGCAAATACACGAGCGGAACGTTTGCAGGCATATTTAGCCAGCAGAGCAATATAGACATAAATAATCCTTTGGTGGTGTTTAACATTCGTGACCTAGAGGACGAACTGCGCCCCGTAGCCATGTATATTGTGCTTAATTACATATGGAACAAAACCAAGTCTGACCAAAAACGCCGTATTTTGGTGGTTGATGAGGCTTGGCAGCTGATGAAGTACGAAGATAGCGCCAACTTTTTGTTTAGCTTAGCCAAACGGGCACGGAAATACAATCTTGGCATTACCACCATTACTCAAGATGTTGAGGACTTTATGGGGTCGCGCATGGGCCGAGCAATTGTTGCCAACGCCAGCATGCAAATACTCCTTAAGCAGTCGCCGAGTGCGGTTGATGTGCTAAGTGATGTGTTTAAACTTACCAGCGAGGAAAAAAAGCGGCTTGGTTCATTCCCGGTCGGGCAGGGGTTGTTTTTTGCCGGTCAAAACCATGTGCATCTGCAGGTAGTAGCAAGCCCGACCGAAACAAGTCTTATTACTACTAATCCGCAACAGGTGCAAGCCATGCAGCAGGGCGAGATGTCGCAGCCACAGGGTACGATTGATCTGAGCAACCAGTTAATGCCTGGGAGCATGAATAATCTATCATGAAGTCTCCCTACGATAGTGAGGTAGAAGAAATCAAGAGGCTGGAGACACTCCACGAAAAGACTCTACAATCCACAGATACATACTTACCGTATAATGGCGATCAGTCGTATTATTATGACCAGTTTTCGGACTCTAGCCCGCAAGACACCGCCTCAATAGAGGACCAAGAAACGGCCGTTCCCGATACGGTTGGCCGGGGCTATACTGGCAAGTATATTAATAGTGATGAGCTCAAGGGATATGCAAAGAGCTACGCCAAGAAATACGCCAAGAAGCAGCTTCTTGTCGCCTACTCTACCATTGGCGGGTTTATTGGTATTCTTTTGTTTATGTTTGGGCTCGGAGCCGGTGCACTTCAGGCAATACACTATGCTAACATATTAGCAAAACCAGATGAATATAATCAGAATCTCGCCAACTTTCGTCTTGGTCAGCTAGTACTCTATCAGCAGCATTTGGGTGCAGCGGGTGATGGCGTGAGTGCCACCGCCGCAACGCGGCTTGGCCCGCTGGGCGTAAAAATGATTAAAGATATTAATGCTCAGCTTAAAAAGGTTGGCGTAACCTACACCTTTGACAAGACAGGTAGGATCAGTACATTAGACATCGAGAAATCCCAACACCCTAAATACTCTGGGCAAAGTGACAGGGTTCTTCGGTCTAACTTAGCGGCCGAATACGGCATTCCAACTGATAAAATCTCTATTAGCAACGGAAGAATATCTGTTAATGTTGCTGATTCAAGTATTTATCAACAGAGGCGAATTATGCGTGCGCAAGTGCGTGCGACAAATGCTGGTTTTGTTGCACGAGCGATAAATTTTCGAGTGTTGACCAAGTATTTAAAGCTACCTTCGTTATTTCACCCTTGGTCCAGAACCAGTGCCGAAGCCCAAAAAGGTATACTCGGACGATTAGGTGTGTCGGATAAGCTTAAGGCCGAGCAGGAAAGACTAAAAAAAGTAGCTCGGGTACCAGAATCGGTAAAGTTACGAACAGCGGCAGTACGAGAAAAAATAAATGCCCTTGCTAAGCCGACAGGGGTTGCACTGACGGCTGCAGCTGGCTTGTGTATTGTTTACGATACCGCTAAAACCATACCTGAACTTAACAGGGCGGCAATCATTCTACCTGCTGTTACTTCTGCGACCGATGCCATGGCTGTTGGCTCGCAAACCGCCTCCGAACAAGACTTTGTAGAAAAAACGGTGAGTGCTTACGCAAAGCTTCAAACCGCCGCTGATGGCACAACACCATTTGATGCAGCTGCGATAAAACAGCTTCAAAACCAACCGGGGGGCGTGCCACCTGACCCAGCGCTTGTTGAGTCATTAAATCCCGATAATTCTGCATCAAACCTTGTTAAAACACTCGACGAGACTCTTCAAACAAATTCGGTTTGTAGTACCACCGGACAGATTATTCAAGGGGTGGTGGGTGTAGGTTTGATTGTGGCAGGTCCTGGGGGATGGGCGATAAAATCAGGTATGGTGTTGGGCTCGGCCGCCGCAACCTACGTGGCTCTACAGGGCATAATGAAATTAGTAAATTATTACTTTGTGGAGCAGCCGATTGATACCATTGCTCATCAGGGTGCCTTGGGAGGGAATATTGATGGAGTGGGGGCGATTGAAGCTGCAAATATTTCATCCCGTGCACAGGGCCATGTGCGCCTGAGCGCTGCCGACACCGCATACTACGATACTATGCTTCGCGAGGAAGAAGCCGAAGAACAATCCAGTAAGAGCATGGTTGCCCGTATTTTTGATATCTATGATTACCGATCGGTTGCTGGCCAGGCTATCGACAACTATGTGCCAGATGTAAAAAGAAATGTGACTACTGTTGCCACCGCGCTTTTTACGCTTCCAAAGCGTATCGGTGGGCTCTTTACTACCCCCCAGCTGGTTGGCGCCGCTAGTGCGAATATTCCACGCTATGGGGTACCGGTTGCTCAACTAGAGGATGATTCGCTCTCAAATCCCGGAGAAATCAGTAACGAAGCCGCCGGTATATTGTCTGGGGGTAGAGGTGCTGAAATGACCAAACGATCTCTTGCCTGTTTTGGGGTCGAAATAACAAAAACTGATGGCTTGTGGGATGCTATTAAAACCACAGATGTTAATCCTGCCGCAGCGAGCTATGTAGAGGCAAACTGCTCTGATGACTCTAGGGAGTTTAAGGTTATTGCAACCTTTATCGACTTTATGGGTATTGCACGGGCTATGGTTTGCGCTGGTGGCGATCAGGCAGAGTGCAGTAAGATGGGGATTGGTGTCGCCGCTGCTACCAGCCAAGCAGGGCCAGCCTCGGGAGGTGGGGTTGTGTATGGTAACTATAGTCTCCCAACTCCACAAAGTTGGTACGATAGCAATCCAACTTGGTTTACAAAGCCACACCACGACTATCCTGCGGCTGATATACCTGTTCCTACTGGAACAGAGGTTTATTCAATGACAAGCGGAACCGTGATAGCGGGAGGCGCTGGTGGTGCGTGTGGTACGGGGGTTATCGTTGATGGAGATGATGGTGTTCGATACACTTACTGTCATGGTGTAGACGGAAGTTCTGTATCTGGCGCCCGGCCCGGAGACAAAGTTACAGCAGGTCAACTCATCATGCACTCCGCCTCAACCGGAGTGTCTTCGGGACCTCATTTGCACGTGCAAATAAAATATCAGGGCAATCGGTGTCCTCAAAACCTACTTGATGCACTTGGCAAGAAGCAGTCGAGCTTGCCAGACCCAAAAACGCTACCAACGTCAGGCTGTACAAATTAATCCATGACTAACTTATGTAGTATGACGCAGTTTAAGAATAAAAAAATTGTTTTACGGTTGTTAATACTCCTTATGATTAGTATATTGCTTGTCCCACAGGGTGTATTTGCAATTAGCGGTCGCCAGCGCGTGATACTACAACGAGGTATACCTTATTTTGATCTTGAAGTAGCTACTTGTCAGGCAGAAAATGTGTCGGTTTCGCAAACACTACCCGATTCTATACCCCAGCCATACAAACAACTTATCGAAACTGCTTCGGCAAGCGCCGGAATTAATCCAAACTTATTGGCGGCTATATTTGTAACGGAACATGGCAACAACTGGCCAGACCCTGCTGGGCCGTGGGCGTCATCTCCGGTTGGTGCGAGTGGCCCGTTTCAGTTTATGCCTGGCACTTGGAGTCAGTATGGCCAAAGGGGCAATGTGCAAAGCCTAGAAGATAGTACTAATGCTGCCGCCCGTTATTTAAAGGCTATGGGACTAAACCCCGACTCACCACTTGGCACTCTTGAGCAACCCTATGTAAGAGACCCAATGACCATGCTCTATATGGCCGGTTCGTATAATGCTGGTGGGGGCAACATGGATAGACTAACAACTCCAACCTCAGGAGTTGACGGGAAAGATGGTAGGCTTTATAAGGAGACGGTTACGTACGTGAAGAATGTTTTTAACCTCATTTCTTCGGGATTTGCCCATGGCGTACCTGGATATGGTAGCCCAGACGGTACTGTACGGAATGGCACTGCCGGCAACAATAGTACTTCACAAGTAGGAACGGCGAGTTCGTGCCAGGGTAATGGGGTTGTTTCGGGCGATATTGTTAAGACGGCTCTTAATTTGGCTTGGCCGGACCGGGGACATGGTAAAAATAAAGAAGATGCTACCCAAGCCTACCAAACCACTCTTCCTACCACCAACCCAGACTTAATAAATGATATTTGGAGTGACTGCGGCTCATTTGTTAATGCAGTTATGCGTAGTTCTGGCGCCGACCCAGACTATTATATTCGGGGTACAATCGCTCAGCTGAGTTATGCCCGTAATAACCCTGGGAAATACCTGGTAATCGACGGCATAAGCGACACCAGCTTACTACAACCGGGCGATATATTGGTAAATTCCAAGCATACGATGATTTACGTTGGTAACGAGTCGGGCACCAGCTTTAATGCTGCGCATGCCTCTTTAGGTGGGCATGTGCCCGAAGCAGGTAATTTTTACCCTGGGTTCTCGGTAGTACGAATTAAAAAATAGGAGTGTATGGTGAAAGCAAATAGAATTGTTCTGCTACTAGTTCTGCTAACCCTTGTGGGGATTGTTGTTTTTTGGCTGCTGAGTCGCTCACCAAGCACTGGGATTGATTTGTTTGTTTCGCCCACCGACAGTAGCATTACGCTTGATGGCAAGTCTTTTGCGGCGGGCAAAAAATCTGTTGCCCCCGGCAAGTATGCACTTGTCGTAAAGCATGACTCGTTTCTTACTACCACCCAAGAAGTGGTTGTAAAGCAGGGCCAGCTTACCAAGCTGGCTGTTGCACTTGACCCAGATGGAATAAAGGGTGAACAGTGGCTGCTTGACCATCCTAACGAAGCGAGTTTGCGCGAAAAGGTAATGAGTCCAATCGTTTCCGAACAGGCAAACAAACTTACGAAATCCATGCCCATTGTAACTGAACTACCACACATTGATAACTTCTACCGCGTCGACTATGGCGCGTCTAAGAAGTACCCTAACGACAAAAATAAAATTGCGCTCTATGTTCGCTACTATACTCCCGATGGGAGAGCCCAGGCAGATGAATGGCTGGTATTTAAGGGTGTGTCTTTAGACAGGACAGAGGTTATATATCTAGACATGCAGAACCTTGATTAGGTAGTAGGTTGTTTGGTAGACACAGGAGTACGTACTTTTAATCTTCTTGGTCTTGGATGGGAATAATGGTGGCGTGGCTCATAAAATGCTGAATTACTACATCTGCGTCGGTAGTAGTTAAAAACGTCTGATAGTTTTTAAGATATTTGGTAAGGGCTTGTCGCCGAGCCCCATCTAGCTCACTAAACACATCGTCAAGCAGAAGTAATGGTGGTGTGTCTCGTAGCGCAGTCAGGAGTTGCAGCTCTGCAATTTTAAGTCCTAGTATCACTGTTCTGGTTTCGCCGCGCGAAGCAACCAGTTCGGCTGGGCTGTCGTTAAAATACACTTCAAAATCTTCGCGGTGCGGGCCAAAAGTGGTAAATCCCCGAGCACTATCAGCGTCGAGATGAGAAGTAAGTTTATGGAGCAA
>JAGQNR010000004.1:0-8247 GCA_020427985.1 Candidatus Saccharimonadota bacterium | reverse complement strand
TTGCGGTTACCGCTTGGCTTAGCTGCTCAACAAGTTTTGACCGCTCCCGCGCAATAACCGCACCAAGTTCACCAAGACGAATATCCCACGGAAACAACTCTTGGGTCGTCGGGGTACGAGCACGCTTAAGTAGCGAATTACGCTGAGACAAAACTCGCTTGTAGTTGCGCCTAAAGCTCGCATAGGCTGGTATGGTTTGCTCTAAAAGGTCATCAAGATATTGTCTGCGAGCATCTGGAGCGCCATGAAGCAACTGTAAATGATTGGGCTCAAAAAGCACCACTGGGATGGTATGGTTTGCAAGGAGTCGTTTGTATGGCTTGTGGTTGATTTCGTAAGACTTTACGAGTCGCGGGCTGGTTTGGAGTTTTACTACTCTTGTTTCACCACCCGCAAGCCCACCATCAAGTCGGAACCATTCCTGGCCGTGTCTTAGTAGCTCACTGTCGGCAACTCGATATGATGAGCCACGAGCCACTACTAAAATTGCCTCGATAAGATTGGTCTTGCCGATTGCGTTTGGCCCAACAATAATATTAACCTTATCACCAAACTCAAAAGTTGTGTCGTTGTACGAGCGGAAGTGTTGCAAACGTAAGTTTTCAATCATCTCACTATGTATAGTACCAGCCGCGAGTAAAAGTACTAACTCTTAAGCGGCATGATAATGTGAGTGTAATTGTCATGTGCAGGGCTCGTAAGAGCGACTGCTTCTAGTTTGCCATTAAACCCAACCGTCACAGTGTCGCCCTCAATTGCCTGGAGTGCATCAATAATATATCGCGAATTTAGGGTTATTGAACCACTGCCAATGGCGGTTACTTTTGCTGTTGCATTGTTTTCGCCTAGTTGAGAAGCTACGGCACGCACCCATATACTCTCGCTTGGTTCATCAACACTCAGCACGATACTCCCAGCACTTTCGCGGGCAAATAGGTTGGTTACTTTTACGATATTGGTTAGTTCTGAGCGAGTAAGGGTTGCGCTAGTACTAAAAGAAGTTGGAATGAGTTTGCGATAATCTGGGTAGTTACCATCGATGAGTCGTGCAATTAACTCAACCTCACCAGCTTCGAACTGCACCTGCTGCTCGTCGTGAGTGATTTTTACATCCCCAGTAAAGTCATTGAGAATGCGAAGCAAATCATGAAGCGCCGAAGCAGGAATAAGTATTTTAACCTCTTTGTCGATTTCGGTCAGCATACACTCGGCTAGTCGATAACTATCGGTAGCGGCCATGTATAATTTACCACCAGTAGTATGTAAATAGACTCCTGTTAAAACTGGTCGGCTCTCGTCTGATGAGGCAGCAAAAATAACCTGTTGGAGCGAATGCTTGAGGAGCACCCCCGAAACCGACCAAGATACACCTTTTTCGACGCCTGGGACAATTGGAAAC
The DNA here is from genome assembly GCA_020427985.1 of Candidatus Saccharimonadota bacterium. GTDB lineage: Bacteria > Patescibacteriota > Saccharimonadia > Saccharimonadales > UBA4665 > JAGXIT01. Next base: position 6,848 of record JAGQNR010000004.1, on the reverse strand, counting down.
TCGTCGGCCGGCATACCATTAATAACCGATTTATAATTATCGGTTGTTACTTTGAGACGTTGCTCGTCTTGCTCAAGCTCTATTACGCCAGAAGGGAGCCCATTAACAAAATCCTGAAATAGTCGAGCCGGCACTGTTATCGACCCTTCTGATTGAATTTGTGCTCCAAGGTATCCTTTAATCGCAATATCGAGGTTGGTAGCGGCAACACTCAAGCGATTATTATCAATCTTTAAAAGCACATTACCTAGAATCGGTAGGGTACTTTTAGTATTAGCAACACGAGCCACCATAGATAGCGCTCGAGCTAGGTTTTCTTGAGTGACTTTGAACTTCATACAACACTCCTTCCAATTATAAAAATAAATGTATTCAAAAAAGAGGTGGTTATTATAGGTGTTGTGGATGATGGGGAAAAGCAGGTTATTACTACTGTTATTTTACTAAATAAGACAGTGGAAAATACACGGGAAAGACCAGGCATAAACTGTGCGCAAAAAAAGGTTTTTACCCACCGGTATATGGTTGCTAAAAGCGGGGTGTGCATGACCAAATGAGTTCTCCACGGCTTCAGCCTCAGCTTGTCCGCAGGCAATCCACAACACCAAGCCACAACTTTCGTAAAGTACAACCGCACTTTAGGCATACAGCCACTCCTTTATTTCTTGGATGTTAGTGCGGGTGTCGGCATTGAGTTGTATGTCCTTTTCGATTTTGTCGACGGAATGAATAGCGGTGGTGTGATCTTTGCGTCCCAATTCATGAGCTATCTTAGGAAAACTAAGGTGTAGTTCACTACGAAGCAAATACATAGCGACCTGCCTAGGTCCCACAATATCTTTATCTCGTTTAGGACTCAAAAGGTCCTCTATGCTCACATGATAATGCTTCGCACAACGTTCAATAATTTGCTTGGCGCTCAGATGTTTTGGCCGTGATTTGGTAGCCCCTAATAACCCTGTTGTAATGGCAATGTTGGGTTCAAGCGCCCGCATTTCACAGAAGGCGATAAGTTGATTGAGCGCTCCCTCAAGTTCACGAATGTTAGTCTGGATATTGGTGGCAAGGTATTCAACGACGTCGGTCGGCAAAGTTATACCTTTTGACTCGGCCTTAGTTTGCAAAATGGCACAACGAGTTTCAAAGTCAGGGTTTTGCATATCAATACTCATTCCCCACACAAACCGACTACGCAGGCGTTCTTCGAGGGTGGGGATTTCGCCTGGTGGCTTATCGCTACTAAGGATAATTTGTTTATTGGCTTGGTGAAGGGCATTAAAGGTGTGAAAAAACTCTTCTTGGATCTTTTCTTTGCCTGCTAAAAACTGCACATCATCGACAATAAGAACGTCTGCGCTACGGTAGTGGTCGGCGAAGGCAGTGTTTTTTTTGAAACGGAGTGCATCTACAAACTCTTGAACAAACTGCTCACTTGTTGCGTATACGACCCGCGAGCCGGGGCGGTCGGTTAATACTGCATTACCAACAGCTTGAATAAGGTGGGTCTTGCCAATACCAACTCCGCCGTACAAAAAAAGCGGATTATATTTTTCGCCTGGCATAGCAGCAATCGCTTGACAAGCGGCATAGGCGAGCTCGTTAGCAGAGCCCACAATAAAATTTTCAAAGGTGTAACGCTCATTTATGCCCTGCCGGTAAGGATGTGTTAGAGTTGAGCGGCTGTTTGTTGGTGTGGGCGCAGTCTGTAGTTGGTGACCAGTGGTGTAGGAACTCGAGATTTGCTCTAGTGGATCGAAGGTGGTTTCGGCCGGTTGTTTGCTAGTGGGTGATTTGACAATATATTCAACCGTGTTTACCATGACGCCATTTTTTTGAAGCGTTTCTTTAATAAGCGCATCATATTTTTTTTCTAACTGCTGCTTGATAAAAATGTTCGACACTGCGATAGTGGCCGAGCCATCAGAAAGTTTGAGCAGGTGTGTGTTTTTGAACCAGGTCAAATAGTTTGCCTTTGAAAGACTTATTTCTATGTCACCCAAAATTGATTGCCACAGCTTTTCAGTCTGCAAACAACTACCCTCTTTTCTGCACAACTAGTAACTATCTGTGTATAACTATACGGCACTTTCACTAAAGTTTTCCACAATAATTTATACAACCTTTTATGTATGGTAATCTGCATCTTGAGGGGTTAGTTTATCCACAGGCACTTATCACCCCTGTTGGATTGTGGATAACACTTGGCAAATAGTGGAAAAGTTGGTATTATGGTAAGTAATCAATTACAACAATTCCTGAGAATATAGTGATAGCGGCTATAAGCGTGTTATACTGTCCCAGAGAAAAAAGGAAGAGAGAGTTATATTTATGCCCAAGCGAACCTACCAACCTAAAAAGCGCCATCGCTCTCGAGAGCACGGCTTTTTCAAGCGTATGGCTACGCGTGCCGGCCGTGCGGTACTAAATAGACGCCGCAACAAGGGTCGAGCTCGACTCACTCACTAGCAGCAAAAGGGGGATACGGTGGTTTCTAGTATACATCGATTCCATTCTCCTCGTGCTATTGCAGCCGTCTACCACAAAGGAAAAGTTTTTCGCGCACCTAAACTAACAATGCGCTGTGTTCCGAATAATCTAGGGCATTTTCGTACTGGTGTGGTAGTGAGCAAAAAAGTGCATAAATCGGCAGTCGTTCGTAATCGTATTCGTCGTCGGGTATACGAAATAATACGAACAGTTACTGAGCCTCAAAGTTCCTATGACCTGGTGTTTTATGTGTTTGATGCCTCGTTGGCAACTATGAACCATGCTGAGCTGCAGCAAACTGTTGTAAAACTGATTAAATCAAGTGGTGCCACCTCTATGGTATAGTGAATAGCGAGGAATAGACTATGTTTCATGAATTTGTTGTACTGCCAATTTTCAACCTACTAGTAACTATCTATGCACTGCTACCAGGGCATAATTTTGGGTTAGCGCTTATTGTATTTACGATTGTGGTGCGCTTATTGATGTGGCCACTGGTTAAAAAACAACTTCGTCAAGCAAAGATTACCCGCGCCTTGCAACCAGAACTTAAGCGCATCAAACAAGAAGCTGCAGGTGATCGCCAAAAAGAATCAACCATGATGCTCGAGCTCTATAAAGAGCGAGGGGTTAATCCATTTGGCTCAATCCCAACCCTGATTGTCCAAATGATTATTCTTATTGGTTTGTATTCGGGCCTAATGAAGGTGATTAAAGACCACAAGCACATTATCGATATGGCCTACCCGTTTTTGCAGGATTTATCGTGGCTCAAGCAACTTGCAAACAACCTGCATTTGTTTGACAACACCCTTTTTGGGATAGTCGATTTAGCGCGTCCAGCCATTGGCCCAAAGGGATTTTATTTGCCTGCCTTTCTGCTTGTACTGGGGAGTGCCGTGATTCAGTTTTTGACGAGTCGTCAGCTTATGCCAGTGACGAAAGATGGCCGCAAGCTTCGCCATATATTACGAGATGCTGGCGACGGTAAACAAGCCGACCAGAGCGAGGTCAGCGCGGCGGTAAGCAAAAATATGCAGTATTTTATTCCATTTATGGTGTTCTTTTTTACTATCAATCTGGCTGCTGCACTCAGCCTATATTGGTTGGTCGGCGGTATTGTTGCCTATATTCAACAGGCTATTGCCCTACGCGATGAGGGCGAGGACCTAGCCGCGAGCGTCGCTACTATTTCGAGTTCGTCGCCCAAAAGTAAGACTACCGCAAAAACAAAATCGACTATTGCAAAGCCGTCTAATAAAAACACCGTTGTTCGCACGACCAAAAGTGGGAGCAAGGTAATCTATTCATCTATCCCCGAAGCAGAGCTTGTTTCAACACCAAAATCACCCACCAAAAAACCTACTAAAAAACGGAGGAGGTGAGTACTATGAACGATTCTATAGAAGATGCAATCTTATATAGCAAGAAGTATCTTGAGGATGTATTGTCTTTTTTTGGACTCAATACAAACGTGTATGCTACCAGCGAAGACGACGAAGTGATTGAACTGAGCGTGCCCTCAACACACCTAAACGGCTTTTTGATTGGGCAGCGTGGCGACACAATGCGAGCGCTGCAGTTTCTTGTCAGCAGCGCACTCAAAAACCAAGGCTATAGCAAAAACCGTGTAAATGTTGACATTGCAGACTACAAAAAGCACCACGCCGAACGAGTTGCAGAACAGGCGCAAGAATGGATTAAACAGGTTCAGACTACCGGTGAACCAATGGAGCTACGTTCTATGAACCCAGCCGATCGGCGTACTATTCACCGGGTTGCAGCCGAAGCAGGCCTTAAGAGTGAATCGGTCGGTGAGGGCAGGGAAAGACACATTGTTCTAAAGCTCGCCGAAGAATAAATGACGACAAAAGCGCCAAAAATAGTCGTTATGGGTGGGGGAACGGGCAGCTTTACACTCTTACAGGCCCTCAAAGAAATCACACCCTCGATTACTGCTGTCGTAAATATGTGTGACGATGGTGGCTCAACTGGCATACTACGTGACGAACTTGGCGTCTTGCCGCCGGGTGATGCTCGACAATGCTTAGTGGCGCTCAGCGAAAATGACGAGATTCGCAATCTGTTTTCGTACCGGTTTTCTGCTGGATCTCTGAGCGGGCAGTCACTCGGCAATATTATTTTATCGGGTTTAGAATTGCAACACGGCAGTTTTGAGACTGCCGTCCAGGTTGCCAGTAAAATTCTGCGTATTCGTGGTCGAGTAGTTCCGGTAGCGCTCGGACCTCACAAACTTGCCTTGACAGACGGCGATACGCAGGTGCTTGGGCAGCATAAAATAGAGCACCACAGTCTCGTCGACCCAAAGGCACGAGTACGCCTGGAACCTGCCAGCCGGGTAAACCCAAAGGCCGAGCAAGCGATTCGTGAAGCCGACATGGTGATTATTGCTCCAGGAAGCTTCTACACCTCGCTGTTACCAGTAATGTCGGTCAATGGTGTTGCCGAGGCGCTGCAAGAAACTCAGGCAACTGTGGTCATGGTGGCTAACCTTGTCAACAAGCCATTACACACCAAAGACTGGCATATCGCGGACTATGTAGCAAAACTCAGTGAATATATCGGCCAAGGCCAAGTGGACACAGTACTTTATAATACAGAGCCAATAGCTAAAATGCTCCTCAAAAAATATGCCGAGGACAATGAGTTTCCGGTTCGGGCTGACCAGCACGGCTTTACTGGTTGTAACGTTGCAGTAATGGGCATGCCACTTGTGTCAAATGTGGTGGCTGCTCAAGACCCGGCTGATAAGGCTGTTCGACGTACCTTAATACGGCACGACCCGTGGAAAGTAAAAGAGTGCATAGAACACTTGCTTGTAGTTACAACAGCCAAAAACAAACCAAGTAAAATATAAGGTGTAAAAACACCATCCCAGGTGAAATTGAGAAGCATAAACAAAAGCATAATATATATGAAACAATAAAAAATAGATATTGCAAATTTTAGGGAAAAGGTGTATGATTTCTTACAAATCTACGTGAGGTTTTTAGGAAATGCTTACAAACCACTCAATTCGTCGTTTTATTTATACACTTAGTATTGTTTTTTGTCTGGCTGCGCTTAGTGGAATTTCTGAAGCCTCGTTCGCAAACCAAGATTGGCTGTGGTCACGCAGCCCAACTATAGCAAAGCAACAAGACTTAGCCGCCAGTACCCCTGTATATACGCCTGGATATGATTGCGAGCCAGTCAGTTTTCGTGTTGCTAACAAATCAACCAACCCGCTGCTAAAGAGCTGTCAGTATGTAATGCCATTTGGCACCGTGAGTCGCAGCGGCGTTTTGCTGAGTGGTGCCGAGGGGCCATATATGTACCGTATCAACGGTATCGATACCCAAGCACATCCGTATGTAGTGGGAGATTTACTGTATGTGCTACGAACAGATTCTAATGGCACACAGGTTTGGGCATATGATATTAGTTCGCCCCCAACCATTATTAAGCAAGTATATTCTGACGGGATTAGCACTTCGTATCGTTACGAAATCACTTATCCGGCCGCAAAGCCCGTCAAGAAAACAGACGGTAGTATCGTGTCTGTGGGGAGCCTGCGACTCTATTTTTCGGCCAATCAAAAATGGGTAAGCTATGTCGACGGCAGCGGTGCGCTTACCATTGCCGATACAGCAAGCTGGCAAACTAAAACTATCTATAGGCCGAGCGGTCTATCACTTTATGAAAGCGACCAAGACGGTGGCACGCTGGCGGTTTCAGATGACGGGAAGTTTATAGCGGCCAACCCAATTACTAAAACAAATGACCGGTCCTATGCAGTACTCTGGCTGTTCGATACGGCTACTTGCCATAATCAAGCCCCTAATATTAGCGGCAAAAAACCACTTAACACCTGTGAATATAACGACCTGTGGCAAGGTGTGTTTCGCGGTCAAACATATGATGGTAGCCTAAAATCTCGTTTTAGCTCCGGTGCGTTTCCTAGGAATATGCGATTTGTGGCTAACGGCGCTCTGGTGTTTGATACTAAGGTCAATGTTGCTGGTGCAAATTATAGCGTTGAGCGACACCAAGTTAGTTCTGGAATTAACGAAGCGCGGCAATATGTGTCGGTGCTGGGTATGGGTGATTCATACATATCTGGCGAAGGCGCACACGCCTACCGCCTAGGGACTGATACGGCCGATAACAAATGTCACACGTCGGTGTTGTCATACCCTATCACTACTACAAACAAATTTTTGCCTGGTGCGCAAACGGTAGCTTGCTCTGGCGCTAAGATTTTTGATATTGATGCCGGGTTGTGGGGTGATAGCAAATCGGCTGAAGAACAACGAGAAAATTATGGCGGGCAAGTAAAAGAAAAAATAATATGGAAACAA
>JAGQNR010000045.1 GCA_020427985.1 Candidatus Saccharimonadota bacterium | reverse complement strand
TGCTGATTTCAGAGAAGTAGATGATCAAAAATAGTATTTGAAAATCAACGTTACTTGTATATAATAAATATATAAAATTAATAATAGCTTGTAGACGTCTACAAGCTATTGTTATGTAATACGAAGGTGGTGGCAAGCGTGGCTAAAAGAGACTATTATGAAGTATTAGGTGTCGACAAAGGTGCTGATGCACAAACGTTAAAAAAAGCATACAGAAAACTTGCAATGAAATATCATCCAGATAGAAACCCAGATGATAAAGAAGCAGAAGCAAAGTTTAAAGAAGTAAACGAAGCATATGAAGTATTATCAGATGATACAAAGAGATCTAATTATGATCAATTTGGGCATGATGGTGTAAATGGAGGCTTCGGAGGACAAGGCGGATTTGGAGGCTTTAGCGGTGGAGCTGGAGGCTTTGAAGATATATTCGGAGATATATTTGGTGATATGTTCGGAGGCGGTTTTGGCGGAGGAAGACCTAGAAGAAGAGGTCCTGAACGTGGAG
>JAGQNR010000044.1 GCA_020427985.1 Candidatus Saccharimonadota bacterium | reverse complement strand
AGATAAATAACAGGTCGGGCGACATGCCCTCATCATACCACAAGCGGTATCACTTCACCCCTGTTAAACTTACTAAGCCACGAGTGGTGGTGATAGGTCGTATTTCTTCGTGAGCAGCGGAAGGAGCCGTACGAATGGTACGGTGAGTGAGCAGCGCAAAGAAAAATGCGGCATGGCGCCGCCACTCGTGGCTTAGGCGCCGACTTTATCCTTCTTGGGCTTATTCTTGGCGTTACGTTCAACGTACTCAATAATCTTTGTAGCCACATCGCGCTTCGTCACCATCTCTGGCGTCTTAATGCTGGCGCTACTGTTCACTTCAAGCACCTTGGGTCCGTCAGAAGATCGCAGCATGTCCACGCCGCAAACGGGCAGGTTCATGGCTTTGGCGGCTTTGATGGCCGTCTTTTCTTCCTCGGCGGTCAGTTTCACCGCGCTACCAACACCGCCTTGGTGTGTGTTAGAGCGGAAGTCATCGTCCAGGTTCTGTCGTTTGATACTGGCAACCACCC
>JAGQNR010000043.1 GCA_020427985.1 Candidatus Saccharimonadota bacterium | reverse complement strand
AGCGCCCATGCTGACGTAGCTAAACTGCATCATGACGCCCTGTGTTTTCAGGAGCGTAATAACCGTTGCTAGCCCAACGACCATCGACATCAGCACATTTGGTACTTGGTTATCGCCATCAGTTGCCGACATGCCAGTAAAGAGTGTTGCGGCAAGCATCAGGGTAATAACGTGAACGAAGAGCATAAAGATAGTCGTGATGTATGTTTTTATGGCCGAAACAGAAAAGTCCCGGAATCCCGGGACTAACCATAGTGCAACGACGAGCGGTGAAAGCACCGCTCCGAGGAAAAGGGTAACGATTCTCCCAACGTAGTAAATAAGCAGAATGACCGAGAAGATAAGAAATGCCAGCATCAAGAGCAGTGCAGCCGCTCCTTGGCCACCACTTTCTTTAACCACTGCCGTGAGTGTATCCCAGACTGAAGAGGCACCAGATACCTGATTAATCGCTGTGATGAGTACATTGGAGAGCTCGATCAATGCATCAATCGCAAATATGGAAGTATTAATCAGAAGGAAG
>JAGQNR010000042.1 GCA_020427985.1 Candidatus Saccharimonadota bacterium | reverse complement strand
ATCATCCGGCCGAATCGACTGTCAGCGCGCCAATGCGTGGCTCTGCATTCAGTCTCGAGGTATGTTCGCGAAAGTCGGCCTACAGTACGCGCCGACGTTCACCACGCAATCTTCGAACGCCGCACCCAGTCCAAGGTGTCGGTGGTTCGACGCAATAGTTTCACGACTTGAGCCAGCGAAGCCTTCCTTGGGGTGGGGACCAGTAGCTGGTCTACACCAAATCGCCAGCTTGCCTACAGATTGCCTACAAGCACCCGGCCAACAAAAAACCCAGCTTCCAAAAAGATAGCTGGGTTTCTTTGCTGATGGCGGAGAGAGAGGGATTCGAACCCTCGATACAGTAAAACTGTATACCGGATTTCGAGTCCGGCGCATTCGACCACTCTGCCATCTCTCCGCGGTGGTGAGCCGGGGATTCTAGCAGGCGGCGGACACCCTGGCCTAGCTGGGCCGTGACTCAGGGGCGAAGCACGTCCAGGCCGCCCAGGTAGGGGCGCAACGCGGCGGGGATGGTGATGCTGCCATCCGCGTTCTGGAAGTTTTCCAGCAATGCCACCATCGTGCGGCCCACGGCCAGGCCG
>JAGQNR010000041.1 GCA_020427985.1 Candidatus Saccharimonadota bacterium | reverse complement strand
TCATAGCACTAACTTCTTCAGGGCTAAATTCCTTATCTCCCATTTTAACCTTAACAGCCTTACCGCTTTTAACAATCTTATAGCCCATTAGCTTAAGATCACGTTGGACTTCTTTATCTTCCCAACTACGACCAATTAATCGTTTTACTTCATAAATTGTGTTGTCAGGGTTAGTAACCATCTGACGACGAGCTACCTGACCTACTAGTCTTTCCTTATTTTTGTTCAATGCAACCACACTAGGAGTAGTCCTAGCTCCTTCAGAATTGGCGATAATTTCTGGCTTACCAGATTGCATCACAGCCATTGCTGAGTTAGTTGTTCCAAGATCAATACCAATTATTTTACCCATTTAAATTAGTTCTCCTTCTATTTAATCGTTATATTATTCGTTATATTTAGCAGTTTAGCTCTTTGAGTGCTAACTACAGTATAGCATACACAAATTGGCACTCTCATGTCAAGAGTGCTAACTAACTTTTTTTATACCATTTACTTAACCCCTGGTTACTTTAACCATGGCGTGACGGATGACCTGCTCACCTAGTACATATCCAGACTGAAGTTCCTCAGATACAACTTCCTCGTCACCCTCGG
>JAGQNR010000040.1 GCA_020427985.1 Candidatus Saccharimonadota bacterium | reverse complement strand
AAGGTAGCTTTGATCTCTTCGAATCCTTCCGTGGCAGCTTTAATGTCCAGTTTTTCCGATTCCTGGATCATGGGGTACACAATGAATCCCTGTTCCCCTTGCTGTAGATGATTACGGATACTCTTGTTGAGCCCCTGTCGGCGATCTTCTGTAAGCCACATGGTTTGCACGGGTTGTCGTTCCGCCGGCTTTTCTTTGAGAAGCACCAGTTCCAGATCTGCAAAGGCCGTCAGACAGAGGGACCGGGGAATGGGCGTGGCGGTCATGGCTACCAGATCCGGATTCTTCCCTTTCACTCTAAGCTTTTCCCGTTGCTCGACGCCAAAGCGGTGCTGTTCGTCGATGATCACCAATCCCAGGTTTTCAAACTGGACTCGATCTTCGATAAGGCTATGCGTGCCGATGAGCAAATCTACTTCGCCTGCAGCCACTCGCTCGAGAATCGCATCTCTACTTTTCCTGGGATCCGCTCCTGTAAGTAGTTCCAGGCGAAGCTCTGTGATCATGCTGGCCGAATTGATGTAAGAGCTAAGCGTAGCGTAATGTTGTCGCGCCAGGATTTCCGTGGGCGCCATAAAGGCCACCTGGATACCGTTTTCGATGTAAT
>JAGQNR010000039.1 GCA_020427985.1 Candidatus Saccharimonadota bacterium | reverse complement strand
AGCAGTAAAGACCCCAGCAGCTCAGAGATTTACCTTGTGGAGGGTGATTCAGCCGGTGGTTCGGCCAAGACGGGACGAGACAGCAAAACCCAGGCCATTTTGCCGCTTCGAGGCAAGGTACTCAACGTTGAACGCGCTCGACTAGACAAGATGCTCGCTAATAACGAGATTGTGAGCCTCATTAAGGCACTTGGTGTTGGTATTGGTGACTCATTTAGCCTTGACGGCTTACGCTATCACCGGGTGATTATTATGACCGATGCCGATGTCGATGGTAGCCATATTAGTACTCTATTGCTGACGTTCTTCTTCCGCTACATGCGAGAGGTAGTTGATGCCGGGCATATTTATCTGGCTAAACCACCGCTGTTTGAACTCGTTAAGCCGGGACGTAAGAACAATGTGTTTATTTATGATGAAGCAGAGCTAGAATTGGTGCTCGATGAGACCATTGAGCGGCGTAAAAAAGAAAATCTTAAGGTTAATGAAACAGACGAGCGTTACAAACAAGCTGGATTTATCGAGCAAAAACGCTACAAGGGCCTCGGTGAAATGGACGCCGAACAGCTGTTTGAAACGACTATGAACCCCGACAAGCGGGTACTGGTACAGGTAAAGGTT
>JAGQNR010000003.1 GCA_020427985.1 Candidatus Saccharimonadota bacterium | reverse complement strand
GATAATCGCTGGTGCTTCTGGCCAATTAGCGATTTCTGACCTTGCGCTGAACGAGTGCATATTTGGTTTAGAGCGACACTACACTTACACAAGAGAGCAGATAGCCGCCGCGCTAGAGGCAGTTATGAGAGTTCCCGCGATAAACTGTAACCGCGCGCTTCTCAGCAAGGCGCTCAGCTATTATGTGGCAAATCAAAACTTGAGCTTTGAAGACTGTGCCCTGGTAAGTTATGCAGAACTGAACGACGCAAAGCCATTATTTACATTTGACAAACAGCTTGCCAAAAAATTACCTGCTGCACAGCTTATTGTCTAAAACCCTGCGGGTTCTGTGATTGCCAGCGCCAAGCATCTTGGCAGGCTTCATCTAAAGTCTTAGTGGCGCGCCAACCGAGTTCAGCTGCTGCTAAATCAGCACTGGCGTAGCAAGTAGCTATATCACCAGCCCGCCGTGGACCAATTTTGTAGGCAATCGGGTGGCCGCAGGCTTTTTCAAAGGCAGCTACCGCTTCCATTACACTAACGCCCTTACCAGTGCCCAGATTGTAGGTTCGCACACCGGTGGCCGGATTAGAAAGTGCCGCCACGTGGCCACGGGCTAAATCCACCACATGGATGTAGTCTCTAACACCAGTGCCGTCCGGCGTGTCGTAATCGTTACCGTTGATGGTCAGTTCTGGCCGCACGCCGGCCGCAACTTGCGCCACGTAGGGCATGAGATTGTTGGGTGGCCCCTGCGGGTCCTCCCCAATTAGGCCACTGGGGTGGGCGCCAATGGGGTTAAAGTAACGCAAAATGGTTACTTGTTTGTCTGGGTGCGCGGCGGACCAATCGCGCAAAATTTCCTCTATGAAGTATTTGGTTTTGCCATACGGATTAGTCAGGCCTACGCCTACGCGGCTGGTTTCTTTGAGCGGCAACTCCGATGGGTCGCCATATACAGTAGCCGATGAGCTAAAAATGAGCGATGGAATATGGTGTTTCTCCATGGCCGCCAAAAGCGTCAGCGTGGACTGCAAATTATTTTGGTAATATTCAAGCGGCTTTGCCACGGATTCGCCAACGGCTTTCAGGCCGGCAAAATGTATGACGGCATCAAAATTTTCTGCGCCGCACAAGTCGTTCAATTTTTCAGAATCACAGAGGTCAAATTTGTAAAAGGCCACTTCCTGGCCGCTAATTTTTGCCACGCGTTTTAAGGATTCCGCGCTGCTGTTGACTAAATTATCTATGACTATTGGCTCATGCCCGGCGGCCAATAGTTCTACCAGGGTGTGGGTGCCAATATACCCCGCGCCGCCTGTAACGAGCACTTTAGCCATTGATTAGTTCCTTGACCTTAGCCACCAAATCATCCAGCGTATTTTGATCGGACGATTCCGCATTTAGGCGCATAACCGGCTCCGTGTTGCTGCCGCGGACATTGAACCAGGTGTGATCGTTGACCACTACGGTTAGGCCGTCTAAGTTGTCGTGCTGATGCTCTGGCTGCGGGAAGACAGCTTGGATGCGAGCTAGGGCAGCGTCTTTGTCTGCCACGGTAAAGTTGGTTTCTGGAATGGTTTTAAAGTGGGTGTACAATTCCCGTAATTCTGATAGTTTTTTGCCGCTGAGCCCGGCTACGTACAGGCCAATCACGGCGCCAATCAGGCCGGAGTCGGCGTACCAGTTGTCGCGGAAGTAAAAGTGGCCGCTGGCTTCGCCGCCAAAGGGGGCATCGGCGTCGCGCATTTTTTGTTTAATGATGCTGTGGCCCACTTTAGAAATGACCGCGGTGCCGCCGGCTTGCTCCACAACTTTGGGGACGCTGCGACTGTTTCGGATATCGTAGACGATGTTGGCGCCGGGGTGTAGGCCCACAAAATATTCGGCCATCATGGCGCTCATGACGCCGCCGGTCAGCGGCGTGCCGGTTTCGTCCACCAGGAAGGCGCGGTCGCCATCGCCGTCAAAGGCAATGCCGCCATCTAGTTTGTCGGCGCGGATGCGCGCGATTAAATCCTTGAGTGTTTCAAACTTAAGTGGGTTGGCCTCGTGATTGGGGAAGGTGCCGTCCAGCTCAAAATACATCTCTGTTATTTCCCACGGAACATAGGGTTCCAGCTCTGGGAAAATGGCGCCAGCCATGCCGTTGCCGGCGTCTACGGCTAGGCGCAGGGGCTTAAGTTTATCCGCGTCAATAAACGATAGGACGTGCTGCACCCAGTCCTCAGATAGGTCGCGTTTTTCTAGACTGCCTTCAGAAGCGCCGGCATCTGCAAATTTGCTGGCTAAAACGGCGTCTCTAATTTGGTCTAGGCCGCTGTCTAGGCCTACGGGTTTGGCTTCTTCGCGGCAAAGTTTTATGCCGTTGTCTTGGCCGGGGTTGTGGCTGGCGGTAATCATGGCGCCGCCAGCAAGCTGCAGCGACCCCACGGCAAAATAAATCATGTCAGAGGTAACTTGGCCAATGTCTAGCACGTCGCGGCCTTGTGCGCGCAGACCGGCAATGACGGCGTCGGCTAGCTCTCCGGAGTCCGGGCGCATGTCGCGGCCCACGGCCACGGTTCCGCTTGATGGCAACCAATCGGCAAAAGCGCGGCCGACTTTCTGAGCAAAATCGGCATTGAGCTCATCACCCACGCGGCCCCTGATATCGTATGACTTAAACACTGCTGCTAAATCTGACATGTTTCCTCCATTTCTAGTAGCTAGTATACAGCTCCGGTATACTGGTGTGTATGAAGATTATCGTAACGGCCGGCGGTCAGGGCACCAAAATGTGGCCCTATAGTCGCATAGAAAAGCCCAAACAGTTCCAGCCTATCATTGGTGATGAGTCGTCTTACAAACATAATATCGATATTTTACTGCGCAAATTTAACCCAGAAGACATCTTTATTTCGACCAAGCGCAAGTTCATTAAGTATGTCAGCGAGCAGTCACCACAAATTCCTCTCAAAAACTATATTGTCGAACCCGATATTGCCCGTGACCGTGGTCCTGGTGAGGGACTCGCCTTTCTGAAACTGGCGATGACCCACCCAGAAGAGCCATTCTTCTTAGTGCAAGCCGACTGTTACCGCGAGCCAGCCGACAGATTTCTTAAAATGATAGAACAAGCCGAACAGCTCGTTATCAAACACAAACAACTCGTGACGGGCGGTATTAAAGCTACCGAACCAAGCATCGGCGTGGACTACCTACAGCTTGGAAAAGACCTGGGCGCAGATGCCTATACAATCGACACCTTCGTGTTCCGCAAAAGCACCATTAAAGAGACCCGTGAGTTGATTCAGAATTTTCATGTGGTGACACACTGCAACCACATGTGCTGGTACCCAGAAAAAATACTTGAAGCCTACAAACAATACCGCCCAGATTGGTACGCAAAACTAATGGAAATCAAAGAAGCTATCGACCAGCCCGGTGAAAATGAGGCTATTGAGCGCATCTATGCAGAAATGGAAAAGGGTCCAACCGAAGAAGTCACGACCCACGTTATGGATAGTGGCAAGGCAATGGTGATTCTACTCCCATATAAATGGACCGATCTTGGCACTTGGAACTCTGTCTATGATTTCTTTGCCGATGGCATCGAAAACTACCAAGATGGCAATGTTGTCAGCGTTGATTCAGCTGGCTCGCTGATCAAAACGAGCCATCCAGATAAATTAATTGCAGTTGCCGGTGTCGAAGATTTGGTAGTTGTTGATACCGATGATGCGCTGCTGGTAATACCAAAAGATAAAATCGATAAGATTAAAGACATTCAGGCCGAGCTCGAGAATCGCGAAACGCCTGAATACTTGTAGTTAGTGTTTGGCAAAAACCCAGTATTTGTACCATATCCACTTCCAAATGGTGAAGAATGCGCTTGATACCACCAGGCCAATAAAAGGGGATATACCTAGCCATTTCAGGCCGCCTACGATGGCATAGTCGAGTGGTATATCAAAGAGGCTTAGGGGGATTAATCGCTTCATGAGTGCCAGATGAGATTGTCCACGTGTTGAGCGGTGAAAAGCAAGGTAGCGTTGCACACCGTAGTTACTCAGCCAGCCTAGGCCATCAGAAACTACCTTGGCCACAACCCAATCAAAATGTAGCAGCCCATAGAGCAGCGCAAAAACTGCATAGCCTACCACAAAAAACGCTGTTCCGCCAAGGTTATAGTACAAAAACTGCAACCAGGTCGCTTTGCTTGGCCGCCTCACGCGCGGTGCTTTCGTACTTTAGCCGGTTTTACGATTTCGGCATCCCCCAGAGCAATCCCGGCTAACCCCCACCATAGATAAGCCACCGTTTCGTCGGTCCACGAATGAGACAGCATAGCAATAAGTGACAACCCTACTAAGCCGCCAAAACAGGCAAGTACTAATAGGTCAGTTCGAGAACGCCACAGTCGTTGTGCCACTGCAACCACTATCGTTAGGTATAGTCCCAGTCCTACCCAGCCAGTTTCTTGGCCAATTTGCAAGAAGTAGTTTTCGGCAATCTTACTGTGAACATTGTAAACACTGGCAGGTCCAGCGCTACCAGCGCCTCCCCCCAGCGGATGGCCTCGGACATCCTCAAGAGCAGTAGTGAGATGGCTCCACCGCGCTTCATTGGAGCTTGTTTCGATGCTCGATTGGTCATCTGTATGGAATACTGCATTTTGTACCGCACGGTTATTTTGAAATGCGGTAAAAGTCACCACTGTAAAAATAATAACCCCAAGTAAAACAAACCAAAAGATTCGCCGTGTTTTGGTAGTCTTAAGCCAGCCAAACCAGACGAGTGCTGCTGCCACAAAAGCGCCCAGCCAGCCACTGCGCGAAAAACTTACCAATAGTGCCAGGGCCACCACGAGACTCATCCCGACCAAAACACCACGCCGCACTCCAGCCTTTGCTGCGAGCAGCAACGCTGCCAAGGAGCCCACAATCAGTGCCAGATAAGCTCCAAGTGGGTTGGCTCCGCGAAGGGTTGATGCCACTCGGATGAACTCGGGATTATTGTTTATCGTCTCATAAGGGGGGATGGTGTAGTCGGCATAGCCAAAATGCTTCATAACATCAGCTGGCAGCACAAAATACTGCATCAAAGCCACCACGCAAACCACCACGGCCGGCCCCAAAACAAGAGGTATCCAATGCCTTTTTAGCCAATTACTTTTGCGCGCTAGGGCCCATACCAAGAGAAAAAACGCCAAATAGCGCAAATTAACAAATACACCGTAAGCCAATGCCATAGCAGTTATTCCGCCACGCCAGTACGCTACGCCTGTCACAACAAACGTCACCGCCGTATACAGCAAGATGATATGTGCAATCTTGTTGCTGACCAACCAGCGCCGTGTTGCGCTGTCTCTTACCAGCCACCACATGCCGATAGCAGTCAGCATGGCAAGGAACACCCCATTCCAAAGCCGTAGTACAACGTAGTGCCCAAAAAGGGTTGACCCCCATACTGTCAAAAAGGCATGAAACGGTACAAGTGCAAATAAAGTAGCAGCCAGGAGGTTGGCGATTCGCACCGATGCTGAACTGGTTGTGCTTGTTCTGTTCATAGATGTTACAATCTCTAGTATAAATGAAGAACGACGCATCTCTTACGTATAACGTTTTTCTTTTCCTGGGTGATAGCCTGGCGCTGATTGCTGGATTCTTGGCGGCATTCATCATCCGTTCTAAAACGGGCGTCGATGTAGCTCACCCCATGCGTATCGAGGATTACCTGATTATTCTGGCTGGCTTACTGCCGTTTTGGATTGTAGTGTTTGCGCTACTTGGGCTCTATAACACAACTATTTACGAACGACGCTTCTCCGAAGTTGCACGACTTTTTGTGGGGTCATTTGTGGGGCTGCTATTTCTCATTTCATGGGACTATATGAGTCTTGATCCCATTTTTCCAGCCAAGCTGGTACCAATTTATGGTTTTGCTATTGCCTTTGTGCTGTTGGTGGTACTGCGTAACATTGCTCGGTTGATTCGTACCAGCTTATTTCGCTACGGCGTTGGTCTAACGCGGGTGGTGTTAGTTGGCAATACAGATATGACACGAGAGTTGCTTGAATCACTCACACATCGTGATTCAGGCTATAAAGTACTTGGTGTTATTGGCTTTCGCCGCAAACTTGACGGTGCAGTACCTAGCTTTTCAAGTTTTCAGAGTTTCCTCCGGGCAACACCACATGATATGCACGGCATTGTACAGACAGAATTATTTTCTGACGAAGAGCGCAATGCCGAAATTCTAAATTATGCCCAGGAAAACCATGTAAGTTACCGTTTTGTTCCTGGCAACAATGAGTTGTTTGTAGGGAATATAGATGTCGAGCTGTTTCGCAATTCGGTACCGGTCATACGAGTTCACCACACCGCTCTATTTGGTTCGGGCCGAATCGCCAAGCGTTTAATGGATGTAATCCTTGGGAGCATGTTTATATTGCTTGCCAGCCCGCTGATGGTCCTAGCAGCGCTTCTAGTCAAGCTTAGTGACACTAAAGCGCCTGTACTCTACCGCGCCAAACGCCTGACGCGTTTCGCAACCCCGATAAGCATCTATAAGTTTCGGACTATGAAACAAGCCTATAACAATATGTCTCCCGAACAAGGATTCCGTAAAATGGGTCGTCCAGAACTGGTAGCAGAATATCGTAAAAATGGCGACCAGCTGGCTGATGACCCTCGCATCGGTCGTTTAGGTCGATTTATGCGCTCAACAAGTCTTGATGAGCTGCCACAGCTATTTAACGTGGTAAAGGGCGATATTAGTCTGGTGGGTCCACGAGCGCTTGATGTGTTTGAACTAGAACAATACTCAAAAAAGAACCTCATTTTGAGTGTTAAATCGGGTTTGACCGGACTTGCGGTCGTTTCTGGCAGGGAGGGAATAGGCTTTGCAGAGCGACGAAAGCTCGATCTATTCTACGTACAGAACTGGACGCTTTGGTTAGACATATTAATTCTTCTGAAGACCGTCCGCGTGGCACTACAGCGACTATTTCGTAAAGGCGCAAGGTATTAAGTGCGCATGACACATGGCCAGAAGAACACCGCATATTCTGGAGAGCAAAACCTCAAAGTGGCCATTGTGCACGATTGGCTTTACGGTGGTGGCGCTGAGCTCGTGGTTGAGCAGCTCCATCATATGTTTCCCGAAGCTCCAATCTACGCCACTTTTGCAACCAAGGAATGGCGTAAGCGACTGGACGGCAAAGTTAAAACGGGATATTTGCAGTGGTGGCCGCTGCGTCGTGCTTACAAGTTTCTCGGGTTTCTCCGTATTCTTTGGTATACCCATCTAGACTTTAAGGGGTATGACCTTGTTATTAGTAGTTCCGGTGCCGAAGCTAAGGGCATTAAGGTGCCGGCAGGGGTGGTTCATGTCAACTACTGCCACGCTCCCACTCACTACTACTGGAGTCGCTACGACGAATATATGCAGCATCCGGGTCTTGGGGTGTTTAGTCCATTGGCACGACTGGGCCTATGGTTGTTAGTCAAGCCACTTCGCCGTTGGGACTACAAAGCCGCTCAGCGCCCCGGATATATAATTGCTAATTCTACCCATACGCAAAAGCAAATCAAGAAATACTATAACCGCGATAGCACCGTTATATTCCCGCCGGTGTCGTTTGAACGCTTTCAAAAGCCAGAAAACCGCAACCTAAAGCGCCGGGGCCTGCTCATTGCTGGCCGTCAAACTCCTTACAAGCGCTTTGACCTAGCGGTTGTGGCCTGCAGTAAACTTGGTATTCCACTGACTGTCATTGGGTCTGGTCCCGACCACAAGCGGTTACGAAACCTGGCTGGCAAATCGGTGACATTTCTGGGTAAGGTGAGTGACGAAGTGGTTGAAGAAGAATTTGCTCGCGCGGCCGGCTTTCTTTTTCCAGGCACCGATGACTTTGGTATTACCCCAGTCGAGGCGATGGCAGCTGGCACACCAGTGATTGCGTATAAAGCAGGTGGAGCACTTGATTATGTACGTCCAGGGGTAACTGGTGAGTTCTTTTCTCACCAAACGGCTGCTTCGCTCGCAACGACCCTCAAGAGGTTTACCCCAAAAGCCTATAGCAGTGCGGCCATACGTGCCTGCGCTCAGAGCTATTCAGTGCCAACCTTCCGTAAGCAACTAGCCGCTTATTTGGCAAAAATCACAAAATAACAGATATGAATTGCTAAAATCGTACGGCTAAGGGTCCGTCCTTACAAAATTACAACGGGTAGTTCTTATTTTGTTTATGGTTTTGTATACTACACAGTATGGAACCCACGACCAGCATCCTAGAGCCAGTGCGCCCAACCAAAAAGCAAAAAGAGCTTTTAGAATTCATTACTACATTTATTGCCGAGAATGGCTACAGCCCTAGCTACCGCGAGATTATGAATGGCCTGCATTACACCTCCGTAGCAACTGTCGCCTTGCATGTTGGCAATCTCATCAAGCGCGGCCACCTGCGCAAGCGCGACCACAGCGCCCGATCACTAGAAGTTGTTAGCCAAGAACCACTGCCAACCAAACTAAAAACCAACGAAATTACGCCAGCCCAAGAACGGTGGCTCGTTGAAAAAGTCGAATATTTATTTACTCAGGCAGAAACCGAAGCTTTTGCAACTGAAGCACAGCAAAAAGACATTGCAACCCTACTGGCGGCCTTACAGGTTCTCGGTCTGGGGGGTGCTGCTCAAAGCTTTGCAGAGCGTTACAGTGCCTTAAAGTCTGCTGGGGTCAGTAATGAATAATCGCTATCATGTTGACCGCCGAACCCATCGCTACAGGCGTGCTCGCCGTCGAGCGATAGTGATTGCGCTTTTGCTGTTTTTGATAGCGCTGTTCTACTTTCTCTTTCATCTTCGTATTGCTCCGTCTCAAAACATCCAAAACGATACCGCTGCTACTGCTCCCTACAAACCAAATGGCGACAAAAAGGCGCACATCGATAAACCATTCTTTGCTTTTGACCTGCCAGATGGCTGGAAAGAGGCGGGGCGTGATGCTTCGGTAGTGCCGTCGCCCACCTACAACTTCATTAGTCCAACCACCCAACAACAAACATTACGGCTTTATGTCGATGCGTCCCCAGCAAACTTTGCGGTTAACAGGGCTATTACCGTTTCAGCAAGCGGGAGCGGCATTGACCATGATATGGTGTCAGAAAACTGTGTTAATTTTACCGACGCGAAATACAAAGATAGCCGTACGGGCATAGCGCCTGCCAAGTGGCAAAATATCGATTTTTTGTGTGACATGGCCAATATTCAGCGGCCGGTGGTTGGCGCAATCTCGAGCGACGGCATAAATTACATCAAGCTAACTGGGCCAACCACGGGCGAACATAAACTCTTTATTGTCTTTGCTGACTACGGCGTTAACCCAAACTACTCTGTGCTCTACGATATTCTAGACAGCTTCAAAATGAAGTAGCTTGCCGTAAAAACTACTATATCTAGCGTAGTCATGCTCATGCTAGACTCTAGGCAGTCTCTACTTTTAATAAACAAATCCGGAATGAGGTGAAATTCCTCAACTGTGCCGCAACGGTAAGCCCTACTCTAATCAGTCAAAGGGACAAGTCCGAAACGGAAATAAGCCTTCCGAGCAGAAGCAAACCATAGCTACCTGTAGCCATGGTTTGACCGTTTGCCCTCGGAGGGACCGAGGGTATTCTTATGGTCCGAACTGCCGAAAAATCAGTCGAAAGTCT
This sequence comes from Candidatus Saccharimonadota bacterium, assembly GCA_020427985.1. Taxonomy (GTDB): domain Bacteria; phylum Patescibacteriota; class Saccharimonadia; order Saccharimonadales; family UBA4665; genus JAGXIT01. Next base: position 120,043 of record JAGQNR010000003.1, on the reverse strand, counting down.
TGTAAATACGCATGAATTCGATACCTATCTGCGCGACTACAACGACACCACAACGCTCTTTGCAGAGGTTCTAAACGGTGCCATGCGTACGCCGTTTGAATACAGCTATCACAGCGGCGAGCTCTATGCCAGCGATGGTGATGCTATGGGGCCAATTTTCCAAAAATCGCTCGACCAGGCCGAAGAAATCGCCATGCGCACACCCAAGCTTGCCTTTGAGCAGCGTCGTCGTCGTCACGAACAGGCTGAGTACCGCGATATGCTCGCCATGGCAAAAGGCGAACTGCCAAATACTATGATTGTAGTATCTGACTTCCCATCTGAGCTACAAAATGCTCGGGAGGATGTCGGTGGCTATAATGTAACTCGCCAGCAGACCATGCTGAGAGTGATTTATTGGCAAGACGGCACCATGCACATGGTTTCGCAGACTCTTGATGGTTCTAACCGAACCGCTCTAGAGGCGTTGTACGAATACCATGGAAGAGTGCCAGCAGCTGGGGAGTTGCTAGGTCAACGTACTCATATGCAGCTCTCAGGGGATGAACAGACCTATCTAATCGACAGGCTCACAGGGGTGTACGACCGTAGTCTCACAAAGCAATATGGTGGCACCTGGTACGCTGGCCGCAAAGACACCCGCAGGAATACCTACGAGTTTGCCTGTAAGCAGCAAGATTTGATTGATGCCTACGCCATGGCTCACACTGACAATGAGCGGTTCAACGTAATTGCGGCCCTCGAGGCGCGCTATGAACGAGCTACTGGGTTTGTTGAGCGGACCGAGACAACCTATCGCCAGGTATCGGAATTACCGGTTGCCGCATTGTTGCCCCACATACACTTAAGCGCTGAACTCCATCTCATGGGCACCCAGGCACGAGCCGAAGGCAAGGTATACAGCAGCTGCGGCAGTACACTTCGTTCATCAGAGGCGGGGCCGAGCGCTGAATCACAGCTCAATGCTCTGGGTTATGGCAACAAGAGCGAAGAGCCCTCTAATGAAGAGGACGAATTTGGCCCGCTTACCTTCAAATGCACCGAGGGCCACACCAATCACCGCAAAAAAAACGAGCTACTTACAGAGTGTCAAACCAAGCCTTGCAAAGAAGGCAGTGTTGGCTGTGGTTAGTTTAAAAAAGGAGATGACATGAGCGATGCATTTGACCCCTATGCAGAAATGGTCAAGGAGCGAGCACCTGAGTTATTTTGCGAAGTCTGCGGTCATTATCCAATTGAGCCGGTGCATGGGCATTTTGCTTGCCCAGCGTGCAAAAATATTACCAAATGCTGCGAAGGTATTCCCCAGGACTAGTTGGTCCAAAGCTGTGTATAAGTAGATGGCAAAGTCATGACTGAGGCGTAACTTCAGGTACAGTATCATGACAAATTTACTACATGTAGTGATTGACCAAAGCACAAGGAGTTTACTATACTTATAAGTACTTTACAGCTACAGGCGAGTGTAGTGGTTAGAGACAAAAATAACAAAAATAACAAAGGTTGTACTGCGGGTGCAGTACATGCCGGAGAGACACTATGTCCATACCAGTTACAACCGTGTTTGAACGCCCCTCAGCTGTTCGGGTGCGCGTCCGCCGCCCAGGCTGGCAGCAGTTCATCCACTACTAATAAAGTCCCGGGTTAAAGTCCCGGGACTTTACTTTATGCAGGTTGTCGCAGGGAGCGTTATTTTTTGGCGAGCGCAGCATCAAGAATCTTGCTAAACATCTCAACGCTAGGCTGGCCCTGAGCATCAACCAGTTCACTCGATTTGATATACTTGCCGTTAAGGAAGAACGCTGGCGTGGCCTTTTGTTGTTTAGTCGCGTCAAAGGCAGCCACATCGGAAGCAATACGGTTGTTTATTGCTTCGCTCTTGGCGTCGGTCTTAAACGTTGGGACATTTAGGTTAAGCTGTTTCGCGTATTGTTCAAAAAACGGCTCTGGGTTGGTTGCATTTGTCCAGGCAGTCCAATTTGACTGAGTATAAAGCAAGTCGTGCATCTCCCAGAACTTACCTTGCTTATCGGCAGCTTCGGCAGCACGGGCAGCAGCGTAGGCGTTGGGGTGAATTTGGGTGAGGGGCAGGTTACGGAACTGGAACTTAACGGTATCTTTATACTTTTGCCGCACCTCAGTAGTAACTGGGGCAAAACCTGCGCAGGCAGGGCATTGGTAATCGCCATATTCTTCCAGTGTAACTTTGCTCGCAACATTACCAGATACGTGGTTCGTCGGCTCTGAAACTACCTTTTCTTTGCCGTTGTTAATAAACACGATTCCCAAAAAACCAATCAGTAATACTCCGATAACAGCCCAAAATCGCTTATCCATGTGTGCTCCCTCTTTTACAACTTCTATGGTATCACATACTCCAGCAGGCTTTTAAAAAGCGACCGATACTCGTACTATAGAATTATGTTTTTGCTTATCATGGGCTTGCTGCTCGCATTTTGTTGCCTGGTTGTTGTGGCGGTTTACAGCGGCTATGTTAGCTTGCCGACTATTGAATTAAAGCGTCGGGCACGAAGGGGTGACGTGGTTGCTAGCGTTTTGTACCGCGCAGTCTGCTATGGTGTTACCGTTAAAATACTGTTGGTTGTTATAGCTGGAGTGTTTGCCTATGGCAGTCTCGTTTGCCTGGAGCGTTCACTGGGGGTTGTATGGGCAAGTCTATTGGCGATACTTTTTCTGTTTTGGGGAATAGGTATCACACAGTCTCGTGGCAAAGCAAGACAATACAGTATCCGGCTAGCTACTTGGTCTGCTCCAGTTATTACTTGGGTAACAGAAAGAACCCATCCCATACTTGATGCTATTGCTCGACGCTTGCGACGTATCAGACCGGTGCAGTTTCACACTGGTGTGTACGAAAAAGCCGATCTTGTTACTCTGCTAGAAACACAATCTCATCAGCCAGACAACCGCATCCCCTTGGAAGAAATCAACCTACTCAAACACGCACTTACTTTTGGCGATAAGCTTGTAGGCGACGTTATGACACCAAAACGTGTGGTTTCAGCGGTTTCACCAGATGATACGGTTGCTCCAGTGTTAATGGATAGTCTCCATGCCACTGGGCATAGTCGCTTTCCCGTCGTCAAGTCGTCGTCAGACAGTCAGGTTGTCGGTGTGTTGTATTTGCACGAGGCCATTAAACACCAAAACGCCCCCAAGGTGAGTGATGTTATGAGGTCACGTGTGATATACATTCATCAAAACTATTCTTTGTTTCAGGCATTGCAGGCATTCCTCAAAACTCAACAGCATCTTTTTATTGTGGTCGACGAGTTTGAGGAGTACGTTGGGGTATTGACTATCGAGGATGTTATCGAACAGGTGATTGGCTCGCCCATTGTTGACGAGTTTGATAAATACGACGATTTGCGAGCTGTTGCTGCCTCGGCCGCCAAGCGTGAACACAAGGCACATCAGGCAAATGAGGTAAAACCTAACCCTGTTGAAAAAATAATCCCAGACGAAACTCACCCCAGTAGCGCCACTCCCAAGCACTCTAGTCCCACCAACAAACTATAATCCTTCCTTCCTCACCTTCCGCATTCTACACCTCATTTGCCTGCAAGCCTTTCGCGACCACAGTAGGTTTACAAAGTTGAAATAAGAGGAGCTGTAGTGTAGGAGAGCGAGGCTGAAGCGGCTTTTGGTTATTGACTGTGACTGGTGTACTATTGGCGAATATGTCCGAAATGTATACTCCAGATCCGCTGGCGGAAGCGCTTGCCGCACAAGTGCTTGAAAGTGGTCGCCAGATTCGTGCTGGACAAGAAAGAATTCGCCGTGAAGCGGCCGAAAATGCTCGACTGGCTCTGGAACACGAAGGTAGTTACGAAGCACAGCTCGCTGCAGAAGCAGATAGTCTGATACGCCGCATGGATTGGCTTGCGCGGCATCCTAGGTTTGCGCGCATGTTTCGTTTAAGTAACTTGGGGGTAATTGAGCAGGGTAATACAGTAGAGACGCAAGCACTTACGGATGGGGTGATAGCAAACCTTTCTGGTGAACACCTGCTATTTAGCGGTCTTGTGTGTCGAACAAAGCAAAACAGACACGTAGAATATGTGATAGAGCATGGTAAAAGTCACATTGTTAGTGCTCGGAAGAACCTAGAGATTGTGCAGCGCGTGAAAGATGAAGCCACTCAGTCTACAGGTGAACGGGAGCTATATTCCCTGCAGTCATACCAGACTCCACAAGGGGTTAAAATAAAAGCCTGGGGCAGTGAGTTTACAGCTTGGGGTGTTAGTGAACGCAAAAGAATACTTAAGCAGTACGAGGTGGATCATCCAGAAACAAAGGAATACCATTTTTCGCATCTATCTAAGCATTTACTATCTATGCAAAAGGCAGAGATTGCGCCAATGGTTATAGAAAAACCGAGCCCCCAAGACTTCTTTGTTGCTCTGACTCAAATAGGCGCAGAGAAACGACATAAAGAGCACTATAACACTGTTCGAAACCTCCTGAACCCCGAGACAGGGTTTAGATACCCCGACGAGATGTACATGATGCCATTAACAATCGTGAAACAAATCAACCTGCTTCTTGGTACAAAAACAGATAAAAAGTGATAAAATAGCTGCATGCAAACAGTGGTACGAGCAAATATAAATCCTCGGGTCGGCAGCTACTCCTGGCGGGCTTAGTCTGCGTAGTCGACCCAAGCAACAGTCATACCACTACTTACTTCAAGATCAAAGGAAACCATGAGAACACTTGCTATAGATTCACCACAACAAGTCGGAAAAACAATAAGCGCGTGCGGGTGGGTACATTCACGCCGCGACCATGGCGGGCTTGTTTTTATAGACTTACGCGACCACACCGGACTGTTGCAGCTGGTTATTCACCCAGAGGCAGCAGAGGCGTTTAAGATTGCCGACGAACTGCGTGACGAATTTGTTGTGCGCGCAACCGGTGAAGTAAAAGAGCGCGACGACGCCTTAAAAAACGACAAAATCCCAACTGGTTCTATTGAACTAGTTGTCCAAGAACTAACTATACTCAACCGCAGCGAAGTTTTGCCCATACAGCCATTTGCCGAGGCTCAAGCGAACGAAGAGTTGCGCCTCAAATACCGCTACCTAGACCTGCGCCGCCCTAAAATGCAAGAGCGGCTTAAGCAGCGTGCCGAATACTACAGATTTTTACGTAGCTACATGGAAGAGCACGATTTTATAGAAGTAACCACGCCAATTTTGGCAAACAGTAGCCCTGAAGGCGCTCGCGACTTTTTAGTGCCGTCTCGCGTGCACCCCGGCAAGTTTTACGCTCTGCCACAAGCGCCACAGCAGTTCAAACAACTACTCATGGTCGGAGGGGTACCGCGCTACTACCAAATTGCGACCTGTTTTAGGGATGAAGACCCGCGTGCAGATAGGCTCTACGGTGATTTTTATCAGCTCGACCTAGAAATGGCCTTTGTTAGCGAGGGTGACGAAGTTCGCCGCACTATGGAACCGCTCATCACCCAGTTGGTGACAGACTTTGCGGGCAAAAAATTGCTGCATGAAGACGTGCCACGGATTCCGTACACCGAAGCCATGGAACGCTATGGCTCCGACAAACCAGACCTACGGTTTGGCATGGAGCTCGTAGAACTGACCGATGTGTTCAAAGTCTCCGGTTTTGGTGTGTTCAAAAATGCCGCCGCGAGCGAAGGCGGTGCCGTGAAGGCAATCTGTGTAAAAGGCGGTGCAAGCTTGAGCCGTTCGCAAATAGACAAGTTCACCGAAATCGCAAAAAGCGAAGGTGCTGGTGGCCTTGCCTACCTAACCTACAAAGATGGCGAGGTGCAGTCGCCAATTGCTAAGTTTATGAATGAAACGGAACTCACCGAAGTTAAAAACCGTTCCCAGGCGGATGACGGTGACGCTGTATTTTTTGGCGCCGATACCCGTGGAGTGGTTAACAAGGTGTTAGGACGGCTACGCAACGAGTTCGCCGAGTACTTTGAACTTAAGGACCCTACTGTTGTAGCGTTGGTATGGATTGTGGACTTTCCGTTTTATGAGCGCGACGAAAAAACCGGCAAGCTCGACTTTGGCCACAACCCATTCAGCATGCCCAAGGCTTCGCTGGCTGAGCTTGACAGCGTTCAAAACAAACTCGATATTGTGGCCGACCAATACGACATGGTAATGAATGGTTACGAAATATGCAGCGGGGGTGTGCGCAACCACAACCCAGAGGTGCTGTATAAGGTATTTGGTTTGCTTGACTTTACTCCAGAGTACGTCGAGGAAAAATTTGGCGCTATGCTGAATGCATTTAAGTATGGCGCACCACCGCATGCTGGCTGTGCCTTTGGCTTGGATCGCATATTTATGGTGCTAACAGGCGAAGATAACATTCGCGAAGTGGTAGCGTTCCCTAAAAACGGCAGCGGCGTAGACCTAATGATGAACAGCCCAAGCACTGTCGATGACCACCAACTGAAAGATTTATCTCTTAAAAGCATCGAGTAATCAGATGAAGCACCGTTCTGCGCTTCACAAAGATGCTAACAGAGCAGTATTGGCGCTGGTCGCGTTAACAGCAATTTATGGATTAACAGCTGTAATGGCACGCTATTTTAGTGATGCTACGAGTATTTTTGAACAATGGTATATACGTTTTTTCTGGGCGGCAGTCATTATGAGTTTAGTGTTCCGGCATCATTTACGCTTCCAGCGCCTCAAGACTGTTTCACGTTACGAATTATGGCTAGCTATTTTGCGAGGGTTTATTGCTTTAGTTCTGGGTGCTGGACTGTATGCCTGGTCAGCGCAGCATGCCAAACTAGGCATCGTGACGGTGATGCAAGTTGTACCTACAACTGCTCTTTTGGGTATGTGGCTGCTTGGAGAAAGACTCAATAGATTAAAGACAACCTGTATAGTCTTGTCGTTTATTGGCGCGGTCGTCATTATATCTCCGGGCGCGGATGATTGGTCGAAATTGGGCTGGGGAGCTGTGGCCTCACTTTTTTCTGGAGGATTGTTTTCACTCTCATTTGTGTTGCGTAAGAAACAGACAGGAGAACTTAATAATTACGAGTTAGCCTTCATCACAACACTTGTCGGGATGATTGGAAACTACATCTTAAGTATTGCATTCAATCATCGCCTACTACCGAGCCTTTCACACTTTTCACTGGGCTTGCATTGGCTGTTCGTTGGAGCCGGGCTTCTCAGTGTCGGAATGAGCCTATTGGCAAGCTATGGCTTTGAACATATCAAGGCAACTGTAGCAAGTGTGATACTAGACCTCGAAATTGTCTTTGGGGTGGTGTTTGGCTACTTGTTTTACAGAGAGGCGCTGAGTTTCAGGGACTGGATGGGCGCTGTACTGGTGCTTTTAGCGGCAGTGATGATGAGTTATTTGGATGGGCGTGATTCCAAAAAACTTAACACGGTTTCCAGCTAAGCTGGTTTGCTATACTACCCCAATGATTAATGAAAAGTTTGTTTTGGTTGGGGCGTTCCTAAATATTATTGGAAGCGGGACCTACGCTTGGAATACGCTGCAGGGTCGCACCAAGCCCAATCGAGTCACGTGGTTTCTATGGGCTTTGGCACCACTTATCGCTTTTGCGGCACAGCTGGGAGAAGGTGTCGTATGGCAAGCTCTCATGACGTTTATGGTCGGTTTTGGTCCGCTACTGATATTCATTGCGTCTTTTATGAACAAGAAGGCGTTTTGGGACATCACTAAGCTTGATGTTGCGTGCGGCATCATATCTATTTTTGCACTTGTTTTGTGGTTTGCGACCGGAACTGGCACCGTTGCAATCGTGTTTAGTATTTTGGCGGATTTAATCGCTGGCATACCGACGCTCATAAAAGCCTTCAATCAACCAGAAACTGAGCATCATAGTGTGTTTCGGAACGGTGCGCTCAGTGCGGCTATTACGCTACTGACGCTCAAGACATGGACGGTGGCCAGTGCTGCCTTTGCGATGTATATATTTGTTATCTGCGCCGTTTTGTATGTTTTAATACGCTTTAAAATTGGTAAGTACTTTGTAACTAACTAAAATATCTAAAATTCTATTGGCCGAGGATGGAGACAGAACGGGCGATGATGAGAGCAAGGGTCGTGACCGAAACAAGTGCCTGCGCTCCCATGAGTAGTTTGGCCTGGCGTGTGATGGGCCGAGTATCGGCCGGCGCAAAGTTGATAGCATTCGTAACAGAATGATAAAGATAGTCGACAAAATTGGGCTGCCAACCAGGGTAGTCGTGTGGCTTGTCGTGCTGAAGGAATAAAAAATCACGGTCATGGCGCGACCAACGCTTGCCTGTGAGGCCTGGACTATCAATTTCCCAGTACCAGAGTGCAAACACGATGATGTTGGTCAAAAATATCGCCACAGCCGAACCAAGTAGTTGATACCCAGACAAGCTAGAAGCATTGCTAATAAGCTGGCGGAGCACTAAAACGATAGAAATAATGTTTTCGATGGTGATAAGCCCTAGTAGCGAGAACGACGCTGTGCGGTAAGTGCCGCGTTTGGGCAAAGTAGGGTGCAATGCCATCATGCCCAATATGGCCGCCAGCGCGATTTCGCTCAAAATAATCAGTGGGTGAGGGCCAAAAGAGAGATTGCCATTGTTTGCCCAGGTGACAATCTGTAAGCAGATAGCGACAAACAGCGCTGTTTGGGCCAGGGCAAAGTCTTGCCGGTAAAGCGTCAGTTTATTCATAAATAGTAGTATACAACCCTAGAGGCCTATTCGATATACCCGGCATCTCTTAGCTTTACATACATAAAAATGCCAAATAAACCACCCGCCAAAGAACCAAGTACACTTGCAATAGTTGCATCACCCGTCATGAGCAACATGGGCAGGTAGCCCCCGAGTGCCGAAAACACACCAATACTTGTCCAAAGTAGTATTTTTGCCATACCTAGTACTATACGCGCTTTGCAAAAGGCGCAGCTGTACGGCATTGGCCCAGGTAGAAGAGAAAAAGAATGTAAATAACACAACCATTACTCTTGACGCTTGTGCTTCAAAAACCGTACACTAAGCCCAACAAGACTATTTTAAAGACAGGAAAAAAATGAGTGATTTACACGGCTCAGACGAAAAAATAACCCACCTGGGTCAAGATGCTCCTAAAATTATTGGTGATTTTGCAGAATCAGCGCCCGCGCCTTCGGCACCAATCGCTAGCGCTCATAAGCGCCAATCATCCTCGTTTTTTGGCAAGGTCGCCAACAAATGGACCGGCTTAGCCGCAATTGCACTCGTGTTTGGCGGTATTGGCTCGTACATGCTTTTTGCCTCTAAGGCAGCAGTCTTGCCAAACGGAGACTTGTTCTTTGGAGAGTATTCCTTATCGGCAGATGGCCAAGATGTTACTTGGAACTCGCAACTACCAAAACTAACCGAAACAAGTGATGGCACGTTATATTCAAGTAGGCTAGGCAATGCTGTTGCCTATTATGATAAAACAGCCAAGCAACTCATCGTACTTGACCGCACCTCTGGTAAAAGGACTGCCGCACTAAACCCACCTGTTGCGATTAACGAAAACACGGGCATCCCTATTCGTTGGTCGACTGACGGTACTCGGATATTAACACTGCTGTACCCCGCATCATCTAGCGCAGCAGAAAGCTATATCCTTACGGTCAGTACGGGAGAATGGAAGAAATTAACCGTTCAAAATCCATATACCCTTTCTGCCGGACGATGGTCAGGTGATGACAGTAAGCTCATCTACATCCAAAACACGTCAACAATGACTGCGAAGCTCTGTTCAATGTCAATCGATGCCAACTCGGTAGCAGGTACCGAATCGTGCGAAGATTGGACTGCCTGGAATAACATGGCCGCCAGCCTCAAGCCGGCTAACCTCCCCGCTGATAAAACTTTTAGTTCGATTCCAAATATCTCTAGTATTGCTCCTAATGGTACCGGATTTACTGTTACGGTAAACACATCAGTTTGTCCTGCTACTGGGGGTTCTTGCGATCCAGAAAGAGTCGCTGCAGCCTATGCTTATAACTTCGCAGATCAGAAGCTTACCCAGCTATTTAAATCATCAGATATGCATTATACGGTCAGTAGTGCTTTATGGTCACCAGATAGCAGTACGATTGCAGTATTCAAAGATGACGGCATCTTGTTTGTCAGGCCCGATGGAACGCTAATTCGTTCTGGGGGGGTTACAAATATGGGCGGCTCTGCTCCTGAGTGGACTTCATATGTAGCAACCCCACCTCGCACCACTTCCATTGCAACCGGAGCGGCAATTCCTCATAAGAATGGTAGTATCTTAGCTGGAACGCAGCTAACACGGCCATATGACAGCTTTAACTATATGGGGGGTGCAAGGGTATCGCCAGTCGATGGCAAAAACTTTGCCTACATACCCGATCGCACGCAAGTATTATCTGGCTCGACCTACGTCTTTACTGCTCCTGCAGAGCTTCATCTCCAGTCTGTACTTGGTGGTATAAGCACAAAAATACTCCAATTACCAATGACAGAGGCGAAATGGCGGTTTCACGGTTGGTCGCCGGACGGGAGCTGGCTGTTGCTAAGCAGCTCACGAAGTGCCAGCTACACTAGTTATAACGAATTATGGCTAGTGCACCCCGACGGCACCTCACTCATGAGGCTTACAGGAAGCGATCCCTACCTGACCGATTATTACACAACGTACGCCTGGGGTTCAGACTCAAAAGGTATTTACTTTACGTATAACAAATGGGATAACGGGACTCTAGTTAGCACAAATCTTTGTCAACTACGGCTTGATAATACCGCTCCGCTTTGTAGGCCAATCCAGGGTCTAGATGCGAAATATGGAGTTACGCCCGACCAGAGAGCAGTATCGCCCGATGGTAAGTCACTACTTATTAATGCCCACCAGCCTCTGAACGGTGTCGCTGTAAGCTCGTTACTTTATGTTATCAATATCGAGTCTGCAACGGTCAAAACTAAGATACCTAGCCCGTCTGACACAGGGCAAATTAACATTAGCCAATGGGCACCCGATGGAACTAAAATAGCTTTTTCTACCTACCCAAGTTCAAATCAAGCTTCAACCGCTGGGATATATACCGTCAACCCAGATGGATCCGGTCTTACGAAAATTGGCAGTGGTACTGCATGGACATACAACTTTCTCTGGGAGGGCATTAGTACCTATGGCTTTAATTCGGTGACTCCTTTGCGCGTGGCAGATACTCGCGCCAACTCGGGCATGCCCTATGCTGGCAAAACAATGAAAGCTGCTACCGAATTGGCAGTAAAGGTCGCTGGCAATAAGACCGTTCCTGCCACTGCCAAGGCTGCCGTAGTCAATATTACCGCTGTTAACCCAACGGCGAACAATTACCTTGCGGTGTACCCAACTGGTGCAGCTCGACCACAGACGTCAGTGGTAAACCTAAAACCTGGAGACGTAAGAAATAACCAGGCAACAGTTGGAGTAGGCACAGATGGTCAGATAACAATCTTTAATGCTTTTGGAAATGTTGATGTGATTGTAGATGTGGTGGGCTATTATGACCAAACTGGCTCATACCTATCGCTGTCAAACCCGCCAAAGCGTTTGGCAGATACCCGTCTTACTCCCAATAGTACTCAAACACTCACCGTTAATCCTGTTGACTTTGCCGGTAAAACAGGTGCAGAGCTCAACTTAACGATGGTACAGCCAACTCAGCCCGGGTACCTTACTACCTATCCAGCAGGTGAAACCCTGCCAACTTCTTCAAGCCTTAACTACGTTAAGGGGGATGTACTTGCCAAGGCATCGACCGCCAAAGTAAGTGCCAAAGGGGTAAGCATCTATAACATGCTACCGTTTACACAGGCCAACACTGTGGTTGACTTGGTGGGAACCTACTCAACTTCAGCTGGCTTGTCATATGCGCCAATCGTTCCGCAGCGCATAGCCGATACGCGTACGAACTCGGGCATGGCCTATGCTGGGCAGCATATTGGGGCGGGAGGGACTCTAAAGGTACAGCTACCAGCCAATGCGCCAGCTGGGGTGAAAGGTATTGTGGCAAATGTAACCGTTCCTAGCACCACAGCAGCCGGCTCATACATGACGCTGTATCGTTCAGACATTGCACGGCCAGACACTTCAAACATTAACTTTGGAGCTAGCACGGGCATTGCCTTTAATCAGGCGACAGTAGCAGTTGATGATTCTAGAAGCTTTAGTATCTTTAATGGCTACGGTACGTCAGACGTGATTATTGACGTGATGGGGTACTACTACTAAGTCTAAGCTGCCGCTACAGTGTGGGGGGTAGAAACTGGCTGACTGATAGCGAGTGTTGTGACCTAGTCTGTTAGAATGTAAGCATAACACGTATGACTAAACAAATTTCAGTTCAAGACCACTCCGAGCAACCTGTTCCAGAGAATGTAGAAACGCTCATGGGCCCCGCCCAACGGCTCGATGGCAGCAAGCCCACCGAAGAAGAAATGACCGCCCTACAGAACGCCGGACTCATTCATGATGAATACAAAGTCGCGGGAGAGCGCAAGGTACCTCAGCTTGTTACAGCCGAACCACCAAAGATTAGCCCAAAGCCAGTCGAGCCAGTGCCTATACCAGACCCAGCACCAGATACCGACATTACAGACATCAATAAGCAGCTCGAAAAACAGGTCGAAGAAGGCCTTGAGGACCTTGATATTGCAACCCTCGGCGAATCTGATGTTGTCCAAACCGAGAAACTAGCCAACGAACTTCACAATTTGACTGCACCAACCAAAATTCCCATTACTATTCCCGATGCCGAGCCAATCGTCATGAAGCAGGGACTTTTCGACAGACTCAAGACGGCAATACTCGCATGGTGGGATAATCCTCGCAAGCGGTACCTTACACTTGGTATTGCGGTGCTGGTGATTGGGGCGGTCAGTGTTGTACCGTCACTTCGAACACTGGCGCTTAACCTCGTCGGCATGCGTTCGGGTGTTGTGGCACATGTCATTGACAGCTCAACCACCATGCCGCTCAAAAACGCTATCGTTGAAGTTGGCAGTACGCAAGTCAAAACCGACGAAGATGGCAATGCTCGGCTAAAAGGGGTAAAACTTGGACCACAAACAGTCACCATCAAGAAGATCGCTTTTGCGACAGTCACCAAAAAGGTGTCCATTGGCATGCGAGTAGCAGACCTTGGTGATGTGGCTATGAAGCCTAGTGGCACTCAGCTTACTTATCTGTTAACAGATTTTGTGTCGGGAAAGCCTATTGTTGGCGTAGAACTGGAAAGTGGTGAATCAACTGCCACCTCCGACAAATCTGGTAAGGCCGTTATTACCTTGCAGCCATCCACCGAGAGCGATATTAAGATTACTGTTGGTGCCAAAGGGTACCGTTCCGAGACACTACTTGCCCCCGCCGATGGTACAAAACCGCTGCCCGTACGCCTGGTGGCAAACCAGCAGCATGTTTATGTTTCTAAACAAAGCGGCAAGTACGATGTCTACAAGTCTTACCTAGATGGTAAGAAAAACGAGGTATTGCTCGAGGCAACTGGGCTAGAATCACCCGGCATGACGACTAGTGTGAGTCCAGACGGAAAGGCGGTGGCAGTTACCTCTACCAGAGATGAGCAGCGTAACAAAGATGGTTATTTGCTCACCGCTCTAACGCTTGTGGATATTGCGAGCGGTGAAGCAACCGTGATTGAACACGCCGAAAGCATTGCGCTGCTTGGCTGGAAAAACGACGCTATTGTTTACCAAGTCACTGTAGCCGGTGCCAGTGCAGCTAACCCAAATCGGCAAAAAATCATGCTCTACGATATCCCCAAAGAGCGTCGGTTACAGCTCGCAAATGCCAACTACTTTTCGGCATCCTTCTTCGACACCACAGCGCTCTACTATGTACTGTCGGCTACCGACCCAGCAGCCAAGGAAAGCTTTAGCCGGATTGGCTACGACGGCAACAATAAAAAAGCTTTATACCAGGGTGAAGTTTGGTCTGCGATTCGGACTGGATACGACACCTACCGCTTACAAACACCCGATAAATGGTTGGACTACAAAGTTGGCGCTAATACTCCTACCCCCAGCACACCACCGAGCTCATTTTTGTCAAGACAGTATCTAGTAGCACCAAGCGGTACGGTAAGCACATGGCTTGACTCTCGCGATGCCAAAACAGCTTTTATTCGTCGCCAAGCGAATGGTCAAGAAAGCACTGCTGCCACGTTGCCAAATGTCCAATTTGGTATTCGTATGCTAAACGACGATTTAGTGCTGTATCGTAGTGTTTCTGGCGGAGATGCCGCCGATTACGTCATGAGTTTAAGTGGTGGAGACTCCAGAAAAGTTGCCGACGTCAGTCCCGATAGCCGCTAAATACGTCATGATATGATGACAAGATGCAGCTCACTAACACGCAAATACAGTCGTTTTTAGAAATTCTTTGGGAGTATTACGACCAGCATGGTCGACATGATTTGCTGTGGCGCCAATCGGGTGACATGGAAAGGTTTGACCCTTACATCATTTTGGTAAGTGAAATAATGCTTCAGCAGACCCAGGTGTCACGGGTTGAGCCAAAGTTTCACGATTTTATAAAGCAATACCCAACGCTCGAACGTCTTGCAGCAGCGGAACTTGCCGATGTGCTGCGTGCATGGCAGGGACTTGGCTACAACCGACGGGCTAAGTTTTTGTGGCAAGCGGCAATAAGCATTGCTCATGGCAATAATTTTCCAACTACGCGCAGCGAGCTCCAAGAATTGCCGGGTATTGGGAGCAATACTGCCGGTGCCATTTTGGCCTACGCCTATAACCAACCAGCGGTCTTTATCGAAACCAATATTCGTACAGTGTATATACACCATTTCACCTCGGATGATAAAACTGTATCTGATGATTTCATCCGGGATTTGCTAGAACAGACACTTGATCGCGAAAACCCACGCGAGTTTTATTGGGCACTCATGGACTACGGTACTTACCTAAAGACTCAAGTTCGCAACAATGCCCAGAGCGCTCATTATAAAAAACAGTCTAAGTTTGAGGGCTCAAAACGTCAAGTTCGCGGTGCAGTCTTACGAGCCCTAGATACACCCCAAACGGGATTGCAGCTCGCTAGCACTATTACCGATGAGCGACTGGCTACCGTACTATATGAACTCGAAAAAGAGGGACTAATTTGCCAAAAAGACGGTAAATATTGGCTAGGCTAGCGTACAATAGAAGCATGGAACCAACTACAACACCCGCTCCCATATCGCAACCTGTTATGGACGTAGTGCCACCTTCAACCCCAGCGCCAACCCCCGCAGCAACCCCAGCCCCTACCGAAGTAGTGGTACCGGTTCAGGCCGCACCAGTCGAAGTCGATGCACCGACTTCTCAGACACCGGCGAGTCAAGCAGTAACCCAGCCGCAGCCCAATACTCCACCGGCCAAAAGTGCAGCACCCACGATGCCCCAGCACGCATCCGGTTCATTTGGGTCCAAGCTTCCGATTGTGGTTGCTGTAGTGGTCTGTGCCGCGCTGGTGGGAGTGGCAGTTCTAGCGTTTACGCAGGGCAAGTAATGGCACAGCTGTTTACTTCGCTCGCAGATCCTCAGTTGCATGCTGCAATAGCAGAAGGAAAGATAGGCGTCATTCCAACTGATACCGTTTACGGCTTAGTTTGCTGTGCCAAAGATGAACAATCCGTGCAGCGATTGTTTCAGACAAAACTTCGTGACGAAAAGCCAGGGACTATTATTGCCGCATCAATTGACCAACTTGAAGCCCTTGGGCTCAAAAGAAGGTATTTAACAGCAGATAGTTCATTTTGGCCGGGGCCGGTCAGTGTGATTGTTCCATGTGCAGACGCCGCTCTCGCGTACCTGCATCGAGGCAAACAGTCACTCGCGGTTCGCTTACCAGAAGCCCCAAGTCTTCAGACTATGCTCGAAAAGGTAGGCCCGTTGCTAACAACAAGCGCTAATATGCCTACTCAGCCTACTGCCCAAACGATTGATTCTGCTCAGCAATATTTTGGTGATATGATAGATTTTTATGTCGATGGGGGTGATTTGAGTGGGCGTCCACCCTCTACCATTATCCGCATTATTGACGACGCAATTGAAGTTGTGCGTGAGGGAGCGGTTAAAATTAACGAAGCGGGGAGAATTGAATTATGAACCTAACATTTGACGAATACCAAAAGCGGGCCTTAACTACTGCACTTAGCTCGGGAGACCAGATGCGTGACCTTAGCCACTGGACGCTCGGCATCGTCGGTGAGGGTGGCGAGGTTGCCGAAAAAGTCAAAAAGCTCATTCGCGACTTTGACGGAGAACTATCGGTCGAAGCCAAAACTGAACTCGCTAAGGAAGTCGGTGATGTCTTATGGTACTTAGCTGTTATGGCAGATTTTTTGGGAATAAGCTTTAACGAAGTCGCTCAGCAAAACCTCAACAAACTGGCGAGTCGCAAACAACGCGACAAGCTCCATGGCAACGGCGATAATCGCTAATTTGCCTGAACCGGTATAATACACACTATGGCAGAATACATACCACTTTCGTCGCCAGAATCCGAAGACGATGACGAAGACGAAAAAGACAGTTCGGCAGCCCGTTCCAAAAAAAGTGTTTCCCTCGGTCGTGCCGCTGGCATTGGCTCGGTAGTAAAAGGGGCAGAGCAGGCCATTAACAAGGAACGGCCCAAACCCACCGAAGTCACCGGCTTTGACCGGCTACTGGCACACTTGTCGCTGGAGCGAATCTCTCAAGACCAAAAAGAGGCCAAAGAATCTCATCCAGAAGAGGATGAAGCAGCTTCAGAGGAATCAGCAGATACCAGCCAGCAAACAGCTGCCCCCGAAAGTGTAGTAGCCAGTTCTGACCCCGATGGAGCTCCGGAACAGCTTGAACCAAGCCTTACAGCCGTAGCACCTCTATTGGCAAGGGAGCAATCTCAGGTGATATCGACCGAATATATACAGAACATCCCAGGTGAAATAGCTTTGCCGGTTGCAACCGAGCAGGAAGCTACGATGCTTGAAGCCGAAACCGAAGAGAAAGAATTAGAAACACCCGCTGTCGACCCAGTCGAAGTGGCTGCCGAGCAGGTCGAAGAAGCTGATGAACCCGAGGAGTCCACTCCACCAGCCGCTGTATGGTCTGCATCATCAACCCCTCCAGCCTCTGGGAGTAGACGGAGTGGCGGTGTACCTCCTGGGTCGGGTGGTGGCAGCAATGCCAGTGGGGCCATGCCCACTCAGCCTCAGTCTTGGGGTGGGCACCGGCCCTATAGGCCAAACGTGCCACCTCAAATACTCAATAACCCCAATCAAGCACCCCAGCCTCAGACCACCATTGAAACTGCACCCGCACCGGCAGTAATCGAAAGACCAAGTGGATTTTGGACAGGTGCACTTCTAGCAGGTGGTATTGAGCATATTCGTCACCGTCGCCGCGAGAAAAAAATGACCAAAAATCATCAAGCAGTTCTAAAGAAACATGAAGAATTAACCGAAACAAGTCGCTGGGACCACATAAGAGAAGACGAGGCCGCCAAGGCGCGCGCGGCGTTTGCCACCAAGTACAAAGCTCCAGAGGCGCCGCCTACTGTCGAAAAAACGATCGAGCAGGCTCCCGTAACTGCGGTCGTAGGAGCGGCACATACTCGTCTAGAAACCCTCCGCGCCGAAAAAGTGAAGCAGGAAGTGTTAGAGTTACCACCCGAACATCATGTTGAGCGGAGCGCTTGGCTTAGCACCGAAGTCGACAAACAGGGTAATGTAGTCGAAACCCCTCATTTTGAATATGGCAAGGAATATTATAAGGAGCGTGCTCGGGAGCGAGCGCCAGTTGATTCGACGACGGCTAATGCTATCAAAGGCACGGTTGCATCTGGCGGAACGTTGCAGGGGAGTAGTATGCAGTCTTCCACTAGGCCCCAAACTAACAATCAGCCCTCAAACTTACTGCCATCATCAAAACCAGCCACCGACAAAACACCTCTGCAGCATATTACACAGCCGCCCACTACACCCTTTGCCACCGCCATGTGGGCGCTCGTTTTGCTCATCCTACTAGTCATCATTACCATTGTGATTTGGTAAGTAACAAATTCTATGAAAGTGAAAACTCAAGCACCAATGCTCGGTGGTCAGAAACCAGCTCATCTCTGACGGTGAAGGCCTCAACCCTGACCCCATCACTTACTAAAATATGGTCACAGGCGACATCACGTACCTTGCCAAGCTGGCTGAGTGTTTCGGTGGCGGTATGCGTGGCAGTAAGGTCCTCGAGAAACCCATCAAACACACGCATTGCTGGAGATGTTGGATCGACATTCAGGTCACCTGCTATGATTAGGGGCATGGATAGGGTACGAGCTTTGTCGGCTACAAGCTGCATTTTCTCGACAGAAGTAGCTGAGCCAACTGGGGTTGCCTCCCACCAACCATGATAATTTACGAGTGAAAGCTTGCCTGCTGGGGTATCAATCTTGCAGAACTGAGCATTACGGGTGTTTGATACCCGAGTCTCCGCAGTCAAGTTAGGGTTATAGACACCACTAAGAAAGATAGTTTCTTGCTGACTAAGCGGGTATCTGCTCAATATGGCATTGCCCATTTGTGCGGTCGTATCAGCAATAGCCATTTGCCAAAGCGGTGAGAAAAACACGTGTGGATAGCCACCAGCGGCAGTCATTTGCTGCAAAACATCAAACATATTGTCTGGAAATACTACCGTACTTTCAGCCGAAAATACCTCCTGACAGCAGATAATATCTGGTGATTCCTGCTCAATGAGTCGTACGATTTGTGGTGTTAACCGCCCAAGCCATACATTGAGCTGCATGAGTTTCATGAGGCGAAATTCTGGCGGAGCCATTCGTCTAAACTACCACCCCCACCGGCACTCAGGCAGAGTACGGTATTGCCTGCAGCTAGGTGCTGCTGTATGGCAAGGCGCAGCTCATTAGACAGGGCGGAAGCGGTTGTTTTGCTTTGTGAGGCCTCAGACAGCCCTGCCTTAAGTTTTGGGGTGGTGAGTAGCTCTAGAGATGGGTCTTCGCGCGCAAGATAGCTAGGAACGATATAGAGTTGTTTGACAGCATCAAATAGATGCGTCAGGTCATCACGTATAAAGTGTTGTCTAGTGTTGTGAAGGCCTTCATATACAACTACCAAGTTATCGCCCGCAATCTCCTGGCCAATCTGGAGCGCCCCGCGAATCTTCTCGGTTGTGTGTGCGTAGTCGCTATAGAGCCCTAGTGTAATTTGCTCGAACCGTCTTGAGACACCAGGGAAGGTATTGAGTACGGCTATACTTTTGTCGAGCGGTATGGCGAACAAGAGATTAATAGACTGAGCTACCTGCCAAGCATTGCGCCGATTGACCTCGCCGGCTAAGGTAATTAACTTCATTTTTTCGTCGGTATCTGATAAAACACGGTCTTTTTCACCTGGATTACGATTTAAGCGGTTAACATCACTTTGCCATAAGACGTTGTAGTCGCTTTGCGCAATGAACTCACGAAACGCTTGGTAGTACGCTTCTCGCGTTGGAAAAATATCGGGATGGTCCCAATCGATGCCGGTTACAAGGCTCAAATGTGGCCGAAAATGCAAAAAGTTGCGGTCAAATTCGTCGCACTCATAAACAAAATATTTTGCGTCTGGCTCACAGGCACCCATATCGGCAAAACTGCTTTTGGCTGGCAAGATATACCCGGCAGGAACGTTTAGTTGCTGCAACGCCCAAACGAGCAGGGCAGTAGTAGTAGTTTTACCATGAGTGCCAGCTACGGCAATAAGGTTAAGCTGTTTTTGGGTGATAATTTCGTTGAGTAGCTCGTCCCGTTTACTCATGCGAATGTTGTTTGCCTGGCAAAAAGCAAACTCGGGATGATTGGGCTGTTCAATAGCAACTGCCGATGAGTAAACATACCAGTCAATTGGATTTTTGCTATGAGCAGCTGCAATATTTGTGGCCGACTGGCCAATAGTGACATCGCTAATACCGTGTTTAGCCAAGTAGTCGATATACTGCGAAGCCTGCTTGTCAGACCCCGAAACACTATATCCACTTTGCTGAGCAACCAAGGCGAGTGGGCCAATGCCGGTTCCGCCAATTCCCGAAAAGAATATATGCATGACAATATTGTAGCAACTTCTTTCTTTGACAGTACAGGCTTTATTGATTCATGTATAATCATAAGCAATATGAACAAACCAATATTACGACAGCTTTGGCAGTACATACACAAAGTTCATCCCTGGTATTTTTTGCTCGTTGCACTTGTGAGCTTGGCGATAGCTATACCAGCCCTACGCAAAAACAACGAGCAAATGGTGCAACTACGTGAAGCAGTCTATACGGCTGATCGCGACAATGGTGATGTAGAAGCAGCAATTCGGGCGCTTAGAGAGCACGTATATGGACACATGAATACCAGTCTTACTACTGGTCCAAACGCGGTCCATCCTCCGATACAATTAAAATATAGCTACGAACGGGCACAGGCTACTCAGCAGCAGCAGCTTGGCCCTGGACGCAGTAACTTGTATCATGAAGCGCAAGCGAGCTGCGAATCCGAAAACCCAAATATGACCGCACCTGACTTGGTAGCTTGTGTCGAAGCCTATACGGCAGCCCGCGGCGTTCAGTTGGGAACAATACCCGACGCGCTGTATAAGTTTGACTTTACCTCGGCCAAATGGTCACCCGATGTAGCTGGCTGGTCGCTTGTGGCGGCGGTACTCGGCGGGGTTTTGTTTTTTGTAACGGCTATTTACCGCTGGATACTGAAGCAACTTATTAAGTAGGCTTAGTGACGGGGTGCGGAGTGTATGATTTGGACGTTTCAGGGCGAACAGGCCTTCTCCTTATTTCGAACGCAGTGGGTCTATTGCATAGCTTTACGCAAAGAAGCAACAAGCTCTTCCTATACCAAACACCCTAAAGTAGGCCGTTATGCATTCCCGGACAATAGACTGCAGTCTCCAGTTGCTAAGGGGTGAAGGTGCCGAGAGTTTGTGTAAGAGTGAAATTCTGGACATCTGAAATTCTAACGTTTTTCTAAGCTCCTTGCCCTCCGTAGCCTTGGCGAAGGAGGATGCACTTATAGCTTCCTTACCTCCTTTGGGCCCAAAAGCAAAACCCCCTACTCGTAGGGGGTTTTGCTGACCAAGCTACTCAATTAACGAGTAGTGGTAGGGGTGGTGGTGTTAGTCTGTGTTTGCGTAGTCTGCTGTGTTGTAGCCTGGCTAGGAGTATTCTGGGCAGGAGTTTGGCTCGTTTGCTCAGTACAATCTGGACCCTTAGGATACTTTGCCTTAAAGTCGGCAATGCTCTTGGCAACTTTGC
Organism: Candidatus Saccharimonadota bacterium; assembly: GCA_020427985.1. Lineage (GTDB taxonomy): Bacteria > Patescibacteriota > Saccharimonadia > Saccharimonadales > UBA4665 > JAGXIT01. The sequence goes on along the minus strand of JAGQNR010000003.1, from coordinate 98,711 downwards.
CATCAGCATTTAGGTTTTCCCAGAAAGTCACTTGGTCACGTGATATAACCATACGGTCTTCTGGGTAGTGAATTTGCTGACAGCCAAGTTTCACAAGTGTGTAATCGCCAGTTGTGGTTGTTTGACCATTGGCGGTACTGCCAGTGTTTTGCGTGAGGTAGTAAACGTCATCAAGAGTAATGAAACGCCCGTTTACTTCCTTAGCTTTACCAAAGTATACCTGGCCATTGTTTAAGAACACTGCCTGGTATTTGCTGGTGTTTACATTGCTTGATTCGTTGACTGTTGAGCCGCCTCGCAAAAGTGCAAACAAAGAGGCCAAAACAAGTAGGCTGACACACAAGAGGAGCAGTCCTTTTAGGTAAGAGAGCCAATCTCTTGACTGAGCGCGTGATTTTGTAGCCTTAGCGCCACTGTGGGTAACTTGCGTAGCAGGCTCTACGCGATTATGAGGAACCTGAGATGTTTGTCGAAAATCCATTTTCACCACCTTTTAAGATATTGATACTAACAACCATAAGTGTAATATATACCCCCTCTCAAGTGCAAGCCCAAAAAAACAGAGGTAATTGTAAGATAAACTGTTGACAAATAGTTTAGGCTCAGGGTATGTTAGGGGTACTAACATAATGTTACAGAGGGAGATGTACGCACATGGCATACAAGCACACAAACTCAAAGGGTGTAACCTACTACCTTAACTCAAAGAAAGTTACGCTTCGTGGTGGCAAAGAACAAACAATCTACTACTTCTCAAAAGACGAGCGACCAGAAGCAAGTGATTTGCCAAGCGGTTTTAGCGTAAACGAAAACCCACGCAACGGTTTCTTGACTGTTAAGCGCGGCTAGTCTACGTTAGCAAGCTATAAAACACCCGGGTACTACGGGTGTTTTTGTTTGTTTGTTTGTGGTAGGATTGATAGATGAAACAAGCAACAATACTCGAAGTAAGAGACTTAGTAAAGCGCTATGACAACAAAGCAGTGGTCGATGGCATAAGTTTTGATGTTAAAAAGGGTGAGATATTTGGCATTCTCGGTCCAAACGGTGCAGGCAAGACGACGACACTAGAAATGCTTGAAACGCTGCGCCCGATTGACGGCGGTAGCGCTCACCTAGATGGAGTGGATGTTTCATCGCGGTCTGATGCTATCAAAGCAATGATAGGTGTACAGCCCCAAACACCCAGCTTTGAAGAAAAGACCAAGCTTACCGAGTTGATTGAGTTCTTTTCGGCCGCTTACGGCGAAAAAGTTAATGCCATGGAATTTTTGCGCAGTGTGCAGCTAGAAGAAAAGGCCAATAGCTACCCCGAACAGCTTTCGGGTGGACAGCGTCAGCGCTTTTCGATTGCAGCGGCGTTGGTACACGGTCCTAAGGTGTTTTTTCTCGACGAGCCTACGACCGGGCTTGACCCGCAGGCTCGGCGTAACCTATGGGATTTGATACGCGAGGTGCGTGACCGTGGGGTGACTGTCATAATGACTACGCACTATATGGACGAGGCCGAATTGCTGTGTGACAGAGTTGCAGTAATGGATGCCGGCAAAATTATTGCCCTCGACACGCCTAAAAACCTTATTAAAGCCCTGCTCAAAAAGGGATTTAAGAAAGATCAGCACGTTGAACAAGCAAATCTAGAAGATGTATTTATTGATTTGACCGGAAAGGCTCTAAGGGATTAATTTACTATGCCAAAAGCACTTTTACCTATCATCACTTTTGTTAAAATCGACATTAGGCGCCTGTTTCGCGACCGGCTGGCAATGTTTTTTACTTTTGTGTTTCCGCTCTTATTTCTTTTTGTGTTTGGTGGAATATTTGGTCGTAATAGCAGTGTGAGCTTTAATGTTGCGCTCATTAATCATTCTAAAACCGAATTTGCCAAAGGCTTTGTGGCCCAGGCCGACAAAGACAAGGTTCTTAAAATTAACAAAGAAGTAACAACACTGTCTGCTGCCGAGGAAAAGATGAGTCGTGGCGAGCTAGATGCCGCCATCGTACTCCCGGCCGATTTTGGTGAGCAGAGCACCAAGGGATATCCAGCCGGCAAAGCCGAGGTCATTTACAATAAAAACAGTGAACAGGCAGGGCAAACACTAGCATCTGTATTACAGTCGGTGTTTGACGGCATTAATGCCAAATATGTACCTGTCGAAAAGCCCTTTAGCGTTACTGCCAAGTCTACCGCCAAACAGGGGCTGACACAATTTGACTACGTGTTTGCTGGGCTACTTGGCTTCTCGCTATTGGGGGCGGGCATATTTGGCCCAACCAGTGTGTTCCCTAAGCTTAAGGAGCGCGGCGTGCTGCGACGCTACCGCACGACCACGCTTAAAGTTTGGCAGTATTTTGTGGGTAATGCCATCTCTAACGTAATTGTTGGGCTGCTTTCTATCACGACAATGTTAGCGGTGGGAATTACCGTTTTTCATTTAAATATGCGTGGTAACTGGCTGCTCCTAGTAGGAGTAATTGCGCTCAGCGCCCTTATGCTGTTTGGTATTGGTTTAGCCGTAGGTGGCTGGGCACGCAACGAGCGACAGGCGGCACCCTTAGCACAAATCATCACCTTCCCAATGATGTTCCTAACTGGTGCGTTTTTCCCTCGGTTCCTTATGCCCGAGTGGCTGCAGGGTATTACGACTTACTTGCCGCTGACCCCAGTAATCGATAGCGCCCGACTCATTATCACTGAGGGGAGAGGATTCGTAGAACTGCTGCCGCAGGTTGGCTTGATTGCCGGCTGGTGCGTTGTGGTGTACCTGATAGCCTTCCGGGTTTTCCGCTGGGAATAACCACAAGCACTACTTGCAAAAACACTCAAAATATGCTAATATGCTATCTATGAGCCCCGAACAAAGAGCCGATTCAGCCCATCAAAGTACTGTTCACCAGGCTCCTGATGTTCACACAGCTCAGCATGGGAATATACGTCCAGCCTTTGATGATGTCATTGTTCCAGAGGGGTGGAGGGGCGCCTACTACTACCCGCGTACCCCAGAGGAGCAGGCTAAACGAAAACCTTGGATAGATGCGGCACGAACCGCCTTGCGCGGTGCACAAAAGGGAAATGATGGCACAAAATAGCAGGGTACCAGGTACTGGCCAAGAATCATTCCCTGAGATAACAATGCCTGTTGCTATCACTCCAGAAAAGCGCCGCGCCTTTGGGAGTATACCGAATCTGCTTGGTCGTAATCTAGATATTTATTTTAGGACTGACATGGGCTATGACAGGGTGAACCCGCAGAGCTTGATGGGTTCTCTGTATGGCGAAGGTGAACACACCGTGAGCGGTATTGCCTTGAACCCAATGGAGTACAGCGCAATTTTAAGAAGTCCAACATCATTTGCTCGTGCGATAGGAGCCAAAACACTGGCGAGTCGAGGGCAACACACAGAAGGTACTGAGGCTGCCTTTTTGCATTCAAAAAATAATGCGCTTACTTCCAAGCAGGAGCAGCAGAGTAAAGTGATTCGTGGACTGGAAAAGGAAATACAAGACCTAAGTGCTCTCATGAAGCTTATAAAAGTCCCCGGATATGCCCATGCGACCGAGGCAGAGCTGCGTATTCTGGCCACTTCAGCCTGGGAGATTAGCTTCAATAATATTATCGCGGTAGCCGCACGACAGCGGGGGTGGGGAGCTGCAGAAAAAGAACAGGCACTCAATGCTATGGCCGCAAAACTGACCCAAGGTGGTCAACGAGCTAGAGTGGGCTATTGGCATGATATTACGAAGGTCGCTGGTAATTATGCGGTGCAACGCAGGGCACTATTTGTTTCCCGTCAGAACCAAGCGGATACAGATATACAGCAGATTAAAAAAAACCTAGAAGCGCTCTATAGCGCTGCCCAACAGCAGGATGCTTGACGATTTGCCTAGGCCTTTTTTTGCGTTAGCGCCAATGGACGATGTGACGGACACGGTGTTTCGGCAGGTCGTTGCCGATGTCGCACCACCCGATGTATTTTTTACAGAATTTGTTAATGTCGATGGGCTAATGAGCGCCGGCCGACCAAATTTGCTTAAAAAGCTTCGCTTCGCTGAAAAAGAAGGCAGGGTAGTGGCACAGCTCTGGGGGCTCGACCCCGATAACTTTCGAGCGGTTGCTGGGCAAATTGCTTCTGGTGAACTGGCTCGTGAACTCGGTCTTCCTCCAGGGGTAAATTTTGCCGGAGTCGATTTAAATATGGGCTGCCCAGCCAAGAGTGAGGTGCGTAACGGTGCCTGTGCGGCCCTGATACGCCGCGAGAGCTGGCCGCTGGCTGGTGCTATCATCCAGGCGACGCAAGATGGTCTAAATGGACGGTTGCCGTTGAGTGTCAAGACGCGGGTGGGGTTTAGCGCGGTCGATATGGAATGGTTTGATTTTTTGCTTGGCTTCGATCTAGACATGCTAACCGTACACGGGCGTACCCGCAAGCAAATGAGCAAGGTTCCCGCCGACTGGGAACTCATTGGCCAGGTGCGCACAAAACGAGATGCGCTAGGTGTCAAAACACTCATTGTCGGTAACGGCGATGTGCGTGACCGCGAGCACGGCGAGGCACTTGCTAAGCAGTATCAGCTCGATGGCATTATGATAGGGCGAGGCATCTTTACCAATCCACTTTGTTTTCTAAGGGACGGACCCTTAGAGTGGTCGCAGTGGAGCAAAAAACAGAGGCTAGCCCTATACAAAAAGCAAGTCACTCTGTTTAAAGACACATGGCAAAATGGCGAGCGACCCATTCATACGCTCAATAAATTTTGCAAAGTCTATGTTTCGGACTTTGACGGTGCCAAAGTACTCCGAGAGGAGCTCATGGTTGCGCCGTCTGTCGATGAGGTGCTCAATCTGCTTCATAACCAAAATAAGATATAATAGAGTGCTATGACAAAGATAAGAGCTGTTATCAACGATATTGACGGCAACCTTATAATAACCGAAGAACCTTGCTGGAGACTGGAAAACACAATTTTTGAGCGTATGGGTCTTGAGCCGATGTCTCGTGATGTACACCGCAAAACATGAGGTATACGCCTTAATGAGGCGATTGCAGAGCGCTCTGGTGGGGCTGCGGACGCGGTACGGTTTTGGCAACTTTTTCCGACTGTCTACCAAGAGTTTGTTGATAGCGGTGAGCTTGACAGCCTTACACCTGACCGTCTGCGGATTCTAGCCAAAATTCGTGATATGAAGTTATACCACATAGTCCTTACATCGCGGACTGCAGCAGAGATGTCTCACCTGATGAATCCCGAGACTCCCCTATACGAGTTGGTAGACGCATTTTATTACAAAGAAAATATGAGATATCACAAGCCTGATCCACGTGCTTTTAGCCAGATCGAGACCGAGCACGGCTTAAAGCCCGAAGAGTGTGTATACGTGGGCGACCAGCCGAGTGATGCGGTAGCCGCAAAGGGGGCAGGGCTACATTTTGTGGCAAATCTTGAGGAGGGACTGCGAACCGAGCAAGACTTTGTTGAGTATCCAGTAGATTTATTCATCAATCATCTTAACGAGCTGCCAGACGCTGTTCGTGTTATCCAGGATCGGCTCAGAAGCTCATAAGTACTGATGTTGCATATTTCACTGGATTTAGGTTAATTCATGTGGTTATGGAATGAGACGGTACGTATGAATTATTACAGCTATAAGCCCGCCCAAGCAGTACGCTAAGTTATTACTACGTAATTAAGGAGCCAGACAATGGCATACGAAGACCGAGAAGTTCAAACAACCCAAACAACTCGCGAAGTTCCTGTCGAAGAAGCTCGAGAGGAAGTACGTGAAGAGCGTCCCGTAACCCCACGTGACGACCATCGCATGAATGTTGCGGAACGTGTCATTTGGCTGGTTGCCGGCGTTATTATGGGGCTACTTGCCTTGCGCTTTTTGCTGCGGCTGCTTGGCGCTGATCCAAATAATGTTTTTGCCGACTTTATTTACACTATTAGCCATCCGTTTGCCGCACCGTTTTTTGGGCTATTTAGCTACAGTGCAGACTTAGGCGTTGGCCGATTTGAGTTTGAAACACTGATTGCCATTTTAGTGTATGCACTTGTTGCATGGTTGTTCGCCAAAGTCGTTACTATTGGCAAGCGCTAAATATAGCTAGAAAACTTTTTTCTTTCGGCCAACGATATAGGCCGTAATGACTGTAAGCACGCACACTATCATAAGTACGATAAATGCCTGAGGGTGCTTTTGCTGCGGTAAGCCGATATTCATACCATACATGCTAAAGAACATGGTGGGGATTGATATAAATACCGATGCGAGGGTGAGGATTTTGATAGTTCTGTCAAGGTTGTGCGAGTTAATAAGTGTATAGGTGCGGCGAATCGAATCGACTGTTTTGAGGTTGGCCTCGCATGTTTGGATAGATTGATTGTTGTTGAGGATGACTGTTTCGACCAGGTCGCGGTGCTTCTCGAAGTTTGGAGCCGAGCTAGAGCTGAGCAGGTGCTTTAGGGTAGTGTTGGTCGGCATGAGTGAGTTAAGAAAGTCATTCATATCGTCTTCGATGTGCACAAATCGGATAAAGGATTGCGGTCCGACTGCCCGCGTTCCCAGCTTTTGCATAAGATGGCGAATCTGCTTAGAAGAGTCATGGATAAAGCGGTCGTACTCGGCATCGATATACAGGAGTATTTTGAGCATGATATGTACCGGGTCTGCAGCATCCTTTTGCCCGGGGGCAATTTCTTCTAGGCTGGGAAGTCGTTCGCTGCTTACTGTAACAAGCTTAGTGTGGTTTATAGCAAAAAGGACTGGGGCAGTTAGAATGTCGCCAGATGCTTTCTCGTATGCAAATCGGGTAATGATGTAGGTGTATTTGCCGATAGCTTCGACACGTGGAATCTCGTCGCGGTCAAGTGCATCGTATATAAAGCGTGGTTCAAGACCGTATTCTTTGGCAAGCAGCGCTATTTCTTCGGAGCTGGGAGCTTCTGCGTGTATCCACGGCTGTTGTGCTGATGACATATGCTTAGTATACAACGCCTATGGTAAAGTTTTATACGTCTCTGGTAGCTGACCACTGAGCGTTACCAGGGACCAATAAGACGAAGCAAGACCAGCTAATTGAAAAATATGAACAGTGCATCAGCCGGAGTATCTTGCCGGCAATGGATAAGGATTAGTTCAGGACAATCCTAAAAGAGATGGCAGAAAAGCTTAAAGCAGCCGATGTGGTTCAAAAAGACATCATTGTTAGCAATTTGTGTTTGAGCCTCTATTTTGACCAACAAAAATGACGCGTTACTCCTTAAAAGAGCCTTTTGCGTCATTAGTTGCGTTAACCTCATTCCATCATGGTGGGGGTACTTGGACTTGAACCAAGGACCAATCAGTTATGAGCCGACTGCTCTAACCACTGAGCTATACCCCCTCCACAAACCTTTAAGGGCTCTGTGCGCTATAACGCAACAGGCCGATTATACCAGGTTTCGGGGGTGATATACTACTAATGATGCCAAAAATCCAGCAATTTTTAAGTCGTTTTCGTTCCTATGGACAGCAAGTGCGAGCTTTTGTGTTGAACCTGCGAGACATTAGAACGCTTGGCCAGCTAGTTTTCTTGGTTATGGTGCTACTGGTGAGCTGGAGTGGTATAAAGTCGATTCAAGCCAACTACGATTTACAAAAGCAAATTGGCGAAATTAAGCAACAAAACAACTTAAAAAAGCTCGAAAACGCCAACATTACACTCGAAAACGAGTATTACAAATCTAGCCAATACTTAGAACTAACCGCTCGCCAAAACTTTGGCCTTGCCAAACCGGGTGAGACAGTGCTGCTTGTACCCAAAAGTGTGGCGCTGGCGAATACGGTAGCCACACCAGCCGCGCCAACCGAAACAGTTGCTACCCAAAAGCTCCCTACCTGGCAACAAAATTTTCAGGACTGGGTAGACTACCTCCTACACAGAAACAGCAACTAACTTTGTGCACACATTGACATTATTTGGTCTAGCTGCTATTATTGTATGGCTTTATCGCGGGATGGAGCAGCGGCAGCTCGCATGGCTCATAATCGAGCGGTTAGCGAGATTATATGCAGAACCCAAGCCCGCGGGTAGCTAAAAAATAAAAGCGGGCCTGGCGTGAAGCTATATAACCATGAGGCAAGCTTTGGTACACTACAGATTAACGTCGCGGGATGGAGCAGCGGCAGCTCGCATGGCTCATAACCATGAGGTCCCAGGTTCGAGTCCTGGTCCCGCAACCAAATTAGACTTAGAAGGCACTTCGGTGCCTTTTTGTTTTGTTACCAATCTGTAAAGCGGGCTAATCTCGGTGGTTCCAAACCTACGCGTTTGAGGGTCGTAAACCAAACCCCTTGGGGATAACACGCTTTGGAACCTACGCCGTGCTTCGGGTGTCGCGTTGCACCATTGCTTATGCGGGACTAAAATCCTTCTAGTTCTTTGGCTCGATTGGCCACCAATTCTTGATTAGCTTTCGGGTTAATTATATCACCTTAAGGCGAGTATGACATTGGTTACTTATCGAGCTTCATCATGTAGCTACGTACTATATCGTCGGTTCGCTCAGTCGTTTCTGGTGCGAAGGGGTTGCCTACTGGCTCAACGATGACCTTCAGCTTTGGCATATTCTTTTTGTCATCGCTAACTCGACGGACTTCACGAGGCAGTGGCCCCCATATAGAAGTCGAGTCGTGCTGAAAGAATGCATCGACGTCGGTATCAGAATCGTAGTCGTGACGTTCAGTAACGAGCTGAACGGTTACGCCAGTATCTTCGTCATGCCACAGTACTGGCTGCTTGCCGTATTTTCGATCATAGCTACTAGTTGGTGCGTCATCATTTTCAAAAAGATATTCGCTAAGGTAGTTGGCAACGTCTTCATCCGTAACTGGAATGCCAAGTGCATCGCAAGCAGCCTTTACATCTACGAAGAAATAGCCCTCTCGCTCAGTCTGGTTGACAGGTACTGTAATGCTTGCCGAGCGAAGGCCACGCTTCGTTTGCAAAGCACTTGCCAGCTGGTCTTCGACGCCGTCGCCAACATAAGCAGCGTGCATCTTAAGCTCAATGCCAGACTTTGTGATAGTTATATCGCCACCAGTTTTGTGGAAGTGGCCTGCACCGTCGTAGTCGAAGTCAAAGCCTGCAAACTCTTCAGCATTCGTGTCGTCAGATTGCTGTACGTCTTCCCATTTACGCTGCACTTTATCAGTAATACGGTTTTTTACGAACTCACGCATATCGCCACTACGAGCCATCAGTGAGAATAAAGCACCTCCTAGTGGGCCATGTGCCTCAGTAAAAGCCTCATCGTTGTGCTCAAGAGCGGTCTTATCACCAGGTGTAGGATATGAACCGTCACCGTACATAACCAAAGCGTGCTCGAGCTGCTCAGGATGAGCAAATAGGATGCCACGACGGTTTTCTGTTACTTCAAAGTCTTTGACTTCAAACTCGTTTGGAGCCAGCTGTTCGCGAGTTAGTGCCGCAAAGCCATTAGGGTTAGTTGCAAGCCACTCCTCATAATTTGCCAGGTCGACAGTCATTGGGTCACTATCGCTAACGCTATAGTCATCGGCTTTAACCTTTTGCGTACGAGCCATCTTTGCTGGTACTTTTCGGCCGTTTTCATCCGTAGTGTACTCAAATCGGTCGGTCATCGAAGTTTCGTATTCTGCCCAGGTAAGTCGTTCAGTAAGGAAGCCGTAATCATCATACTTCAGGTATTCCTGGAAGTTCGGGCGACCTCGGTCATATGAACGCTCATCTTCGATGTACTCACGCTTAACCAGGCGACCGTTAGTATCAAATGTGTAATTGACCCCGTAAAAGATTTGCGAACGACCATGAGCATCTTCTGGCGTCACGTAGGCTGCTGTTGAATAGGTTAGACCTTCATCAGTTTTACGTGCTGTCCAGCCGTGGCGTCGGTCGTGGGGGTTGGTAGCGAACAATGCACGAAGCTGAGTCTCGCTGGCTGGTGCAATCGGCTCCGATAAGGTAGCTACAAGCTGCGGTAATGCCTCAGCTGCCGCTTCTTTAGTAGCTTCATCGTGTATACGAAGTGGCCACATACTGTCACGTGGCATGACAATTTGAGGGAATCGTGACTCAAGCGTAATTGCTTCATCTACGAACTCGCCAACTTTGGGAAAACCGTCTGGGAATGCATTTGGATTAGTCATAGATATACATAATACTACAAAATAGTATTTATGTCAACATTCTGTAAAGGTTACTGAAGGAAGCTATGTATGGTGCTGTCATTTATCCTTAGTAAAGGGGCTATGGGAACCCACAAAGCTGAGGGGTAAGGTAGCTACATCCACTGAGTGTATCGACTTATATGCAGTTCGGTTTACTCAATTCCCCTCACTTCATGAGGACTAATAAGGTGGTAGGCAATACTCTGCAGCGGACTCTACCTATATCCGTAGGAATGATGCAAACTTCCTTACATAAGCATGTGGCTTTACATAAGGATACAATAAGCAATAAAATATGTAGATATATGTCAGTGGTACTAAAGAAAACTCAAATGAACGACACCGCACTAGCTGTTAGGGCAGCAGGCTTTAGTAGTAAACAGTTTGTTTGGGGTGAGAATGCTAGTTCTTCGACAACCGGCAGGGTGCCGGTTCTGTTCATGAAAGACACACCATACTCCTTTAGCTTCGACCACCATGACCCCACGATGTATGACCCTGACCACTACCGCGTAGCAAGAATGCGACCCGGAAGAGAAACTGTAGGTGCATACCAGAAATGTGGTAGCTGGATTGGGATGCTAGATGCTTTTAACGACTGGCTAAATTACATCAAAGAGGAAATAAGCCAGCCTGACTTATGGAATGACGATGATAGTGAGGAATACCTAGCGTGGGTAAGTGAGAATGCAGCTTTTACTGCTGACGAGCAACGTGTAGTCATAAAAGCGATTGATGCACTTGAAGTTAAGCTGCTAGATATGGCTGAAAAAAGTGCCGAAGTTCAAGAGGATATTAAAAACACGCTTAATGAGATTAGACAAAGCACCAACCGATTAGGTCGTAAAGACTTTATTAACGCACTCATTGGAGCTATAACCGCCAAGCTACTTGACTGGGGCATTAATCACTTTAGTGCAATAGCAATCTTTCACTTCTTAGTTAATGCCGCAAACAATAAGCTACCGTTCCTTAACTAAGGCTTGAGGCAAGAGGGGTTGTTGGGATAGAATGCCTAGTAGCTATGCTCGGGCAGTTCTAGCCCCAGCTGCCAGAGTACTGTAACTGAGGTAGCGACCCTAGTTGTTGCTTCCAGCGTAGTATCTCGTTACAGATTTGGTTCCAATGCAGATGTACTTGGGCAACCAAGAAAAGAGTCGGTCGTTTGACCGGCTTTTTTCTTGGTTTATGGCCAAAACTTGAGACTGGGATAAGCCAGCGGATGCTGGCGTAAGCCACTGGCTCGGTTCACTTATGTTGCGCTTGCAAAAAGCTTTAACGTATTCAGCGAATAAATTTTGCCTGATTGATAGCACGAGTCAAACTGCCCGAGTAAGAATATAGCCACAAGCAATTTTTGTGTGACGCAGAGTGGTGTACCCTAGCATGGTGACGTGCGATAAGTATGAAGTACTAGATAAGCTACGGTGGGATTGGTTGACGGCTCAGTCCGATCCTATAAGGTTTATTGACAGAGTTGCAGCTGAAAATCCCTGGTATTTACACCAAAAACTCTTAACTTGCCTGAAGCGCCATATGCGCCGGCCAACGAAAAAGAGCGACAGCTCGCCATGTTTATTCTTGCCAATCAAATGTCCATAGCGGGCTGGCCAAAGGATGAATATGCCTATGACGCAGTACAACTTGGTGTACGCCCAAAGTTTTTATTGCAAGCAAGAAGTATTGCAGGCGAAGTAGGGACTACGGCACTTGCGAGCGATAGCCTGGCCAACTATGCGTTGATTGAGTCGGTACGGAGTTCTCATGTCATACCGTTTAAGCTGGATAGCTTTGCGCATCGACCAGACACCTTCTCTAAATCGCGGGAAAAGTATGCAGTTCGTAGTATTGCGCATGAAGACGCGCAAGGGGCAGGTTGGGTGTTCCATCCAAACGAGCTGGAAGGCGGCAACCCAGAGACGCTTTCACATGTATTTCTTGACGCACCAGTCGGATTGCAGTTGGTGTTCCAAGGTAAAACAGAAGCGGTGGTGAGTTTTACGGTATCGAGCGAAACGCTTGTTATTCGACAGCTCCAAGGAATCTCAACAATAACAGAAATGACGCCAGCCCCGTTTGCAAGACGATATGGCCCGCGCGGGCTGGCACGGTTACGCTGGAGCGAGGTGCTCATCAAAGCTGCGGAACAAGTTGCTACGAGTGTAGGTATTACTCATGTAGCAGTTGTCTCGGCTGCGAATAACGCTTGGGAATCTGTGCGTAGCAGTGACAGCGCACGCAATACCTACGACTATGCTGCTCAGTCGATGGGGTATCAAATAGCTGGTGACGGAGACTGGCATAAATCAATATAAAATGATTTTATATATTGACAAAACATAACCTTTTTGATATAATGTAAATAGTTTTGAGAAAACAAACACGAAATAACATTCCCAAAACTAACAAAACAAAAACAACAAATATAAAAACAGGAGGCCTACATGGTATTTGCGGCTTTACATGGTCTAGCTTATGAGTTAGTTCCATGCAGCGACGCGGCTATTGTGGCCGTAGACGAAGAGCTAATGCGACTATAAGGCTTTAAGTGCATTAGCGGCTTGCACAAACACCCTCGCAGATACAGTCTGAAGGGTGTTTGTTCAATTTCGAGCCAAAACAAGCAAAACCGGTTTAAAAGTAAGCTATTTTACGGTAAAATAGAGCGAAGTAATGTCAAACGAATACGATGATTTTAAGCCTCGTCGTGCTGCAAGTGTCGACGGATTTATAACTGGGGCAGGGCAGCGGCCTAGACGGCCCAATTATGCTTCGCCACGTTTCTCGGCGAGTCCTCGTTCACTCCCCACTCCCCAAGCCGCTGCATTCCCACCCAAAACTCCCACCGTTCCTGCTCCTCGGGTACTCCAAGAGCCTTCTATCGTAAGGGTAGACAGGCCGGTATCGCTTCCTAACCAAAAGCCAGCCGTAGAAATTGCCTCGGAACTGCAGGATACGCTCAATCCATATAGCCAGGGCCGCAATCAATCAGGCAAGCGGGGCTTGTTTAAAAAGTCTACCAAACAACCTAGGTCTCAATCGTCAAAGAAAAAGCGCTATCTTAAAATGTTTGGCGTAGTTGTATTGATTGGTGCGGCTCTCTTTGGGCTGCAATTTTATCAAAATGTGGCAAATATTACCGGCAACAATAACCCTTTTAGCCTGCTGGGATTGTTTCATCCGACTGACTTAAAAAACGATGAGGGACGGGTAAATGTGCTAGTGGCGGGAAACTCGGCCGACGACTTAGGTCATAACGGTGGGGAACTGACCGATTCAATAATGGTGCTTAGTATTGACACCCGAACCAATACGGCCATGATGCTCAGTATTCCCCGCGACTTATGGGTGTCTGTACCAGGCGAGGGACATATGAAGATTAATGCAGTGTACCCCCTGCAAAATATGGAAGGTCTTAAAAACGTAGTTGAGGATGTCACCAAACTGCCGATTCACTACACCACACTCATTAACTACACTGCCTTCAAGGACCTGGTCGACGCTGTTGGCGGCATTACTATTACCATTAAAAGCAGCGACTCGCGTGGTATTTATGACCCAAATCTCGACTACACCTCGCGTAACTGCTGCGCTCTGGCCAAATATCCTAATGGGCAGGTGACGCTTAACGGTAAGCAGGCGCTTAATCTGGCTCGGGCGCGTGGCGATGGGTATGGCGCTTATGGGTTCCCGCAAGCTGACTATAACCGTACCGAAAACCAGCGTACGATGCTGCTTGCCATAAAAGAGAAAGCTTCTGACCCAGCAGTGATTGCCAACCCATTTAAAGTCAGCAACTTGTTTAGCGCCGTAGCGGGCAATGTCAAAACCGACTTGCAGATTAGCGAAATACAAACACTTTACTACTATGCCAAAAAGGTTGACCCCACCAAGATTGATTCGTACAACATCAACAGTCTAAAGGGACCAAATACTTACATGTTGGCCGGCCAAATGATAGGCGGGCAATCTGTGCAGGTGCCAACTGCCGGTGTTGATGACTTTAGCGAGATTGCTATGCAAATTCGGCGTACCTTTAGCGCAACGCCAGTTACCAAGGAAGCGGCTAGTGTTGTCGTACTCAATAGTACACAATATGCTGGCTTGGCACGGTTGCAAAGCAATAAAATTATTGGCAAGGGCATGGATGTGCTGCTTCAGGGCAATTATGACCCAGAGCAACCAACTACACTGATTATTGATAATAGCAGTGGCAAAAAACCAGCCTCTATAGCCGAGCTTAAAAATATGTTTACAGCCAAGGTCGTCACCGATGCTGCCGTGACAGCACGCTACCCCAACGCCGATATTATTGTAGTGCTTGGCAACAATGCTAAGCCTGACCCGACAAAAACCTCTACTAGTCAAGTGACGTCTTCTCCAACCAATATGTAGCGAAACGAAGTCCCTTGCGCTACAATGCTTATGTATTTATAAGGAGGCTTCATGGACGAAAACAACCAACTCGGGGTACAACAACCTGTTGTGACCACTCCGCCTGTTCCACAGCAATATGCAACGGCTGCGGTACCGCCACCCCAAAAAAGCAAAACATGGCTATGGGTAACACTAGGTATTGTTGGTGGACTACTGCTGCTTTTGGGTGCACTGTTTGTTATAGCCTACCCTTCGTTACAGGCAAGAGCCGTCGCAACTGCATATATGGACGCAGTCAAAACCAATGATGAAACAGAGCTTAAAAGACTATCTGGTGACGGCGCTTCGGCTTTCACGACCAGTGTGAGTGAAAAACTCAAAGATGCTACCTATGACATCTCCACAGCAAAGCCTAACGATAAGGGCTATGTGGTGAACTTTGATGTCAAGGGCTCTTCGAGCATACGCACCACCACAGTAGTGATACTAAAGGGCAAGGTTGATACGTTTTTGGTAAACGCTCAGGGAGCAAGCAAAACGGAGAATACTGAGCTCTCGACGCCCGCTCCTACATCGAGCTGTCTGACCGCGAGTGACCTCAAGTCTAACGGTATTACATATATCGAAGACGAAAGTCTTGGTGAAAAAACCTTCTTTGGCGATTTGTTTTTTAATGCTGATTCAACGAACTATCGTAGTGATAGCATTGCAGCGCAGGAACTAGGTAAGGCAGCCAACCTCTACAAGAACACCAGCGACAAAGATTATGGTTTTTCGGTGCAGGGATCTGTCTACCAAGCAGCTAGTACGTCTGGTGGTGTACAGCTGGCAAAAGAGCGCTCTCAAAAGGTAAAGGACCAATTAGTCTCGCTCGGTGTATCGGCTGACAAAGTGACTGTTCTAGAACCGACCAATGGTGCATATGACGCCGAGGCGGCACGCAATATCACCTTGTTCCTAACAGTACCGTCCACCTGTAAATCTGATACGTCTGCAATGTAACTAAGCAAACACAAAATAACTCTCTTCGAGGGAGTTATTTGGTATGTCTGTAAAAAGCGAGCATCTGAAGACAATTAAGAGCCGGCTAAGTCCCACTGGCTTGTGATAGGGAGTCAAAATTGTTGGTGCTTTCAGTTGATGACAAGATACGCGATAACGAACAGTTGCAACAACAGTGTCGCTATAATCACTGCATCTTGTCCACGGTAGAAATAGCCTAGTATTGGAATGTAGACATATTTGCCGCTGTAGTTTAGCACTCCGCCTCGAACATTGTTTCGACCGTATTTCTGCATATATTGTTTGGTGAGCCTGTTTTCCATAATTTGGGCTTCGTCAAAAGTCATTTCACCAATATGTATAATATCGTAGACATCTATCGGCGCATGCTTACGTACCCATTGTGCGGTATAAAATCCGTGGAAGTGCTCTAGAATTCGTGCTTTCGCATCGGAGCGGGAGCTCAAGCCGATATAATATTTACCACCCTCAAGCTGCAGAACATACAGCCAATAATGTTTTGTTTTTGTATTCATGCCCTGAGTGTACCATGTGGCGGCTATTTTACTACTATTACCTACGTTCTGTCGCTGTATATCTGGTACTGCACATTACAGACTAATGGTCTTGGCTTTTGGTATTGTCAATTTCTTGAAACGCAGCGAACGTGTTGATAAGCCTGCATAGAGCGGTCGGCCAGGTTTTGAAAATCATCTTTGGTTCAAACACTACTTTCAGCCAAGCCTAATCTGTTAGGCAAAGCGCCTGTTCAAAATCAGTAACACTGTTCAATGATCAATCTGGTAGCGACGAGTGGACTTGAACCACTGACCCCAGGCTTATGAGTCCTGTGCTCTAACCAGCTGAGCTACGCCGCCATGTCAGTTCGAGACATATTGTAACAGATTGAGCCCAAAGGTACCAACCTTGATTTGCGTCGCTATAACCATAAACTTCGCTTTTACTTTATGCCGAAGAGTAAGTAAATGCGGTAAAAATAACAGGGGTCATATGGCAATCCCAAGTAAAACAACCCATGAGTAGAAATGCTTTAGCGAGAAGCCCCTGGCGGGATAAGGTGCGGAGAGGCAACCAAAAGGTCGTAAAGTTGGTTGTAGTATGGGGCAACTTCGGGAGACAGCGCAACCTGCTTGGCCTTCACGGCATGCAGCTGTCCGAGCGTGATACCTTCTTTTTTCCAGGTGTAACCGTTGTGAATGTAAATTTGCATAATTGGCATAATCTTGTCGAGTGCATAGACAAACTTGGCTTCGGCGGTTGACTTTGTTTCGTAGCCCTCAATAAGTGTGTGTACATCTGGAAAATCTGCCCAGTCTTTGGCGAGCTGCTTGGCAGCCTCTGCTTCACGAGCGGCCTTAGTACTCACTCGTTCCGCATCGGCATACACATAGGTGTCGCCAGCGTGAATTTCGACCAAATCATGTACGAGCGCATAGCGAATAACAAGATTACTATCAAGGTGCGGGAAGTGTGGTGCTAGGAACCAGGCAGTCATGGCGAGGTTGTAGCTGTGCTCAGTGTCATTTTCTTGGCGCATTCTGCCATTGTGCTGGCGATGGGTAACGCGGTCGACCGAGTTGAACTGCTGCAAGAGCCGCTGTAGCTCTAAGAGCCGGGCTATATCTGGTTTATTAGTGTTGGTGTTCATAGCTTTAGTATACACAGCTAAATAATTTTAACGATTTTGGCGTTTGGCATGTTTGCAGTAGCGTCGGCGTAGGGCATGTTGGGTAGGTATAGGCTACGGATGGCACGAATGAATGCTCCGTGGCTGATAAGCAGTATGTTTGTTTCGGGCCGGGCATCTAACCAGTCTTTGGCAGATTGAGCGCGGGCCATAATGATGTCGTGCGGTTCAACGGTGGTGTTGCTACCAAAGTCTATACCAGGGTGCCATGGCGTGCCCTCAAGGTCGCCAAAGTGCCGCTCGACAACGCGTTTGTCAAACACAATCTTTTCAATTGGATAGCCACATTCACGAGCAATAATTTCGGCCGTTTCGCGGGCGCGTTTCATGGGCGAGGCAACGATGAGGTCAAAGCGGTACTGCTTGGCTGCTTGTCCGGCTACACGGGCTTGTTCCCGTCCCTCGTCGTGTAGGGGTGTGTCAGTACTGCCAGCGAGCAGCCCTTGCTTATTCATAACACTTAACCCATGCCGACAGTAGTACAGATGTTTCATGGCTGATGTTTTTTTGTCCAGAGTTTTTTAGCAGCTGAAAGCGTTAAAGTAGACAACACAAACCCCAGTACTGGCACGAGTGCATTTATCCATGCGCTTATGTGGACAACAAATCGTAAGTACAATGCAACCACTATATAGGTAAGTAGCATAATGAGGCCACGCCGTGCCCAACTTGTTTCCCAGGCCTTATCTGCTTCGACACGCGTGTTACGTGCCTCGAGCGCCGCAAGGCGGGCTTCGATAGAGGATAAGTTAGATTTTGACATGATTTTTAGTGTACCACGCTGCAAAGTCGTGCCAGGGGCTTGCCAGGCCCTGCGCCGCGCTCTCGCCACGTTCGTGCCACATGGCAGTAGTTGTTTTGCCGCCGTCTAGCGAGGTTATAGTACTGTGAGGATAAGGCGACTTACCCCGAATTTCTTTCATAAGTACCCCAGGCAGCTCCCTGATAAAGACCTGCTGGCCTGCTGTGTCCTGATAGACCACAACTTGCCGTAAAATAATGCGTCGGTCGGTGAGACTAGCCGTGAGCCTTAGCCAGTCTTCAGGGGTAAACCAGTGGTTTATTGATTTCATATAAGCACCAGGAAACCCACCTAAGCCGGGTATGTTCCAGCTGTCATCGCTAATAACGAGGGGTTTTTGGAGCAACTCAAAAGCGGCTGTTGCTTTGTGACGAGCTATTTCTTCGCCTGATTCGGACTGGATCTCGGTAAAGTCGTGCGATGCATCCTGTACGATCTTTATGCCAAACTGGCTACAGTCGAGCTTTGCTTGATTATATTTGGCCAGATTGCTCGTTACAAAAACAATTTGCATAAAATTAGTATACTAGAACAGACATGAAACTGACGGCAATAAACATCGGGCGACGAGTGGCTCCAGGAAAATATATTGTGGCTGTGAGCGGCGGAATAGACTCGGTGGTCTTGTTGAGTGTCTTGGTGCAGCTCGAAGGGCGCGAGTTAGTGGTAGCGCATTTTGACCATGGCATGCGGCCAGATTCAGCCGAAGACGAACGTTTTGTGGCCGGGCTTGCTGCCCAAAAAGGTCTAGCGTTTGTTTCGTCGGCCGGCAAGCTAGGAGACGTGAGCGAGAACACTGCTCGACAGGCGCGGTACGGTTTTTTGCGCGATGCCATGACCCAGTACAGGGCTCAAGCCATCATTACTGCCCACCACCAAGATGACGTACTTGAAACCATTGTTTTTAACTTGCAACGGGGCACCGGTAGCAAGGGGTTAAGTTCGCTTAGGTCATCCGAAACCCTACTACGGCCGCTGCTTGAGTATCGCAAACAAGACCTTTTGGACTATGCACAAAGAAATTACTTAATCTGGCGTGAAGACCAGACTAATGCAAGCCCAAAATACGCTCGCAATCGTGTTCGTCATCAAATTTTGACAAAGTTCTCCGAGGCCGAAAAGGCCTCTCTTTTGCAGCTGTCAAAAACAGCTTCTAAGTTAAACGCCAAAATTTCTCATCTGGTAAAAGATTACTTAACAACACAACCGAGTGAAATTACACTGCACCGCGAGCAGTATCGAGCACTGCCAGAATCTGTTGCGCGTGAGGTACTGGCACAGTGGTTACGTAGCCAAACTGAAGTTGAAATATCGCGTGCGATGATAGTCCGGCTTGATGAGGCTATACGACAGGGACAAAACAATTCTTTGGCAGATGTAGCGCGTGGGTGGTCGCTACACATTCAGCGTGATCAGATTCTGCTACAACGAAACCGAGACCTTTAATGCAAGCTTGCTACTTGCGCTGAAAGGTATTGGAGTTATACTGAAACCATAAGCCTAACGAAGGGTAAACGGTGGAAGACAAGCAGCTGTATGCAAAACAATTGCTCCAAGCAGTCGGAGGGGATATTCGGGCTGCCCTAACAGAGTTAAAACGGGTCGCTGCTAATACGGTTTCACAAAAAAAGTACGAACCAAAAAGCCAAGAAGTCGTCATTCGGACGATGGGGTTACAAAAGCAGTACAAAATGGGCAAAGCAACTGTTAGCGCCATTCAAGACGTTACCCTCGCTATTCATAAGGGGGAATTCATTGCTATTACCGGTACGAGTGGGAGTGGTAAAAGTACATTGCTGCATCTTATAGGCGGACTCGACCAGCCTTCTGCTGGCGATATAGAAGTTCGCGGCCAAAATCTGCGCAAACTGAGTGATGTAAAACTATCGAGGTTTCGCAACCGTACAATTGGTTTTGTGTTTCAGTTTTTCTATTTGCAGCCTTTTTTACGGCTGCAAACAAATGTTGAAGTGCCGGCTATGTTTGCCCGCACAAGACGAGACAGACGTGCGACTAAAAGCAAGGCCACTGCCGAAATAGTGGGCCTTAGCGATAGGCTACAGCACTTTCCTAGGGAGCTTTCGGGAGGTCAAATGCAGCGGGCAGCAATTGCACGAGCGCTACAAAACGAGCCAGATATATTACTGGCCGATGAGCCAACCGGTAACCTTGACCACGAGAACGCCGTTGCAATCTTTGAACTATTTAAGAAAATCTCCACCGAACAGGGCACTACCATCGTCGTAGTAACGCACGACATGGCACTGGCAGCTATTGCCGACCGGGCAGTGCAAATGAAAGATGGGAGGATACTTGCATGATGTATCTGAGAGATGCAACGCGGCTGGCGGCTGCAAAATTGCGCGTTAGACCGGTAAGAACCGGTGTGGTTATATGCATTGTTGCACTTCTTTTTGCTGGGATATCGCTAATTGCTTTTGTGTTTGCTGGCATAGTGCAGAGTTTGCGTGATTTTAGTAACGAAGGGCTTAGCAGCCGCTATATTGTTCAGGCTCGGCCAATAGTCGACGCATCGTATATGTTCAGCAATGCCGACCTAAAGGAGCAAATGCGCGTCAAGACAGTTAGTCTAGTAGCAGAAAAAAAGGCTGCCGCTAAGCGTTTAGGGCTGGCGTATGATGCTGACACTGACTCAACGCTACCAACTATGAAAGGTGGTCCTGGCGGGGAAAATGACATTATGGCTAACTTCAGTTCGCCTATCGTTCAGGCCGCAGCCAAAGAGCACTACAACGCTTTACAGCACGTAGGCTATGATGATTTTAAGAAGCTAGCTGAGGCTGCTGCTGCCAAAAATATTTATAAAAGTACTTACTACGACATCATGTCGGGCAGTATGTATATGACGGGCGGTCAACAGACGTATCTGCAGCCTATTAAAAACGGCAAAGAGATATATGCTGATAGCCAAAAACAAGGTGAAATGATGGGGCCGACTGGCTTCGATACCCTTGCTTCATCGGGCTGGTCGTACTTTGACGAGGATTTATTGCGCCCATTTGTGCTGCCGGGGCAGAGCCTCGCGATCGGCAAAGATGGGAGTGTACCGGTCATTGCACCCATAAGTGTCGCCGAAGCCATACTAGGCAGAGACAAGCTGCCATCGACTGCTTCGGCTAAAGAACGACTTGATTACTTGGTAAAAATCCGTAGTGACATTGCAGGTAAAACCGCGCAGCTTTGTTATCGTAACCCAGCCAGTAGCCAGCTAGTACAACTGGCTCGTGACCAAGTGCGAGAAATGTCTGCCAACAAGGGCAAGCGAGACTATGTGGTGCCAGCTCTGCAGTATGCTGTGCCAACTGAACCTTGCGGTGAGGTAAAAGTAGTTAAAGATACTCGTACGGCTAGCGAGAAACAGCAGGCCAACAATGAGCTTATGTTCAAAAAAACATACGAAAACTACGACGACCCGCAGCAAACGATAACGGATGTGCGCATAGTGGGACTCGTACCAGACATGAACTTTGAATACGGCATGAGTGTTCGCGCTATTGCGGCTTCTGTTTTGCAGTCAAGTCTGGGCAATGGCTGGTACTCACCCAGTAGGGCAATAACAGCTGAGTCTGTTGCCAGTAAAATTAGCCCAACATTTGAAGATTCCACCCCAATGGGACGGGCCTATTATGCAGAGTTTGAGACTTTGGCTGCGGCGAGAAAGTTTGTGCGTGAAACAAGCTGTAGCGCCAAGTCAGACATGATGACGGAGCCCGACAGACCAGACACTCGTGTCGCCAAATGTGCCGGGCAAGGTAAATATTTTGACAGTAAGCCATTTGGAAGCAACGCGAGCGCTATCGAAGATCTCCGCCAAAACACCTGGCGAGTTATGAAGTACGTTACGGTAGTCGTTATGGCACTCACCAGTTTGGTACTGATGGGCGTTGTCGGCAAGATTGTAGCCGACAGTCGCCGCGAAACAGCCGTATTCCGTGCACTTGGGGCAACTCGCAGCGATATTGGCTATATTTATATTATTTATACGATATTTTTGAGCTTTGGTATTACCCTGGTGGCGTTGCTACTGGGGGCAATGGGTGCGGCATGGTTGAGCCGCAGGTATTCAGAAGATATAAGTACTGCCGCAGTGCTTGCCTATAATGCCGCGGATGTTCACAAAAAGTTTATCTTGTTCGGCCTAGACGGGACGCTGGTACTTGGTATCACAGCGGTTATTATTGCATCGGCACTTATGAGTGCATTTTTGCCACTGCTGACTAACATTCGTCGGAATCCAATTCGTGATATGCGTGACGAGTAGCTTTTAAATTTGTATTTGGTTGCTATGCAGCGTGACCAAAGGCTACATCTGTTGTATACTAGGAAAACATGAATGCAAATCCGACCAAACCATCAAAGCACGGCGCCCCAAGCCGTAACAATAAAAATTGGGGATGGGCGATACTAGCTATCTTTGCGGCAATCTTTGTAGCTGGTTTTTTTGTACAGCCATCACAACTTAAAGAAAAACCAATTAGCGAAGTCATTAAGGCTGCTAACGAGGGTAAATACAGTAAAATCGAAGTTCACGGCCAAGAACTCATTATTACCGAGAAGGGTAAAAAAGACCCAACCATCAAGTCGAGACAAGAAGAAAAAGCAACGCTTAAAGAGAGTGGTCTTAACCCGTCTAAGGTGCAGGTCGAGGTTAAGCCAACCAGCTCTACTACTTCAAATATTCTTGGCTTTGCGCTTACTTCGTTATTTCCCATTATCCTGATTGGTGGTCTGCTGTTTTGGATGATGCGTAGTGCTCAGGGCCAGGGAAACCAAGCTCTTAGCTTTGGCAAGAGCCGGGCACGCCTATACGGAAACGAAAAAGACAAAGTTGTCTTTTCGGACGTTGCCGGCCAGGCCGAGGCGAAGCAGGACTTACAAGAAGTCGTTGAGTTCTTAAAGTTCCCTAAAAAATTTGACAAGCTTGGTGCGCGAATTCCAAAAGGAGTTCTACTTGTTGGTCCTCCAGGAACCGGTAAAACAATGTTGGCTCGAGCAGTCGCTGGGGAGGCGGGGGTGCCATTCTTTAGTATTTCGGGTTCTGAGTTCGTGGAGATGTTTGTTGGGGTCGGTGCGAGTCGAGTCCGTGACCTATTTGCCAAAGCTAAAAAGAACGCGCCGTGTATAATATTTGTTGACGAGATTGACGCGGTTGGACGCCGCCGCGGCAGCGGTATGGGCGGCGGCCACGATGAACGCGAGCAAACACTCAACCAAATTCTTGTTGAGATGGATGGCTTCGAACAAGGACAAAATGTTATTGTCTTGGCTGCAACTAACCGTGCCGATGTACTTGACCCAGCCCTGCTGCGACCAGGCAGATTTGACCGTCGTGTAGGCATTGGCCTTCCCGACAGACCAGACAGAGAGGCAATTCTGCGTATTCACTTTCAAAAGAAGCCAGTTGCTAAAGACGTAGATATCGATGCATTGGCAGCTAAAACTGCAGGATCGTCTGGTGCAGACCTGGCCAACATTGCCAACGAGGCAGCGATAATTGCGGCACGGCGCAACCATGCCGAAATAACCCAAGAAGATATTACTGAAGCGTTTGAACGTGTTGCCATTGGGCCAGAACGCAAAAGCAAAGTTATGAATGAGCATGAAAAGGAACTTACCGCCTATCACGAAGCTGGTCATGCAATTGTGGGCCATGTGTTGCCTGATAGCGATGTCGTACACAAAGTAACCATTATTCCGCGCGGCGGCACAGGGGGCGTAACATGGTTTATTCCCCCCGAAGACAAGAGCTACCACAGCATCGTAGAGTACAAAGATGTTTTGGCACGAATGTTGGGTGGTCGTATTGCCGAAGAGGTAAAGTATGGGCGTGACCGTGTGACCACGGGTGCAGGCAACGACCTCCAGAAAGCCGCTGAGCTAGCACGTGAGATGGTTGCTAACCAGGGTATGGGCACAAAACTACGCGATCAAGTATTCCATTCTGAGGAAGGCATGATGATGGAGCGTATGATGCACGACCGCCAGTACTCTGAAGAAACAGCTAAGGTCATTGACCAAGAAGTCGAGTCGCTCATATCAGAAGCAGCTGAACGCGCTCGAGTAGTCATTAAAGCTAACCTTGCCCAGCTAGAAAAACTCAAGGATGCATTGCTCGAAAAAGAAACCGTCGAAGCAGCAGAGGTGCTACAGCTGCTAGATGGCACTCACCTTCCCAAAACTGCTGCGCTGTATTAACCATACAGTATGGCGTGAAGCTCGTCGTATGTTTTGCTACTCAAGGCTATGATCATAAAGGCTCACTTAGTGTGGCTACGCCAAAAATAGGGTTTGAGCCACCGCGCAACGCCAATACATTCTATAGTCTGAACAGTAGTTATCACGCCTTTACTAGCGTATACTAAGGGCCATAGTGTTTACTCAAATCCCTCGTACGCGTAAACGGATTTCGTTTGGCAATGCCGCTGTGCTGTTAGTGGCTACTGCCATGGTTGCTCAAGTGCTTGGGTTTTTTAGAACCAAACTGGTAAATGCCAACTTTGGTGCTTTTCCGTCTAATTCGCCCGATAACTTTGGTGTGTATTTCGCCGCTTTTGTGTTGCCCGACTTCTTCTTTTTTACTATTGCTGCGGGTGCACTGGGTGTAGCATTCATGCCATACTTATCTGACCGGCTTGCCAAAGGCGATCGAAAGGGTGTTTGGGAGCTATCGAGCAGCCTGCTCAATTTTCTTGGAATTTGCTTGTTTGGGGTTGGGGTAGTGATGTTTATTTTTGCCGATTTTTTGGCGCGCAAAGTTGCTCATGGCTTTACCCCCGAACAACTGCACAATGTTGCCACGATGATACGAATACTCTCGCTCAACCCAATGCTCTTTACTATATCCGGCATTATCTCGGCCGTTCAGCAAGTGTTTGGACGGTTCTTTTTCTACGCCATTGCGCCGTTGTTTTATAACCTAGCAATTATAGCCAGTATCTACCTATTCAAAGACAATATCGGTATTGTAGGCCTCGCAATTGGTGCAGTTGCTGGGGCAGTACTGCAGCTCCTTGTTATACTTATTGGCTCGTATGGCTTAGGATTTCACTGGCGCCCGGTTATCCAAAAAACTACTGATTTTGCATCGATGTTGCGTCAGCTACCAGCCCGCTCGCTCGATCAAGGGCTTGACCAAGTACAAAATATTGTCGAAACTAACCTCGCCTCTAACCAGCGACTCGGTGGTGCAACAGCTGTCGGCAACTATAACAGTGCTTATGTGCTCCACATGGCACCAATTTTGCTTATTGGCACCGCCATCTCAACCGCCATTTATCCGCGACTGAGCGCCCGCATTAGTCAGGGTAGACCAGATTTGTTTAGGCATGAGTTTTTGCGAATAGTGAGATTAATAATATGGATAACACTCCCCGTTGTCGTGATAAGCTTTTTTGCTCGAGGTTATTTGGCGCGGCTTATCTATACGCGAAATTCACGTGATATTGCGATTATTTTTGGGTCTTTGTGTGTGGCAATTTTGTTTAGAACGCTTTTTGCAATTATTTCTCGCTGGTTTTATGCCCAAAAAGACACCAAAACACCCCTGTTTGTTTCTGTATTTGTCATAGCTTTAAACATTATGCTGGCGTATTCACTTTCACGACCGTCTAGCTACGGAGTTGCCGGGCTTGCCATCGCTCAATCAATAGTTGCCGCTATAGAGGTACTCATTTTGGGGGTAATTATGGTTTCACGCGACAGAAAATTGTTTGACGCATTGTTCTGGAACGATATTTTTAAGATCGTAGCAGTCACTGGGTTTAGCCTTGTTTCGGGCTTTATAGCGGTGCGTACCTGGCCACTGCTGACGGCCGATATAGGTACCACACTTCTACTAAAACTTTCGGCTATCGCAGGGGTAACACTAACAACACACCTCGTTATGTCTGCACTGTTTGGCATACCTGAAGTTAAGTCGCTCTATAACTGGACAAAACGCATCGTTTTGCGTCCGTTAAAGGTTGAGTACTAGCGTGGCCCATAATTGTTCTTCTGGCTCACCTCTGTTTTTCTGGTATACTGCATAGGAACTCGGGAATTTTATGAATCAATCTCACATACGCAACTTTTGTATTATCGCCCATATTGACCACGGCAAGTCAACGCTTGCCGACAGACTGCTTGAAATAACTGGTACTGTCGAAAAACGCAACATGAAGGCTCAGTTGCTTGACCGCATGGACTTGGAGCGTGAAAAAGGTATTACCATTAAGCTCGCGCCTGTTCGTATGGAATATAGGGGCTATGAATTAAACCTCATCGATACACCGGGGCACGTCGACTTTAGTTATGAGGTATCACGCAGCCTGCAGGCCTGCGAGGGCGCACTGTTGGTGGTAGATGCTAGTCAGGGCATTCAGGCCCAAACGCTCGCCAATGTCTATCTAGCCATGGCGGCAGATTTGCATATCATACCAGTGCTCAATAAAATCGATTTGCCAGCTGCCGATGTCGATCGGGTAAGCCGTGAAGTAATTAGCTTGCTTGGTTGCAAGCAAGAAGACATTTTGATGATATCTGCCAAGACTGGCCAAGGTGTAGAGTCAGTATTAGAGTGTATTGTCTCAGATATACCCGCACCAAAACCATCTAGCGAGCTCAAAACGCGGGCACTCATATTTGACAGCTACTACGACGACTACCGCGGCGTCATACTATATGTTCGTGTTATCGACGGCCACATTGCCAAAAATGCACACATTAAAATGCTGGCGACAAGCGCACAGGGCATTGCGCTTGAGGTAGGCGCACTCAAACCCGACATGACTGCCGGTATCGAGCTACAAACTGGTGAGATTGGCTATATTGTCACGAACCTTAAAAGTACCCGCGAAGCACGGGTAGGTGACACTATTACCCTTGCAAATAACCCAGCCACCGAACCACTGCCGGGCTATCGTAACGTCCAGCCGTTTGTGTATGCCGGGTTTTTCCCCGAAAGCAACGAATATTACCAAGAACTTAAAGATGCCATCGAAAAACTGAGTTTAAGTGATAGCGCCCTGCAGTTTGCACCAGAAAACTCACCTGTCTTAGGATTTGGGGTGCGGATTGGCTTTTTGGGCTTGCTGCACATGGATATTATTCGCGAGCGTCTCGAGCGTGAGTATAATCTTGGGCTAGTAGTTACCAACCCAAGTACCGATTATCAAATCCGCCTAATAACTGGTGACGAGGTTGACATCAAGTCTGCCTCAGACCTTCCAGAAGTTACCAAAATTGCCGAAATTCGCGAGCCGTGGATAAAAGGAGAGATTGTCGTGCCACAAAATTACGTCGGACCGGTTATACAGCTCATAAACAACAAGCGTGGTCAACAAACAAACCTTAGCTACATCGACGAACGTGCAATGGTGAGCTTTGAAGCGCCACTTGCCAACCTTCTCACCGATTTTTATGATCAACTTAAAAGTATTACCAGTGGCTACGGCAGCTTCAACTACGAGCTTGATGATTATCGAGTCGAAGACCTGGTTAAAGTAGATTTTTATGTAGCTGGTGAGGTGGTTGGAGCACTGAGTGTTATGGTGCACCGTAGCGAGGCGCAGCGCCTGGGACGCGAAACAGTCGAAAAACTCAAAGAGGTTATACCGCGTCAAAACTTTCAGGTTGCCTTGCAGGCCGGTATTAACGGGCGGTTTATTGCCCGTGAAGACCTCAGTGCATACCGTAAAGATGTAACTACTGGCCTCTACGGCGGCGACGTATCACGCAAAAAGAAAGTCCTCGCCAAACAAGCAAAAGGCAAGAAGCGCATGAAACGCTTCGGTAAAGTCGACATCCCTGCCGAAGCCTTCACCGTCATGTTAAAGCGCGATTAATATTTAGCAATAAGTCTCAGGCTACCGAAGCGAATCGTATGAGCCAGCCTTCATTATAGTGATACGATAAGACAAATGGGACACTACACAGACATGCTTGTTGAGTCTTATCAGGCCTACTCGCCTATTGAGGTCCGTTTTGATAGCGAAGCAAAGAAGTTTTTGGTTGATGATAAGCGGTTCCGAGTGTTCCTCGACGAATACTTGAGGAGGCCAAAGGTAGTGGATTTGGGTTCTGGACACGCGAGCTCTGTCGTGGACATCTTGAGCTTAGTGTTCTAGGAAACTGTGCGTGCATGGGGGTAGAGGGTAATATGTTATTTGGGTCATATGCTTGGCGGGAGCACATTGGTCAATATGGCTATCATAATGTCGACAGTCCTGCGCAAAAAGCTACATTGCTTGCAGGCGCAGGGACGGTTGCGCACCGTATCGCACAACAAACCAGGTAAAATAATAAGAAGTTATTTAACCGTCCCAGGTGAAACTAGGCGTTTTGCAGTGACTGCAGGTCGGCGATGATTTCGGCGGCATGTTTGGCCGGGTCGACTCCTCGATACTCTTTGGCAATGGTTCCGTCGGGGCGGATGAGGAATGTGTTACGACGTGTACCAAGAAACTCCTTACCAAAGAAGAATTTGGGGTCCCAGGAGTCATACGCCTCAATTACACGGTGTTCAGGATCGCTTAGGAGCGTAAAATTGAGGCTTTGCTTGTCGGCAAACTTGCGGTGACTGGCTACAGAATCTTTACTCACACCCAGCACGGCGGCGTTGCCAAACTCAGCTATGGCATCGCGTGCGTCGCGGAACTGGCACGCTTCTGTTGTGCAGCCAGGAGTGCCATCCATAGGGTAAAAGTACAACACCACCCAGCGCCCACGGTAGTCGGCCAGTGAGTGTAGCTTGCCATCTTGGTCGAGCAAAGTAAAGTCGGGTGCTGGTGTGTTTTGCATAGGGTCTCCAATTACGTACCATTACTCTACCACATATGTCATGATAATTTTGTAAGCAACCCCACATCTGGTATAACTGTTGCATGACAGACGATACACAAGCACTACTTAGCACGTACGCACCGAGCAATACATCTATTCGGGCACTCCAAAGCCAGCCTTTAATTATCTTTGCAGGTATTACTAGCGCAGGCAAAAACACCATTATGAATGAGCTGCTTAAAACGGGCGAGTATCACCATGTCGTTACTAGCACTACAAGGGCGCCACGTGAGAATGATGGAGTCATGGAAGTTTCAGGGGTCGACTATCATTTCTTGACCACTGAACAGGCAGTTGCAAAGTTGCAAAACCGTGAATATCTAGAGGCTGCCAATGTTCATGGCAAGATAAACGGTGTACTGGCATCTGAGTTTGAGATTGCGGCGCAAAGCGGCAAGGTACCTATCATTGATGTTGACGTTCAGGGTGTTGCAGCTTTTAAAAAGCTGTCCGATAAAGTGATTGCAATTTTCGTTGTTCCCCCAAGCTACGACGAGTGGGTTAAACGTATGCGTAACCGCTATCCAAATGACGCTGCTTTTAACGAGGCATGGCCGGTCCGTCGCAAGAGTGCCATTATGGAACTAGAGATTGCACTCTCTCAACCCTATTATCACTTTATTGTAAATGAAAATATTGTCGAAGCGACTCATGCAGCTTACGCTATTGCCCACAAGGCGGGTGATGAGTTTAATCAGATTGACCGCAGCTTCCACGTTTGGGCAGAGCGCATTCTGCAAGAACTCACTAGTAGTCGCTAGTCAGGTAACAGGGCAGCATGTATCACCTTACAGTGACTCGAAAACGTAAAACGTTGTTATAAAAGCAATAATATTTTTTGCAGAATATATCTTTCAAAACAACATTTAACAGATAAGAATTACCCTATTGACATAAGAGTTTTGAACATGCTACCCTGCTAATAGTTTATAAAAAATGAAACACCTAAAACACACAAGGAGCTCAAAATGTCACGTCTATATGTTTTGGATTGTCAAAGAAGGGCACGATTAAATAAATTCTCCATAAAGCCAATTGGGATTATTGGTACACTTGTATTTGCACTTGTATTTGCAGGTATGACCGCAACAGTGGCCCGGGCCGCTGTATTTGATTCAAATGCCGACCCATCAATTTGGCCTATGCTTGATGGCTTTTCGAGCTTGCCACCGTCTACAATCAGTGAAAATGACGCTAAGGCCACAGCAATCAATAATGGGGCAACACCTGCAGAACACAACGAATCATATACTTTTGACCAGTATCCCTACACCGCTTCGTCTTTAATGTCGCTCGATTACGCTGGTACTGACATAAAGAACGCCTATAATGCGGCAAACTCTGCCGGAGAAGTATCGTTAGCGAATACACTTCTTGCTCAGGCTACTGTTGGTGACACCAACAACGCATACCTCAAACAGGAGTGGGGTTCTGCAGATACCGCCAAAGAGCACTATAACTACCTTCGCCCATATTGCCGTTTGTCTGGCATAAACACCATTCCTGGCTACGACTCTGGCACTTGTCCAAGCCTTAGCTATCCATCGGGCCACTCTATGATAGCGTGGAACGAAGGGGTTGGTCTCGCCATAATGCTCCCCGAGTTGGCGCCACAGATTATGGCACGGACTGCATATGTTGCAAATGGCCGTGTTGTAGCCGGTGTACATTACCCGCTTGATGTTATTGCTGGCCGCGCTATTGCGACACGCATGATTGCTTACCGTATGCACGACGATACCTGGAAGGCAAAGTTTGATGCCGCACGTACGCAACTCCGCAGTGCTATTGAGGCACATTGTGGTAAAACAATCGCTGAATGCATCGCAAGCAGCCCACCAACTATGTCAAACACAGATGCTAGGGCCTATGCTCGCGACAAACTCACCTACGGATTTACACGTGTTGGCGCGGCTGGACAAACCTTTCAAGCGCCAGATTACAGCTATGAGCTACTAGACTATGCCTACCCAACGGCCACTCAGGCAGAAAAAGAGCAAATTCTTGTAAGTACGGCAATTGATTCGGGTTACCCACTTGATACGACTGGCACTGCAGCTACAACGGCAAATATTGGTTGGACTCGCCTAGACCTAGGTGCTGCTCTTAACCAGCCTACTACTCCACCAGCTACGGGGACCTCCACCTTCGACTACAGCACCACTCCATCCACAGAAGTCGATGCAATCCGTAAGGCGGTCATGAACGTCACTGCCGGCACTTGTAACAACTTTGTTAGTGGCACAACAGCTTCACCTACTGGAGTAACTGTGCCAGAAACAGGCGTTACTATGCTTGGTGGCTTTGACTTCTCGATTAACTGTACTGCTGCAGGCGGACAGGCAACCATCGATATAACCCTTGGCAAACTGTACCCCGACACCTCCAAGCTACGCTTCTACAAAAAAACTGCCACCTCAGCACCGACCGACGTCACCTCACAATTTACGGTCCGCAATACCGCTACTGCAACAGTTGCTACCTACACCATCGTGGACGGCGTTAACTTTGACAGCGACGCTACGGTCAACGGCGTACTCGATGACCCACTCTACGTTGGAGTACTCGGTGCGACTGACTCAACAACTCCAGTAGACACCGCAGCTGGGTCTGGCAGGGGAGCCCTAGCCGACACTGGACAAGCGATTGTACCATTCCTGCTTGCTTCTGTAGTCCTCTTTGGCAGTGCCAAGGCAGTCCATACCTGGAAAGCCAAGCGCTACAAGCTTCACGCTTAGTACCCAACACCCAACAACTGCTCAACCAGGGCACGGTATACTGGCACTCTAGACAATTGAGTGCCAGTATGCTATACTTATGACATGAGTCCTAGACAAAAGCAAATACTTAGTGCCATCATTGAGCAGTATGCCGAAGTAGCCGTGCCAGTCGGGAGTAGCTTGCTTGCCAAAGCCTTTAATGTGTCGTCTGCAACCGTTCGGTCAGAAATGGCAGCACTCGAGCAGATGGGCTATATTCGCCAGCCGCATACGAGTGCTGGGCGTACCCCCACCGACAAAGGCTATCGCTACTATGTTAATCATATTGCCGAAGCCCATTTGGTCCCTGCAGAGGGTCGAGCCGAACGGGCACTCACCACTCGCCTGCAGGGGAGCGGTCTCCCCGAGCGGGCAATTCGCAATGCCGTTGATACTCTTGTCGAGCTGACACATAATCTCGGTCTTGCGACCATTGGCAACCAGTTGTATATTAGTGGCCTGAGCAATCTGTTTGCTCAGCCAGAGTTTCATGGTGGCGAGCAGGTGCAACAGGTGGCGCGTCTTCTCGATAACCTTGAGCCATGGCTCCGCGAAGCCCGTCCTAACGAACCATTAAGTGTCTATATTGGGGCCGAAAACCCCATTGGCCGCAGTGCCGATGTTAGTCTAGTGATTAGTAAGTTCCGTAGCCCTTATAGCGACCATAGTTACATTGGCACCCTGGGTCCCACTCGGCAGAGCTACCGTGACGTTATGATGCTGGTCGCGCACGCTGGCAAAACTCTCGAGGAGGTATTATGACCCCGAACGCAGAAGCTTTTATGTTTCTTTACGATATATGGCAGAGCAACCTCTCTGACCAAGATTTTGCGCAGGCCCTTAAAGATTTTCGTAAAAGCTATGTGCCCGAGCATGGTATGCGTGCATATGGCGAGCTTGTGCTTGGAGTAAACGCATTCACCAACGAACTCTCACAGATATTACAAGGAGATACGAAACAGTGACAAAGAAAAAAGACGACACCGACTACAAAGCTATTGCTGAACAACTTGCTGCCGAAAGCGCCCAACTAACCGAGGCCCTGCAGCGTGAGCGTGCTGACGCAGTCAATTTGCGTCGTCGTCATGACGAACAAATTGCTTCGCTCCGCACAACGGTCAAGGCCACCGTCGTTAAAGACTTGCTGCCAATTATTGATAATTTTGAGCGGGCGCTTGGACATGTGCCATCTGATATTGAAGGCAACGACTTCGTTAAAGGCGTCCAGTCTATTGTTAAGCAGTTCGAAAAAACCCTGTCAAACATTGGCGTTGAACGCATTAAGACAGTGGGCGAGCCGTTTGACCCCCATTACCATGAAGCCGTCAGTATGGAGCCGGGAAACGGCGAACAAGAAATGGTGAGCGAAGAACTGCAGAGCGGTTACCGCCTGGGCGAAGATGTTATACGTCACGCTATGGTTCGCGTAAAGGGTTAACATGACAACTTATCCACGGCGGCACGAGACCATTGACCCCAAGGTCTTAACTCCCGAGAACGTTATTGGGGCGTTTTTGCTGGCAGGAATCATTGCCGAAAAACAATTGCCCGATGCTAGCGACCCAGCTATGCTTGATTTTTTGGTTAAGGGTGCAAATCTGCACTTGCGTCACGATGGCTTATTAGCAAAAGCCACCGAAGCAGACATTATCACTGCACTCACTGAGCTAACAGACACACAAGAGCGATAAGCTGAACCTAAAACACACTAGTCAGAATATGTTTTAGCACTCTTGACATGTGAGTGCCAATTGCTATAATTGTAGCTACACTAGCACTCAAAAAGTGATACTGCTAGCCGAACAGGAGATGGCATGACAAATATAGCAACTGGTGAGCAACTCTATTCAACTGCAAAAAATTTCTGGATTTGGTGGAACACTGAACCTGACTCAGACATGATGCTCGCTTGTTCGCCTAAGGAAGCCATCACAGCTACCCTAGAGCGAAAAGGAGCGCATCCTCAGGAAGCACGCTTTATTGCTCAGCTAGGACTAGATTCTTATATAGACAAAACATATTTAACACGATAAGTAGAGGAGAAAGAAAATATGGGTAAAATCATTGGAATTGACCTTGGGACGACCAACAGTGCCATGGCGGTCATGCAATCTGGTAAGCCAGAAATTATTACAAATAGCGAGGGCAACCGTACCACACCAAGCGTGGTTGCTATTAACAAAAACGGTGAACGCCTGGTTGGACAAGTGGCACGTCGCCAGCAGGTGACTAACCCCAAAAACACTGTGTATGAGGTAAAGCGACTCATTGGTCGTAACTTTAACGACAAAGAGGTGCAGCGCGACCTAAAGCTTATGGGTTACGAAATCGTTAAGAGTGGCAATAGCACCAAAGTAAAAATGGGTGACAAAGAGTACAGCCCCGAAGAAATCAGTGCCATGATACTCGGCAAGCTTAAGGCCGATGCCGAAGCTTTCTTGGGCGAGCCAGTCA
The DNA here is from genome assembly GCA_020427985.1 of Candidatus Saccharimonadota bacterium. Classification (GTDB taxonomy): domain Bacteria; phylum Patescibacteriota; class Saccharimonadia; order Saccharimonadales; family UBA4665; genus JAGXIT01. Next base: position 64,580 of record JAGQNR010000003.1, on the reverse strand, counting down.
CCGAAGCAGTCATTACTGTACCAGCTTACTTCGATGACAGTCAGCGCCATGCTACCAAAGACGCCGGTAAAATCGCTGGCCTTGAGGTCAAGCGTATTATTAACGAGCCAACGGCTGCCGCCCTTGCTTATGGTCTCGACAAGAAAAAAGCCGACGAAAAAATCGTTGTTTACGACCTTGGTGGTGGTACGTTTGATGTGAGCGTGCTTGAGCTGGGTGATGGCGTATTTGAAGTCAAGAGCACTAATGGTGACACCCATCTTGGCGGTGCCGACTTTGACCGCGTAATCGTTAACTACTTTGCCGACGAGTTCAAGAAAGAGCATGGTATCGACATTCGTGACGACAATGCCGCTATGCAGCGACTGCGCGACGAGGCCGAGAAAGCTAAAATTGAGCTTTCAACAGCGCAAGAAGTCGACATCAACCTACCATTCCTTACAGCCGATGCCGACGGTCCAAAGCACTTCGAGATGAAGCTGAGCCGTGCCAAGCTAGAAGACCTTGTCGGAGAGCTTATCGACAAGACTGCTGTTCCCTGCGAAAAGGCACTAAAAGACGCCGGCCTAAAAGCTAGCGAAATCGACAACGTTGTCTTGGTGGGTGGTATGACCCGCATGCCAGCAGTCGCTGAAAAGGTTAAAAAGATTTTTGGCAAAGACCCTATGAAAGGTGTCAACCCAGATGAAGTTGTCGCTATCGGCGCAGCTATTCAGGGTGGCGTACTGCAGGGTGATGTTAAAGACGTGCTGCTACTCGACGTTACACCACTAAGCCTCGGTATCGAAACTATGGGTGGAGTGATGACGCGCCTTATCGAGCGCAATACTACCATCCCAACCAGTAAGTCCGAAGTATTTAGCACTGCGGCCGACAACCAGCCACAGGTAGAGGTACATGTGCTGCAGGGTGAGCGCGAAATGGCCGAAGGCAATAAGTCATTGGGTCGTTTCATTCTCGATGGCATTCCACCAGCTCCACGCGGTATTCCACAAATTGAGGTAACGTTTAACATTGACGCCAACGGCATCTTGAATGTCACTGCCAAGGACAAGGGCAGTGGCAAAGAGCAAAATATTACCATTCAGGGTAGCGGCAGCTTAGACAAGGATGAGGTTGAGAAAATGGCCAAAGAAGCCGAAGCTCACGCCGAAGAGGACAAGCAAAAGAAAGAAGCTGTCGAAGCGCGAAATCATCTGGACAGCGCCATTTATCAGGCCGAAAGCCTCAAGCGTGAGCACAAAGATAAACTGTCTGAAGACGATGTCAAAACCATCGACGAAGCTGCCGAAAAGGCTCAAAAGGTTGTCAAAGACGACAAAGCCTCTAAAGAAGATCTTGAGTCAGCTGCCAAAGAGCTTAGCGAAGTGTTAATGCCTATCGGCGCCAAGATGTACGAGTCGGCCGCTAAAGATGCTTCAGATGAAGCGCCATCTGAGGATTCGTCATCACAGGCAAAACCGGATAAGTCCGGCAAAGACGACGAGCCTATCGAGGGCGAAGTCGTCGACAAGAAGTAGCCTAACTAGTCGCCTAGCATAATAAAAAGAGTCGCTTACAAACGACTCTTTTTATTGGTGGAGTCTATCTTACAGTAGTACTGCTGTTGCAGCGAAAACACTGGTAAGAATAACAGTTAACACTGCCTCAATCCTCAGCCCAAGAATGATTGCTCGCATCGGACTCGTTATAAAAACCGTTCCACCCGACTGCTGAATCGCAGTAAAGAGTTCTCGTAACCCAGATTGCGATATCGCCATTGTATGAATTGCAATAGCACCTCCTGCGCCTACTCCTTGCACCGCTCCGGCAACGTGAGCAATATCGCTGGCCACACCGACATCGGGACACATATAGTACATCGTTCCACCTATTTTTAGCCGGATTTGGTTAAGGCTGAGTTCTGCATAGTCTATTTGAGTGTACAACACCTCCACTATTGGATTATCTGAATGGCCTGATTCGACAATTACAATTTTTTTGTAGCGTTTGACCATCGCAAGATAACACGTTTGCGATTGGCAATCAGGAGATTCACGAGTGGAAAGCTTGTCCAAAAATCCGTCCATAATGAGGTTGCAAATGAAATGGCAAGTTCATGCGTCGCCGTATATTCTGATGACGACTGACTTCGAGGCGCCCCCAAACTAGTTGCAACAGCCGTAGCATATTTTGCCAAGCCACAAAAAACAAAAAAGCGCCAAATGACAGAAATAGATATACGGCTAAATCACGCCAGTAATCTTCACCACCATAGGCTGCTAGATACGAGAACCCCCAATATGAGATAGCTCAGCACAAAAATGGAAAGAATAACAGGAGATAAATTTGTTTCCAACGATGTAAATACTTACGTACATCAATTGGCTTACTTATATTCGGTAGTAGACGCAATGCATGTAGGATCTGATTGTGAACATAGACAACAGTTTGTATTGTTGTAAATAAAACCTTGAAGCAAATAGACTGACTGAGATACTAGGGGATATGAATAGTCTAAAAGTAACTGGTTTGGTACTATGGGTGGCCGACGCAACCCTGAGCGTTAAATTTTATAAAAAGCTTGGATTTGAAGTTGTTGAACAAACTGACCGCCATGCCCAGGTAAGGCTTCATGAGTTTGAAATGACGCTTGTTACCATGCGCGATGAAGAAGAGTTTAATGGTGATAGTTTGGCTGGGCAGAAGGGGAAGGGAATGTACATCTATATTCATTGTGACGACGTGGGTTTACTTCATTCACACCTACAACAGATAGGCATTTCACCTCGTTCTCAACCACGCGACTGGGAATGGGGTAATCGTGAACTTGTGGTGAGCGACCCAGACGGTTATAAATTGTGCTTCTGGCAAGCACTGTCAAAGTAGCCAAGGCAAACTAGCTAAGACTATTTTGTACTTTCTTAACAGCCTCTTAGGCTGTACGCCGGTAACCAAGCCAATTTGGCGTTGTTATTTCTGTTGGGCCCGCTTCTGCGCCTTGAGCACCGCCGCCAGTAAGATACATGTCTACAACGTAAGTTTTTTGATGATCGTTGGTAGTAATGAGCACATCCCAGCCCGTGCCGAGCCTACCCAAGTACCTCTGTGAATAGGTTGGTAGGCTATCTGTGGGTTGAGTGATTTCTGTAAGCTCCAAAACTCTTAAAATAGCATTACCCCCAAGTGCACCAGTAGGAATATAGTGTGCCTCTGGTCCGTCATGGTGAGGGAGAAGCCAATTTTTTTGAAACGCATCATTGACGACATAATGTCTTTCGTGTGTTGTCATTTTTTTGTTTCCTTTATTTTACTTGTGGAGACCCTCTATACGTAATACGCCCAACTGCAGCAGAAGTCAACGAAAGTCATTATACTTTGGCACTCTGGACATTTGAGTGCTAGTTGTGTACAATCGTAACAGATGTCAAAACGTGATTATTATGAAGTACTGGGCGTTGGCAAGACTGCCAGTGCCGATGAGATAAAAAAGGCTTTTCGTCGTAAGGCCGTTGAACTCCATCCTGACAAACAGGGCGGTGATGAAGCAAAATTTAAAGAAGTAAACGAAGCATATGAGGTGCTAAAAGACCAAAGCAAGCGTCAGCGCTATGATCAATTTGGTCATGCGGGTGTGGGCGGTGCCAGTGGCGGCGGTAATCCATACGGCGGTTTTGGTGGTGAGTGGAATGGTCAAAACGTTAACTTTGATTTTGGCGACCTTGGCCTTGGCGACATATTCGGTAGTTTCTTTAGTGGCGGTGCAGCTCGTGGCGGCCAAAGACAAGCACGTGGCAATGATGTTGAGACCCGGGTCGAAATTACATTTGAGCAGGCAGTTTTTGGCACCGAAACTGATTTGCGTCTTACACTCGACGATACCTGTAGTCACTGTAAGGGTGAAACGGTGGAGCCAGGTTATAGCCTCAAGACCTGCGACAAGTGCAAGGGTGCAGGTCAGGTAGTCACAGCGGTGCGAACCATATTTGGCAATATACAACAAGCAGTCGTTTGTCCTGAATGCCATGGCAAGGGCAAAATCCCCGAAAAAGCTTGTACCGTCTGTCAGGGCAAAGGCACTGAGCGTCGTACACAGACCATCCAGCTTAAAATTCCCGCTGGTATCGACGACGGCGCAACCATACGCCTGCGCGAGCATGGAGAGGCCATTGCTGGTGGTCCAAAGGGCGATCTGTATGTACACATCCGTGTTAAAGCCCACAAGAAGTTCACAAGAGAAGGTGACCTCATTTTAAGTGAAGAGCATATTGATATGGTGAGCGCCGCACTCGGCACCGAAATAGATGTCGACACTGTTGATGGCAAAGTACGCATGAAGGTTCCGGCCGGCACCCAAAGTGGCTCAGATTTTAAACTCAGTGGGCACGGCGTTCCACATCTGCGGACTGACGCTCGAGGCGCACACATTGTAACCATTGTGGTCGATACACCAACCAAGCTCAGCCGCGAACAGGCTGACCTCCTCAGGCAATTTCAAACTGTCCCCAAAAAGCGCAGCCTATTCTAAATAGGAGTGCAAGGTCCAGAACGGCTTCACAAAAGGAGTGAAGTCGGGCATACTGGTAAGTAATATGCATAAGCACAATCCGCGCAAACGCGACCAACGTGGACTGATAACAATGGAAGTCATTATCATCATAGTCATTGTGGCGATAATGTATTTTATTTACCACCGTGTTAAATCCGCCCAGCAATAGTTTGCGCATCTAAACCCAATATGAAACAATGCCACTATGAGCAAACGTATACTTATTTTGGCATCGGCTGAAGATGCCGAATCAACTCAGATTAATGATAATTTTGTGGCGCGCGTCCAGGCTGGAATCGATGATGACGTGCAGATTGAATGGCATAATTATCGAGATATATGCATTTGGTTTAAGACTGGCACTATAGAGGTGAGCTTGCTGTCTACGGGCGAGTTACTTTCGATGTTTGATTTTGTGTATATTAAGTCGTTTTTTCGCTATTCAGAATATGCTGCTGCAATTGCGGCCTACTTAGACCAGCAACATATTCCTTACGTTTGCACCGAACTTCGTAACCACATTGCACTTACCAAGATTACACAGTTTGTGCGACTCAGCCAGGCTGGTATTCCGATTGCCAAGACTCTTTTGCTGCACCCCGCTCACTATGTTGCTCAGTACGACAGAGTCGTAGAGCGGCTTGGGCTACCATTTATATTTAAGTCGACCGATGGCAGTGGAGGCGATGAAAACTACCTCATCAATAGCCAGGCTGAACTAGAGGCAGCCATAGCGGCGCACCCAAGTCTACATTTCGTAGCACAAAGCTTTATAGCTAATGACAGTGATCTGCGGGTGTTGATAGTTGGGAACAATATTGAACTTATCATAAAGCGAACGCGAGCAGGGGAATCACACCTCAATAATACTTCTCAGGGTGGCGCAGCCGAACTAGTAAATGTCGACAGTTTACCAGAGGCCCACCGGCAGCTTGCCCTAAAAGCTGCCAATGTTATGGAACGCGAAGTCGCGGGTGTAGATTTGATGTTCGAATCTGGAACAGGGGACCCCTATGTGCTAGAGGTCAATGCCAGCCCACAGATAGGCAGTGGCGCATTTATGGACGAAAAAGTTGCTATATATTGCAAATATTTTATAAATATGGTACAATAGACCTGTATGCCTGAACAAACCAAAAAAATTGTTATCGGCCCATCGGAACACCTGGGGTTTCCTGAGCTTGGGCTTAAGGATATTCCAGCCCGTATTGATACCGGTGCGCGTACCTCTACGGTATGGGCATCTGACATCCGTGAGCAGTCGGGCATATTACAGTTTGTACTGTTTGAGAAAGAAAGCGAATACTACACTGGCGAGCAAGTTACCGCCGTAGAATTTGGCAAAATTATTGTTACGCCCTCGAATGGCATGGCCGAAGAGCGCTATGTCGTAAAGTTGCAGGTGCAACTTGCGGGTAAAAAAATTCGTGCTTCATTTACACTCGCTAACCGTTCGACGCAAACCTATCCAGTGTTGGTTGGTCGCAATGTGTTACGCAACAAATTTGTTGTAGATGTTGCGACTGGCAAAGATCTGCTTGACAGCGAAATAGAAAAGGCGGCTCTCGTTGAGGCTGCGCTTGCTCCCAAAGAGCTTGGCAAAACGCAGCAGCCACTTAAGATAGCAATCTTGTCTAAGGGCGCAGCTAACTACACTACCAAGCGTCTCAAGGAGATAGCGGTGGCTCGTGGTCACGATGTAAAAGTTATTAATTACGCCAAATGCTACATGACCATGGAAAAAAGCAAGCCAGTAGTCTACTACAACGGTAAGGCGCTCCCAAAATTTGATGTGGTCATACCTCGTATTGCTCAGAGTTATACCAAATACGGTACGGCTGTGGTGCGACAATTTGAAATGCAAGGGTCATTTGCAACCGCTAGCTCGATAGCAATTAACCGCTCGCGTGATAAACTGCGTGCCACCCAAATTTTGGCTCGACAAGACGTTGGTATACCCAAGACAGTCTTTGCGCGTGAGTCGGCCAATCTCGAAGAAATCGTTGACCTTGCTGGCGGCGCGCCAGTTATTATTAAGGTTGCACGTGGCACTCACGGCAACGGTGTTGTACTGGCAGAAACCAAAAAGGCTGCCAAAGCCGTGATGCAGGCTTTTTATGTTGAAGGCGTGAACTTTATGGTGCAAGAGTTCGTCAAAGAGTCGGCCGGCACCGATATTCGTGTGCTCGTCGTTGGGCACCGTGTGGTGGCCAGTGTGATTCGACAAAGCCTAGACGACGACTTCCGGAGCAACACCCACCAGGGTGGTGTTGGAAAAAAGGTTAAGTTGACCGAGGAAGAAGAAAAAACCGCCATTCGTGCTGCTAAAGCCATGAACTTGCCATTTTGCGGTGTCGATATGATGCGTTCAGCCGACGGGCCCAAAGTACTCGAGGTAAATAGTAGCGCGAGTATCAAGACCCCCGAACTCATCACTGGGCGAGATGTTGCAACAAAGATTATTGAATACGTTGAACGTAACGCCAAAGCCAAGCACAAAAAAGATAAAGTTGGCGCGTAGAGCCTAGTATCTAGTGCTAATGCATCGGGTCGCTGCCTGATTACCGCAACTACTGCGTGCTATTATGGTGCTATGACGTTTATGGTTATTCTCGGGCTGTTTATAGGAATACCGGTACTGGCTATTTTGCTGCTACGGGCTAATGGTGGGGTAGCATTTTTGGCGCTGTGCCTTGGGGCGATGCTGAGTACAGCGATTGCACCGGACGTTGCCGAGACGCTGGCCATGGCAGCACCATCCAATCTCCTCGTGCTGACCCAATGGACAAGAGTTATCCTACTGGCAATGCCACTAGTCATCACCATACTACTAACCCGGAGGAGTGTGAAGGGTGGCAAGACTGCGGTCAATCTGGTCGTAGCCCTCGCTTGCGGTGCCTTGTTTGCCGTGCTGGCTGTACCGCTCCTGCCAACTGAGTTGCAGCGTAGTATCACCAGTGAGCAGCCTTGGAGGCAGGTGAGCAACCTCAGTACTGCAGTGATTATTGTCGGTGCCGTAACGAGCATGGCTATGCTTCTACGCGACCACCGCCCCGTCGAAGACAAGAAAAAGAAGTAGTGCTCACCCCGTGCTACCAAGACAGGTCGACGAGCTCAAAAGCATCACTTAGCTGGCCGAGCGCTGTGACAACCGTTCGCTGCTCCTCTGCAATAAATGGGGACTCCTTACCGGTATCGTGCCACCAGGACTTGGTGCGGAGTCTCTTGATTTTTTCCTCGTTAGCAACCATTAAAGTGATGGCTATATGACGGACACCAGGCAAATCCGCTACAAGTTTATTTGGTGTATTGAGCAAGGTATCACCATACTGCCATTTAACGAAAACTGCATCATTGGTTTTGAGCAGCCCTAGCACATCCTTCCGAACGGTATCGCGTGAGCCGTCGAGGGCGCCGAGATGCCTCAGGCTTTCTTGGCTGATTGCTATCTTTTGCGTTTCAAGGTTTAGAGCCTTTTGTAATTCAGCATCATTCAAAGCAGCTTTCATAAATGTTTCTTTTCCAACCGCACTCGTCCCAAACACCCAAATAATCTGTTTCATATTATCACTATATCAGGCTACGGAGTCGGTTCTGTCCAAGTAACTACCTACCAAGGACATCTAGTAGTAAGCGAGTCTGGTTGAATGTCTTGCGTGCCCCAGGCGAGAGCGTGCTTGGTCCAAAATTCTTTACTGCCCGGTGTTTCACGCTCGGTGCCTGGGAGTGACGGTGAATCGCTTGGCCCTATCCATGCGCTGATGAGTTCATAAGTATTGTCATTGTGTCTTTGATAGGCTGTCGTAACGAGTGATGAGGGCTGTGGTGATTTTGACTTGTTAAACACAGTATATGTATCGCGGTTAAGACGTTTGGCATAGACAATCTCGTCGCTTGATTCTGTAGGTACTAGGTCAGAGGGCCCAACTACACGTCCCATGTCGGTATGGAGCTGATAGTAGTTGTCTGTCAGGGTAAGCCCCTGTGTAATCTCGATAACTAGTTCAGTAAGCCCAGGGGTATCACGCAGGTGCGTAGCGGCGTGGGATGAAGTGGCATCATACCAAACAGAGACATTGTTTTTGCTCATCCCTAGAAGAGTATGATGAGAATGGTATTTTTCTAGCATAGCTACAGCATAGCAAAACTATTCGTTTTGGCTGAGTGTGTTCATTTTTTCTGTATACCATTCAGGCAACTCGGCAATACCGTAATAAGGTTTACAGCTACCACTAACAAACTCTGACAAAGGGTCTCCTTTACCGTAGTGCCAAATCTCTTGGGGGTTCACATGTAGTCCAGCTATCTTGGTCATGGCATAGTAGAGAATGCGTCGTCCGAGCACTACTTCGCTATCTTTAGCTGCAACTTCTGCTTGCGCAGGGGTATTTTCGATATCACTTTGACCCTCAATCAGGTGGTAGCCTTCATGGAAATCAGGATATGCCGTGCCTTTCACTGCACCTGCTTGGTGCCCTCTGTCAAAGGGCTCACCAGTAGCTAAGTTTATGAGAGCAACATCAACCGCGCCGCCAGTGAGGTGAGGGGTTGGTGTGTTGTTTGCGCTTGGCCGGGCACAATAATTTGGTATTTGGTTTAGAACTTCCTCATCGCTCATGTCAGGATTAACACTTCTTATCACCATCGGCCAGGCAACCTCAAAAGCAAATTTTTGTACTTGATAGGGCCGGAGGGCATCGTCAATACGTAGGTGAGCAGGAGCACCGAGCGCATCTCGTACATCTGGGTCTGAACGCAAGAATTGCTCGGCTTGTACGATACGTTTCATGACGTCAAGCCGTACGAGGGGTGCATCGGGCACACCAGGCAAAAGTTCACCCGTCATCCTATTTGGACGAGAATAGTAGCTGCTTGCATCGTTAAACCCAAATTCTGATTCTCGAGGGTCAACGAGGGGGTCATCGTATAATGGGTGGCTCGTATCAATGGCATAACGGGTGTCATACCCAGGCTTTGTATCACGTAGGTCGGTGAAATTTGGAATCGGAGAAGCCGAATGCATCTTAACATTATATAACAAAATAAAGGGTAATTCAAATTAAAGAGATACCTTACGATAACAAAAGAAAATATTGGTGAAGCGCAATGGAGGGCCCACTGAGGGAGGCGCTGGTGCCTTTTCTGCTCGCTCAAGAAGTAAAATACAGCTAATCGCTGTGCATTAATTTCGTTTATCTCGCTACACCGAACTCAAAGGCTACGGTATTTTGCCTATGGCCAAAATCCCTGTCGTGAGTTCGAGTTCACAATATCCAACCATATAAAAAACCCCAAAACTGGGGCTTTTTATATGGAGGGTCCAGTGAGGCTCGAACTCACGACACGCGGCTTAAAAGGCCGCTGCTCTACCGACTGAGCTATGGACCCATCGTCGGTGCTGGCTCGTATGCCAGCATGCCGACGAGCCAAAACAAGTTTCGCTCTACGGCATGCTGACTTACCGCCGCACCTCCTCTCAAAACTTCATTCAGTCGCTTCGCTCCTTGGATCGAAGTTTTGACAAGGCAGGGGAAATTAACTCCTTACATTATCTATATTTTGACGTAAAAGTCAATAATGAGCATTGTGAGGCTAGTACGATTATTACGATGTGCTCATGGTTGACGAAATGATTTTTGCTAGGCTGGGATTATATGCGCTACGGGCAGCTACTTATCAAAGACTATGCACTGCGCCCCACAACGCTACTTACGCTGTTTTGCGCAAGCGTACTAGCCGGACTGGGCGCTGCGCGGTGGCAGCTTGCCGTGCCTGTATGGTTTGGGTTGGTGGCAGCTGGAGTGTGCTTACTTCTGCGTCGTCAAACGGTGCTATGTATGACCTGGATAGTTATTGCAGGACTGTCGCTGGGGGTATGGCGGGGTGCCAGCATGCTACAGCGAGTGGTCCCGTACAGCATACTCTCGGGGCAAAAGGTAAGTTTGCGGGCAGTTGCGCAGTCCGACGCAATTTATGCCGAAAAGGGGCAGCTCAGTTTTGCTATCGAAAATATTCAAGTAGAACAGCCCATTAAGGCAGCATTGCCAGGCAAAATGAAAGTGAAGGGCTACGGTGAACTAGCGGTCTTTAAAGGCGATGTTTTGCTTATCGAAGGAAAGATGTATAAGACCCGGGGTGGCATGCAGGCCTCTACAAGCTATGCGCAAGTACAAAGAGTGGATAGCCACAATGCGTTTATCGATACGGTGCGCCGCAAATTCGCAGCCGGCGTGCAGACAGCACTGCCCGAACCGGCTGCTTCATTTGGTTTGGGCTTGCTTGTGGGGCAGCGTAATACTTTGCCGTTCCAGACCAGCCAGGCGTTACTAATGGTGGGGTTGGTACATATTGTGGCGGTGAGCGGCTATAACCTTACCATCATCCTCGATGCAGTGCGTCGCTTGCTTGGCAGCCGCTCAAAACTGCTCTGCGTAGCAGTGGCGGCTATACTTATGATTGGGTTTTTGTTTTTGACGGGCATGAGCGCTAGTATTGTTCGGGCAAGTGTAGTGAGCGGGCTTAGCCTTATTGCCTGGTACTATGGTCGCACTATTCGGCCAATACTGCTTATACTGCTGGCGGCTGCAGGTACTGCATATGTTAACCCGCTCTATCTCTGGAGTGATGTTGGTTGGTACTTATCATTTTTGGCCTTTTTTGGGATTTTGATGATTGCACCCCAGATACTCAGTAAACTGTATAAAAATAGAGAAGCACCCTTGGTGCTCAAAATGGCAGTCGAAACAATGGCTGCCGAACTTATGACACTACCGCTCATACTCTATATTTTTGGACAAATGTCGTTAATTGGACTGGTCGCAAATATAGTGGTAGCGCTGTTTGTCCCGATTGCAATGTTGTTTACCCTTGCCGCTGGCCTAGCTGGCATGTATCTTCCGATGTTGTCAGGGGTATTTGCCTATCCAGCTAAAATCATGCTTACTTACATGCTCGACATGGCCACGTTGCTTAGTAGAGTGCCAAACATATTTCAAACTGGTGTCTACATTTCTCTTACAGATATGCTTTTATGTTACGGTGTAATTGGTAGTATTGTTTACTTGCTATATAAGCGTCCAAAAAAATGGTTTGCAGATATTTAACTAGTCTAAGGCAAGAAATCTACATCCGTACTAGTAAATTTTGAATATCATCCTATACTATAGGAGTGGAAACAAAGCAAAGATTTGGATATTTGGAGGCACTTGCGGCTAAAGGCATGATCCGGCAGTTCCAAAAAGGGCGCACCATATTATTCCAGGGCGAAGTACCGCGGAGTGTTTTGGCGCTCAAAAAGGGCATGATAAAAGTCTACGGTATTACCTCTAATGGCGACCAACGCACGGTAACACTTTTGGGACCAGGTGATGTCTTGCCGATGTCATGGGTTACCGATAAGGCACCCGTTTGTCTGTATTACTATGAAGCCCTCACCGATTGTACTGTATTGGCTATATCAAAAGACGATTATCAGCTTGAAATGAATCATAACACCGACTTGCGTAACCAAATGCTTGAGAATTATGTATCGCACTACGTTGGGGCCACGATGCACATTTATGCACTAGAACAATCACACGCTCAAGATAAATTATCTTATTTGCTACAGTATTTAGTAGCAAGATTTGGGGTAGTTGAGGCTGATGGCAAGACCAAAATAGATTTGCGACTGAGTCATCAAGATATTGCCGAAATGGTGGGCATTACCCGCGAAACAACTGCTGTTGAGCTCCATAAGCTCAAGAAAAAGGGCTTTATATCGTACCAGAAGTTTACTTATTATGTTGATGTACCGAAGCTGATTCGTTCAACTGGCGGCGACGAGTTTGAGAACGTGCGAGTCTAACTCTCAAATTTAAAATTTATACGAGAGTTAGTTTATTTACAGACTAGCCTAAACGGGCCTGGTAGCATAGAGCTGTGAAATCTGAGGCAAATGCAATAAAAGTGTGGGTGGTAGAGAACGATTTGTCCCTAGCCGATGCGTATTCGTATATCATTGCTCAGGGTGGCTATAGTGTTTTGACGTTTGCGAATAACCTAGAGGCATTGGAGCGGCTTAGCGAGGCGCCGGCACCAGATATTTTATTACTTGATTTGTACACGCCCAAACTGAACGGTTTACAGCTTTTGGAACAGGCAGGTTCAAAACTGGCTGCAGCCAACACGGCAGTTATTGTCCTTAGTAATTACGAAAACCATGCGGTCATAGACCGTGCTTACGACCTAGGGGCAATGACCTACATGATAAAAGCGTGGGTTGCTCCAAATGATTTGCTACGTACCGTTACGAGTGCTGCAATGAGCCTTCAGCCCCAGCGAAAAAGATAGTGGAATATCTTACAAAAAATCGTTGAGCAATTTCACAACATATGCCTTCATCAACCAGTACAATTGAGGCATAAAAGGAGGACTCTACTATGAAACAAGCTACTCTAAATGCTCGAATCGATAGTTTCCTAGCCCGCAAAGGTGCTGAGTTCCCCGAGCTTGAGTTGTTGTCTGGTCGTACGATTCGCACTACCAAATATTAAGCACTAGGCCTACGATTTTACAACTGCGTAGGGGTGATGGTGTTTTGTGGCCAAATCTGCTAAAATAACAGATGTAAGCGGAGATTTCTGACATGTCTGGACATAGCAAATGGTCAACTATCAAACGCACCAAAGGCGCCAAGGATGCGGCACGCGGTGCGGTATTTACTAAGCTCGGCAATGCTATCGCTATAGCTGCTCGCAGCGGTACTGACCCAGAGACCAACTTTGCACTCCGGCTGGCCATGGACAAGGCCAAAGCCGCCAATATGCCGGCTGCCAACATTCAGCGGGCAATTGACCGCATCAAAGACAAAGGTGCAGCGCAACTACAAGAGGTGCTGTATGAAGGCTATGGACCAGGCGGGGTAGCAATTCTTGTTGAGGTCGCGACCGATAACCTTAATCGCACTTACCCCATGGTGAAGCTGGCTTTTAGCAAACACGGTGGCAACATTGCCGAAAAGGGTGCAGTAGTGTTTCAGTTTGAACATAAAGGCATGATACGCGTAGCTGCCAATGGCGACGAGTTTATGCTCACAGCGCTTGATGCTGGTGCCGAAGACGTCCAGGAAGAAGGCAACGAAGCGGTTGTCTATACGGCTGCTACCGACTTGGCACGAGTGCGTGATGCGCTAAAACAGCAAGGGTTTGCTATTTCTGAGGCTGAACTTATCTATGTACCAAATACGACTATCGAAGTAACAGATGCAGCTACGGCCGGCAAGATTATGCGCCTGATGGACGCGCTCGAAGACACCGATGATGTTCAGAACACGCACGTAAACTTCGATATTGACGAAACGCTGATTTAGTATGGCCAAGCGTGATACTATGACTATATGAAAATGTTTAAACGACTAGTATTTTCGCTACTTTTTATCGCCATTCTTGCAACGGTGCTGAGCCTACTTGTCACCAGACGGGCTGAGGTGAAGGTGGTAAAAGGCTTTACGTATGGGGCCCCTACGGCCCAAGTAGCTTCAACTACTCCCGGCACATTTACCAATGTCTACTATGGGTTTCCGTCAACATATAAACATATTCAAACCTTTCGTCCCGACGGTGACGTGTTTAGTGAATCAAGTGTTGTGGTGCAGGACTGGGGCTGGCTCTATGTTATCTCAAACATTGTATTTTGGAGCGGCCTATTTGTAGCGCTGCTCTCACCGTTTACCATCTTCTATCGCCCCAAAGCTCACCAACCTGAAGCACTTATCACTCAAAATGAAGTAAAATCAACAGATTCAGAAGTGCAATCCCCAGTAAAATCAGCTGAAAAATGAGAATCATTGGCATTGACCCCGGGACGGGTATCCTCGGGTTTGGGGTAATCGATTATAGTCGTCAAAAAGCAACAATGGTTACGGCTGGCGTTATAAAAACACCGGCTCACACCCCACTCGATGAGCGACTGGTCGAGATATATGACGGACTATGCGAGATTATTGCCGAAACCAATCCGCAGGTTATGTCCATCGAGAAACTGTTTTTTGCGCGCAACGTCACGACTGCTATGAGCGTCAGTCATGCCCGCGGCGTGGCTATGTTGGCCGGCAAAAAAGCTGGACTAGAAATCTGCGAGTACACGCCACTCCAGATCAAACAAACCCTGACCGGTTTTGGTCGTGCCGAAAAAAAGCAAATGCAAGAAATGGTGCGCCTGCACCTAAATCTAACACTTACCCCCAAACCTGATGACGCCGCCGATGCACTTGCCGCCGCCATCACTCACTCACTCATGTCCCGCATCTAGGCCTCCCGCATATGCGTCAGGGTCCGTCCCTGAAGCGTCTAGTCCTCGTCTTCAATGGTGGCAAGCTCCCACTTGAGTTCGTCTATCATATCTTTTACTTCTTGATAATCGTGCATAAATGTAAGATATTCTTCCGGTGAAGCGAAATATTGCATGACATGTTCGGGGTGAACCCAAGGAGCGTTCCGTTTTGAAAGAAAAAAGTCAAGACTCGTTTTGTCGCTTGCTTCCCAGTGATGTGGGTTCATATGTATATAGCGTGAAATGTGCCGCAGGTAAGAGTCATCGCTGATAAGTACTGCTCTGTAGCGGCTTTGGAACAGAGGCCCAACTCGTTTATGAATTTTGTTGTACTGCATACAGTAACTTGTAAGTAGACACCTCATAAAGTCGCGAATAGCATACGCATCACGCTGGTATACAAATAGGTGAATATGATTCGGCATGAGAGCGTACGATATTAACTCTAGTCTTTCGCTAAAATTAGGGTAAACATGACGAGTAGCTGAGGTAATTTTTGCAGGCGAAAGGTAGCGTTTAAGCAAACCAATGAATACCGAGAAGTCCTCCTCTCCGTCAAATGTTATCTGTTTATTTACGCCTCTTGAATAAATATGGTAATAACTATTTGGAGCATACTGTTTGATGATGTTTTTTCCCGGCATACTGCCAGTATGCGTCAAGGACGGACCCTGACGCAAGCAGTAGCGGTTCTTTTAAGATGCTTGTTTGATTTTGCGTCAGGGTCCGTCCTTGACGCAGGCGAAAGATGCGATAATAAGAGCATGATTGCACATGTACATGGGATAGTAAGCGAGAAATTTGGTTCAAGCGTAATTGTTGATGTGCATGGCGTGGGCTATGAGGTACAGTTAGCATCTGGCGACTTTGACCTAGCAATTTTGCATGACGAGGTAAAACTGTACACTTACCATCACATACGTGAGCAGGCACAAGACTTATTTGGGTTTAGTAGCCTTGCCGCCAAAAAACTGTTTGAACTGCTTATCACGGTGCAGGGTGTTGGTCCCAAAGCCGCGCTTGCCATCCTCAGTCTCGGCGCGACAGAGCAAGTGCGCAACGCCATAGCCAACTCCGACTCGGCCTATGTCAGCCAGGCAAGCGGTGTTGGTAAGAAAATTGCTGAGCGCGTTGCAGTAGATTTACACGACAAAGTAGGCCTGGCAGTCGCCTATACTACTGGTACACCTGTTCAGACTGAAATGAATACGGCGGATGAAGCGGCCGAAGCCCTGATGGCGCTGGGCTACACGCTGGCCGACGCAACCAAAGCACTCGAGGGAGTGGCACCCAATCTCGATACTTCTGCCCGTGTGCGAGCCGCCCTGAAAGGCAACCGTGCAAAGTAGCCTAGAAGCTGCCGGTGTCGAGACAGGTATGCGCTGGCGGATGAGTGATGATAGTGTGATAGGTCTTGAGGGATACAGCGGGTACTATAGCTTGCACTGGACGAGTGAATATTTGCCGTTTGCATCGCTAGAAAGAATAGTTGATGTCATGGGAATACCGCCTGTTTGCGAGTATAAGAAGGGCTTTCTGAACGGTAGCTCAGAAGTCGCTGCGGCTAAGAAAGTAATTGAGCTATTACGTAGAGATTCTGGCCAGCAATATCATTATGATGCTACCTGGCCCGACCGCAACCTGACAGTAGCAGGGTCTTTCTAGACCCCAAAGCTAAGCATTTACCCGTGTGAAGTCGCATGGCTCAGTGCCGCTCAAATCGACAGCGCAGAAGCAACTGCTCTCGCCGAAGCAACGGGAACGGCGGGCGTGAGAGAAGAAATTGCTAATTTTCTCAAAGAGAACCTAACTTATATAATAAAATTCGTAATGGAGGTATGATGGAGCAAACTGCAACTAATAAGGTGGCATCAAATGACTCAATACTTTCACAAGCAGTTGAGGCAAATGGGTTTGTGTTTGTGTCGGGACAGATTCATGCCGATGTTGAGTGGCAACTGGTCGGCGATACTACCAGTGAACGATTTGCTGTTTGTATGCAAAACATCCGAACAATATTAGAAGCGGCTGGGCTAAACCTGGATGCAGTCGTTAAGCTGACGCTTTACGTTACAGACATGACACAAATACCAGAGATAAACAGCGAGTATAGTGCATATTTTGATGGAGTATGCTTGCCGGCGCGTGAGACTATAGGTGTAGCTGCCTTACCTCTGGGCGCATCGATGGAAGTCAGCGTTATTGCAGTAAGGAGTCAGGTGTGATAGTGATTACGGGGGCAAGCGATGGGCTGGGGTTTGCACTAGCAAAATTGTATGCGGAGCGTGGCGAAAAGGTTGCCAATATCTCAAGGCGGGAGTGCGAATATGCAGAGAAGAACTACCTATGTGACCTTGCGGATAGTGAGCAGATAGGAAATGCCGCAAAAGAGTTGCAAAATAACCAAGAGCCCATTGCTGCTCTCATCAACTGTGCCGGTGTATTATCAGTGCAAGACCTGGATAGTATTGATGCAACTGAACTGCAGCATGTTTTTGCAGTCAATGTTGAAGCACCGATTCTCCTCACCTCAAAGCTCATTGAAAAGCTCAAGGCTAACGGGTCGGATATAGTCAATATCGCCTCTACTGTGGGCACCAAGGCCTATGCGAGCCAGGCAGCATATGGCGCCAGTAAATGGGCGCTGCGTGGTTTTAGTCAGAACCTACAACTCGAGCTAAAGAGCTTGCCAAACCGTGTGATTAGTTTTTGCCCTGGCGGTTTTAGGACCAAGCTATTTGAAAAGGCAACTGGAATAGACAACACCATCCAAGGTGACTGGATGAGCCCGACAGACTTGGCGGCATTTATTATCACTATTCTTGATTTACCAAAGAACATTGAGG
Organism: Candidatus Saccharimonadota bacterium; assembly: GCA_020427985.1. Taxonomy (GTDB): domain Bacteria; phylum Patescibacteriota; class Saccharimonadia; order Saccharimonadales; family UBA4665; genus JAGXIT01. The sequence continues at coordinate 46,895 of JAGQNR010000003.1, read as the reverse complement.
TCAGCGAAGTAATAGTTAATAGGAAATAGCATGAGTCTGCCTAGTATAAAACTAAGTGATGGACACGAGATACCACAGGTGGGACTAGGACTGTGGCAAGTCAAAGACGCTGCTGCGTTTAACGCTGCATTTAAGGCAGCCATCGATGCTGGCTATCGGCACTTCGACAGCGCACAGTTTTACGACAACGAGGACCTACTTGGAGCCGCAGTGCAGCAAATGGGGTTAAACCGAGAGGAGTTATTTATCACTTCCAAGGTGAAGCTCCCCAATTTTGGTGAAAAACGTACTGCAAGTAGCGTGGACGAATCACTTGCTAAGCTGCAAACAAGCTACATTGACCTCATGCTGCTGCATTTCCCAGTCACGGTGCTGCGTAGAAAATCGTGGCGAGCGCTCGAAGATGCCAAGACAGCTGGCAAGATTCGTTCTATTGGTGTTAGTAACTACACCATCAAACACCTTGAAGAAATGAAGACTTATGCTCGTGAGATGCCGGTGGTAAACCAGGTGGAGCTACACGTGTTTTTGCAGCAGCCAGAGCTGCTCGAATACTGTCGTGAGCACGGCATTGTAGTTGAGGCGTACTCACCACTCGCACACGGCAAGCGCATGCAGGACGAGGTCATTACTGCTATGGCGGAGCAGCATGGCAAAAGCTACGCACAGATTATGCTGCGCTGGGCCATAGAAAATAGCCTAGTGGTGCTACCGAAATCTATCACCCCAGAGCGCATACAACAAAATATCGACATTTTTGACTTCGAGCTGTACCCTGAAGAGCTACAAGAAATCACCAAACTCAACTGTAATCTACGTACCTGCTGGGACCCCAACCATGTTCCCTGACGCAGCCATAAATAGTGATGTACAATAGGGGTATGTCTGAGCAAATTACCGAGGGACCGATTTGGGATATAAAGTACGGAGATAACCCATCTACAGGCATCTATGAATTTATCGGTCATCGCATAGAACTGCCAAATAGAGATGTGTTTTTTAGCGAACAGTACGCAAATGATGCGCATTTTAGCTGGTCGACGGGTATGTCGCTGGCTGACTCTATTCACATCGTGCCAGACGTAGGAATAAAGCAGTGTATCCTTATAGTTAATGATGATAAGCCACACTACACCCGCTCACTTAGCCGGTTAAAGGAAAAAATAGGACGATACACGGGAAGTAGCTGGTTTATATATGCAAGAAACGGGGATACTTACGCGCACATTGACTCAAATGACGACAGGTCCAACAGTCAGCAGTTCGTTTATGAGACTGCTCAACCAGATATGTATCGAATTCAGATGTTAATGGAGTTTTCTGGTACGCTTCAGGTCGCAAGACATGCCTTTGCATTGCTGCAGATTGCTGAGGTTACAGATGGCGATTGAGAGAATAGTCGATACGGGTGCACACGACGAGGACGATGAAGAGCGTCTGATAGAGGTAACGCTGCGACCACAGCGTTTTGATGAATACATCGGTCAGGAGAGGCTCAAAAAGAACCTTAAACTTGCTATCGATGCAGCCAAAAAGCGTGGTGAATCGATAGACCATGTGTTGCTCTATGGGCCACCGGGCTTGGGTAAGACCACTATGGCGACAGTAATTGCCAACGAAATGGGGACCAACATTCGGGTAACTGCTGGACCGGCTATTGAGCGGGCAGGGGATTTGGCAAGTATTTTAACGAACCTGCAGGACGGCGACATACTGTTTATCGACGAGATTCATAGGCTGAGCCGCACGGTCGAAGAGGTGCTGTATAGCGCCATGGAAGATTTTAAGCTTGATATTGTCATAGGCAAAGGCCCGGCTGCACGGAGTGTGCGTCTGGACTTACCAAGGTTTACCGTTATTGGCGCCACCACTCGCACTGGCGCACTTGCGGCACCGCTACGTGACCGATTTGGACACATTTATCGGCTCGAATTTTACACTCCAAGTGAAATCATGGCAATTATAACAAGGGCGGCCGGAATACTCGGGGTAAAAATATTGCCGGAATCGGCGGAATCGCTTTCTACTCGCGCCCGCTTAACACCACGTATTGCCAACCGGCTGCTTAAGCGTGTGCGCGACTATGCGGACGTCAATGGTGACGGGGTTATTGATACCACTACCACCACAAAAGCGCTTGAACTACTTGAAATTGATGAACTTGGGCTGGATCCGGCGGACAGGAATCTGCTGCTGCGCATGATAGATGCCTATGGGGATAGACCGGTTGGCCTGACAACCATTTCGGCGCTGACGGGTGACGAAGCCACAACTATAGAGGATTTCTATGAGCCGTACTTATTGCAACTGGGCTTTTTGGAGCGGACGCCACGAGGGCGACGAGCTACCCATAAGGCACATAAACACCTCGGCAAGAAACTTGCTGAACCCCAGGAACCTCATGTTTCTGAACGCGATAATCAAAGTAAGCTGATATAATACCAATTATGGTAAAAGAATCAGAAGCAGTATTTTGGCACGGCAAGCTGCCAATTGGTAAAGACGAAGAAATACTCGGCATTTATAAGCACCATTGGTTTGTCTATGTACAGATTTGGTTGATGGCACTTGTTGCGGTGCTTGCTATTTTAGGGGTGACTGTTCTGCTCACCTCTTCATTAAGTGACGCAGACGGAACAGTAGCCGCATATCGACCTGCTATTGTGGCCGGAGCGGTGCTGCTGAGTTCGATTATTGTGTTATTTTCAATTATTCCTGCCTGGCTGCGCTCACAAGAGAGGCTTATTCTTACTGAGGAGTCACTGCTACAAGTATTGCAGCCGGGTATTTTGGCTAACAAAGTCTCACAGCTTAGCTTACAGCATGTGGCTGATGTATCGGTGCGACAAGACTTTTTGGGCCATATATTTGGCTATGGTCATCTGACAGTTGAGACACCGGGCGAACAAGATAATTATGAGTTTGCTAAGCTAGGTGGCGCACAAATGATTGCACGAGACATCATCGAAGCGCACGAAAACTTTGATGCAGCCTTGCAGAGTGGGCGCGTTCCAACGACCTTTGGGTCGGGACGGCAGGAGGGACCTCAAGTACAAATCAACGCCAACGAATACGAACAGTTTATGGCTTTTCGAGCAATGCAGAATAAAGCTAATGCAGATGCCCAATCGTCACAGCTCAACACACCTGAAGCGTTATCACGACAAGCTACTACCAATAATCAGTTAGCAAACAACGGAGAACTGCCGAAGGTTAACTAGGGGCCAAGGGTCGATTATTCATTAAACGGATTATTTCTGGTTTCGCTAAAGAGCGTTTGTACGCGAACACTGTTGTCTTGCAGGCTACGCAAACGGGTAATGGTCGCCTCCTTGATATGAGGTTGTTTGGCGGCATTTTGGAGCTCGGCAACGTCTGTTTCGCTGGCGGGAATATTGCTTAGGCTATTAATACGAAGCAGTATGAAGCCGTACAAGCCGGCGATAAGTAGAAAAAATAGTAGTGCTTTGTAGCGATTCGCCAGTCGTAATATGACCAAAATACGCTTTTTAACAGATGCTATATTGATAGTAGCTTTGGTTTTCATGGTTTTATATACTCGTTTAGTGTTATCACAAAAGCAATAGTTGAGGGGTTCTTTGGATCTGGTGTAATAGTAATTTCACTAACCTGCGCTGTGCGTCGGTTTTGTTCCAGCCTTTGCAGGAAAGTGGTGAACTGAGAATAACTGACTGGGTTAGAGCTATCGACAGTGACGGTAATAGGCAAAAGGTAGACTCCGCTGATGCCTTTGACAGGTATAACTTGCGAAAGACCTCCAGCTTGGCTGCCGCCGCTCGCTGTACCACCTAGCGTGGAGGCGGGGAAGTTGATTGAGGTTAGATTTGTGATGCCACTGTCATTGGCAATCTTGACTATTTCGCGAACCGTTAGAGCCTGGTCTTTATCTTGAGGGACAACAGCTTTCGCGATTTCGTTAAGGTCGCTATAACGCTTGATATCGCTTTTGTTTTTTTGAAGCAATGATTGTAGTTCTTGGGTTGCTTCGCTCTCTGCCTTTAGTTGACGTAGCTTCTCTGCTTGTTGTGAGAGCACAGAATTTGCTACATACCCCGTAGAAATAGTTGCGATGAAAAGTAAAGAGACCGTTATGAGAAGAAGATAAAAAAGTCGTTTTGGTGTCATTTTTTGACCCCACTATTACTAACAAATAAGAATGGATTGTTGGGCGAAAACTGAGCGCTGATAGACACCGAACAGGGGTAGCTTGTCGCGCCCGAGCAAGAAATACTAACTATATCGGCCTTGCTGAAGAGCTCATTCTTAGTGTCGGTCATGTTTACCTGAAGCTGGGTAGCTGCAGTATATGTTTTGGCTTTTGCGGTGACATTTATACCCTTTTGGGACTGGGATATTGTAAGGTTGGTAAGAATGGTATCAGCCGGCATTATGGTGCCAAGGCGCTGAAGCAACTCCGAGAACAACACCTGCTTAGAAAGGACCTGGGTGGCCAGCTGGAGGTTATTTGACATATCTCTTACTTCGGCCTGGACCTTTGTGAAATTTTGATCGGCGAGATTTTGGCGGGCAGTTGCTACTTGGTTTTCGTATGACCTGGAAGCTTGGTGTATGTGCAATAGCCCAAAACCAGTAATCAACAGGGCTCCAAATATTGCCACTAAACAAGCGGCTGCCCAATGGGACAAATGATAATTGCGCCTGGCATAGCGATACGACTCTTTCATCTCTGGGGGAATAAGATTAATCATGAAAAGACCTCATGTGGCTGCGATAAACTGAGTCCAGCCGCAGTCACATAAGACATGCGGTCACTCATAGCAATCGGCTGCAACTTACCAAAATTAAAGTAAACAGTGGTATCAAATGATCTGACGGGTATACGAAGTTCGCTAATCATATATTCTGTCAGACCTGGCATGTTAGCACCCCCACCCATGATCACTACTTGGGAGATAGTTTTTTTGCTTTTGGAGCGCTCTTCGTAATAGCGAATGTTACGACGTACTTCACGAGAGAGGAGGTTAAGGGGTTGCTCAAGGGCAGTTTGAATCTGCTTTTGTTTTTTGCTGAGAGCAAGGCCATACTTTGCCTTGATAATACTGGCTTCTCGTTCTGAGACAGCAAGCGCACCAGATATAAGTTCAGTAATTTGTTCACCACCGCATGCAACAGTACCGCTGACAAGGGGGCCTCGGTCATAAATAGTGATGTCGGCACTTTCGCTTCCAAAATCAACTAAAACTGAGGGTAGGTCACTTTGTGAGTCACGGCTAAATAGTGTTGCTCCTGCACCACTGGTGGTTTGAATGAGAACTGGCTCAAGGCCTAAGATGCGCATGAGAGTTATGTGCGAGTCTACTATCTTTTTGGGCATTGCAACAATAAACGCGGTGGAAGTATTTTTGCCCTTTGGAGTAATGGAGTATGAGGTATAAAGGTCGTCAGAAGCAGCGGGAATATATTGCTCTACTTCGGTCTTTATGGTTTCTTGCAGCTCTTTATCAGTCAACTTTGGTAAATCGATTGAACGGGTAAAAGTTCGTGCAATTGGAAGTGATAGTGCAACGCGGTTTGTAGTGATAGACCCAATCAGTTTATGGGTGAAAAGTTGATTTGCAGCTTCTGCTATTGCTTCATGGTTAACTACTATTCCATCTTGAATGGCTGCAGGATCAAAGGAGGTCTCGCCATAACCATCGACAGTGCAAAGGTCGCCTTTAGGGTGTGTCTGCATGACTCGTATCGTAGAACGACCGATATCAAAACCAAAGATTGGTTTGTCCGCAAACAGATACGGGGTAAGGGGTTGTGTATTTTTCATGCTGCCCATCTAAGCACTAGAGTTATCCTAAGACTATCATACCACAGTTTGACTACAGCCGTTGGTAGCTTGATTGGCGCCAAGAGAGGTCGATCGGTATTTCACTAAGAGGAAAGTTTGGATCAAGCCGTAGGCTCCACGGATTACCAGAGTTGGTAGAAATAAATACTGACTTGCCACCAATACCGCCCAAGGCAGGGGCGTCGATAGCGAACTTGGTTTGGTCAAGGCAGAGCCCATAGGTAGCCAAAAGATATGCCGCCGGTGCTCTAGTTTCGATATTTGACTTCCCTAAATAAAGTGACCCGCCATGTGGACAGGACTTTATTTTAGAGGCAGGGTCCGCTCCATAAGTAACAAAAACGATTGGACCGCTACTAGCAGTTGTTCTTAAGGAGTCAAAATTAATCGTGCCTTAAACAAAAACAAATTTCATACTAGCTGCGTCAGGGTTATTAAAGATTGGGTTACAAGCACTCGCTGCGCAAAGATTGGCACGTAAATGGATGTTGTCACGAAGCACAAAGGTGGTATTTGTTCCCAAATCAATATCGCCATTTGTCCCACAAGTTGCGGTGATGTTGCTGCCATTGTCGGGATAATGCGTCTTTTTTTCATTGCCGATGCGTGGAATTTGCCGTGTGCTGCCACCGGTTGTCCAGTCAGAGCATCCGCTTACGGATGGTTGGTAGCTATCATCCATATATTGATTCCAGGGAATGCGCAAAGACTGGATAGGACGCAAAGAAGTATCGTTTGCTAGCACATCAAAGTTTGAATTTGTGTAGTTCCCAGGAGGGTTTATACAGTTATTGAAGCCCAAACTCAACTTGGCCTTAGTTTGAGCCGGGTCATGAAAACTCGTAGGCTTTTGGAGTACTCCAGGGCCAACGATAGAGCATTTTTGAGCAGAAGCATCTTTTCCGACAACAGTAATGCTGTCCGCAACAATGGTATTTGAGTTTTTTTGAAGATTCAGATAATCATTCACATAAATATCTCGAGCAGAGATACTTTTCACACTGCTGGCAACATCGATAATCGTTCGGCTGAGCACCGAAGAGGCGGTGGTGCCGCTAGACCTCTGTGCAATAACGCGAATAGTTCGCTTATTTGTTGGATTGGTAGCTGTTTTTGGAGCATAGACATACCCTGTTGAGGTAATAACTTTTTCTTTAGGGTTTGAGCCGCTGACCACTGTTGTTTTAAAGGTTGAGCGGTATTGTTTGGCGTTGAGTACTTGTGTTTCTGTGGGGCTGCCAGTGTAGGTATCGGCCAATGGATTTGAGCTATCATTTAACTTTGCAATCGCTACATCCGCACCAGATTCTGCGGAATACTGCGCTTGCAGTTGCAAAATACGTCCTCGCGCGCGTTTTAGGTTAGCATCTGCAAGTATCATTACGCCAAGAAGCAGCATTGTCAAAAAAAGGCTGGTGACCAGTATCGTCACGAGTATTGAGCCCTTTTGTTTATAGCTTGATTGTAGTAACTTCATTTCATCCATTCCTTAATGCAACTCTCACCGTTGTCTGAGCCCGGCTGTCCGACCTGCCCTTTATGACGGCGCGCTTAGTATAAGTGACCGACATTTCTACAACCTCAACATCGGAACTAAAGTCTGGGCCAATTGATGCACCTGTTTCTGGGTCTTTGACATCGTTCCAGTTCACAGGATTGCCAGATTTTGAGAAGTATTTTGTACTGACATTCAGTACATCTTCGGCAAGAATGTGGTCTCGTGGGCAAGTGGGTGTAGCTATAGTGGTGGGGCAGGATGTTTTAAGGGGATTTGCCAGAGGGCTAGCGTCTACGGCAAGTACGCGCAGTTTTAGCTGTTTTTTGGCTCCATCTAGGTACAGTATAAATTCATCTTGATAGGGCGACGAGCCGCGCATAAGGAACTGTTTGTTTGTGCCTATTGCCGGCGCAGAATAGTAAATGACAGGCGTATAGCTACCAGATGCGGGAATTGGAATAGTTTGTGGTACTGCATGGATTCTTAGCCAATGACTACCACTCGCATCAGTTGGCTCAGAAACCATGGTGTTTGGATCGGGTATACTGTTCTGGTTAAGAAGCGTTGTGGCGGCATTGAGCCTATTGCGTAGGGTATCACCAAGATTCTGACGGGATACAAGGGTATCGCTACTGTTTTGTAGCTGGCTTGCACCTCCCCATATGTCGAAGGTAAATGAAAGAACGAGACTACTAAACAATAGAGTAAGTGTCATGACCACGATAAGCTCGGGTATGGTAAACCCCTTGTGGTTATACAAGAGCTTCACTGTTGACCTACTCCATTTCGGGTGACCAGCATTCTTAATTCCATCGGGCGTGTCTTTTTATCGGGGAACCCTACCGTCACATCTATGATTTTACTGTCAGGTACGTTCTTAAGCACATCTCCGCTCGCCACAAATGCCGGATCGTTGGTCTGCACAACATCAAGCACGGGTGTGTAGCTACGCTTGCCCGTAAGGCCATTTTCACGTAAGAAGGTGTTGTTTGGCGAGCAGTTAGCAGTATCGCTGAGCGAATTATATTCGAGTGCACGATCAATTTCTGGACAGGCGCTGAGTACGGTGTACATTTCGTTTAATTGACGAGCGAGTGCGTAGGAGCGCTGCACAGCACTAAATGCCGAGAATATGCCCAGGGTGATTATGCCAAACACAACTGCCGCAACTAAAAATTCCACCGCACTAAAGCCTCGTTGTCGGTATTTAGACGGAGTGGTTAATTCGCTCATGGTTATGTATTAGTATAACGTACACTTGTGTCTGGCGAGTAGTAAAAGAACGCTCCATCTTGGAGCGTTCTTTTACTACTTTTTTAGGCAGATTTAGTTACTTTCTTTTACGAAGGTCTTGTTGCCTGGACCCTCTAGATTTGCAGTGAGGGTATACTTGGTACAACCAGTGTCGGTTGGTTCATCGGTTGCGCCAGATGGCGTCGTACCAGTGCAAGCCGTATTGTCGTCTTGAAGCGGCAGGTAGCTATACTGATAGGTGCCAGCGGCCACAGCTGATGTGCTATAGGTTTCTGTACCATCTTGTTTTTGCTTGGGGTCAACAAGTGCCTTTGAGTCAAGCCCCTTCATGTACTTTTTGTTAAAGGCATCAACTTGCATATCGCCAGCGTATGGATAGTAACCATACTCTGCGTAGAATGACTCAACATAGCCGTTCACTGCTTTGATGTCTGTTTGCCGCTGTGTATTGCGGTCCTTTTGTCGGATACCAGTAAAGGTCATGATAACTAATGTGGCCAAGATACCAATTATCACGATAACTATCAAAAGCTCAACGATTGTAAAGCCTTTGTTCTTCTTTGTTAGTAAAACCATAAGGGCCACCATCCTTATTTATTGTGATATAAAGCTTGACGGAGTATCCGTAAGTCTATGTTTGATTATAACCAGTAGCGGAATGGCGTCAAGGAGAAAGTGTATTAATCGTTGCCAACTTGACCACTTAAACTAGTGATTGGCCCCATGACACTGGCGGCAATCAAGCCAACTCCGGCCCCCAAAAAGACAATCATAACCGGTTCGATTATAGACGCCAAACTATCTATGGTAGTCGCGACCTCTTCTTCATAAAAATCTGCTACTTTTATCAGCACGGTGTCGGTTGTACCAGTTTCTTCGCCGACAGCAAGCATCTGAGAAACAATTTTAGGGAAATGGGGGCTTCCGGCAATGACTTCCGAAAGTTGCTTGCCATTTTTTACCTGCACAGCGGCTTCTGCGAGCTCTCGCTCAATAACCTTATTGCCAATTGCACCGCCCGTCACCGACAGTGAATCAAGCACACCAACACCCGCTGACATCAACGAAGCAAAGGTGCGAGAAAAACGTGCAATTGCTACCTTGGTAATGATAGTCTTAACGATTGGTGTACGAAGCATTAGGGCGTGAAATTGGTATTTACCCTTTGGGGTGGCAATGTATCGCCTAATAAGTATGCCGAGCATTACCACAATCGGAATGATAATAATTGCATACTTGCGGCTAAAGCTACTAAGGTCTATCAAAATCTGGGTATAAATGGGTAGCTTGGCATCTGGGCCACCTAAATCCTTCAGAATGGCAGAGATTTGGGCATGAGTACAAACATTATCCCAAAGAAAGCCATAATGGTAATACACAGGATAACAACCGGATAGGTCATCGCCCCTTTAATTTTCTTCTTCATACTGGCGTTTAGCTCAACCTGGCTGGCGAGACGTTTCAAAATTTCGTCAAGAATACCACCCTCTTCTCCGGCTTTAACCATATTGACATAGACCTCATCAAAAACATTTGGAAATTTCGCAAATGAGTCGCCGAGAGAGGTGCCACCTTCTACATCTTTGGTTATTTTGGTAAGTACTTCTCGGAAATAGGGAGTATTGGGACTATCTTGCAAAGTCGACAACCCTCTGGCCAGAGGAACACCGGCCGAAATCATTGTCGACAACTGCCGAGTAAATATAACCATGTCGGCAGTTTTGACTTTGTGGCCGTGCTTGAGCCGGCTTGTTTCGACTGCAGTTACTAGCAATGGGTGGAGCCCTTGGTGGGCGAGCGCGTTGACAGCTGCTTCTCGGTCAGACGCCTCGATTGTCCCGCTGATGCTTGAATTGTCTTTGCGAAGTGCTTTGTAGGTAAATTGCATGGTGGGTTATGATTTCTCTGCGGTGACGCGCAGTATTTCTTCTATGGTAGTTTGCCCCCGTAGTGCCTTAACGAGGCCATCAACCTGCATTGTTAGCATACCATCAGTCATTGCCTGGGCCTGAATCTTCTCGCTGGTAGCATTGCTCACAATAAGTTGCTGCACAGATTCATTATTGGTAAGAACCTCGTAAATACCCATCCGCCCCTTATACCCGGAGTGATTGCAGGTTTCACAACCCTCGGGGTGAGCCGTCCATAGTTGTGTGATAGCCTTTTCGCTTGTCGATAGCTGCACTGTAGAGGGAGCGTTTGGTTTTGCGGGACCATTCGCACCAATGCCATCAGACAGTGCTTGTTGCTCTAGCTGATGGAGACGTCGCATGGCCTGCGCATCAGTCAGCTGAAACACTCGAACAAGCCGGGCTATGTCGGTTTCGGTGGGTATTGTTATTTGTCGGCAGTCTACGCATAACCGTCTGACAAGACGTTGGCCAACTACAATACGCACGGTACTGGCAATCAAGAACGGCTCAATATTCATGTCGAGCAAACGCGGAAGGCAGGTTGCTGCATTATTGGTGTGAAGGGTACTAAACACTAAGTGGCCGGTCAGGGCTGCTTGCACGCCCAAATCGGCCGTTTCGCCGTCACGAATCTCTCCTACCATAATTATGTTTGGGTCTTGTCGTAGCAGTGCACGAAGCCCGCTTGCAAAAGTCATGCCAGCGATAGGGTTCACCTGTGTTTGATTAGCCCCCACCACATGGTACTCTACCGGATCTTCAACTGTGCTGATATTTACTCCGGGGCTGTTGAGCATGCTAAGGACGCTAAATAGACTAGTTGACTTACCAGAACCAGTAGGACCGGTGACCAAAATCATGCCATGGGGTTGCACTATGGCATGTTTGACCGCCGCGAGTGAATACCCCCAATACCCAAGTTCCTCGAGAGTAGCTGGCTTACTCGACTCATCCAAAATACGCATAACTACTTTCTCGCCATCTAGTATCGGCAGGGTTGAGACACGCAGTGCATACATATGATTATTGACCGAAATCTTAAACCGCCCGTCTTGAGGCGCACGGTGCTCATCAATCTTAAGGTTGGCCAATATTTTAATACGAGAAACAAGTGCACCCAAGACTTTACGGGGGAGCTTGTTTACCTCGCGCAATATGCCGTCGACTCTGTAGCGAATGAGTACAAAGTTTTCTCGGGGTTCAATATGGATATCACTGGCGCCGTTTTTGACCCCGTAATCAATAACAAGATTCACTGTTTGCGCAATTGGTGAATCCTCTGCGACATCGGCCTCGTTGACCTGTTCGTCACTTGCATCTTTTTCTTGAACGGCAATGACCTTTTCGAGCTCAGAGCCAACATTGGTGCCTTCGTATAGGTCTAAAACTGCCTGAATCGTCGACGTGGCTGCCAGGTGTACGCGGATTGGCTTACCTAGCTGCTTTTGCAAAAAGCTAATAGCCGGCACATCATCGGGGTCTTCCATAGCGACATAGACTACTTCGTCACTATCTTGTTTAAAGGCGACTGCTCGATACTGCCTGGCCACCCGTTCAGGGATGAGTTCCATAATTTGCTTATCGATTTCCTTGGCGTTTAGTTCGGCAAATGGCACGTCAATTTCTGCGGCGTATAGTTTTGTCAGGTCTTTTTCGCTTAGTGTATTGGTGGCTACAACGACATCTTGAAGGGGCTTTTTTTCGCTCTTTTGCTGCTCGGTAAGCGCAGCCAGCTGGGCATCACTAAATTTCCCTGTTGCAGCAAGTAACTTCTCCACCAAGTTATCAGATATACGCATTGGTACAAATTATAGCTCAAAACATAAGCAGAGTACACAGCTGTTGTAATTTTGTAAGGACGGACCCTTAGATATCGCAAAACATGATTTAATCAAGTATATGCCAGGTAGAAATGTGCTTAAAAGCGATGCTCCCGAAAGTTTCTATCATGTCTATGTTCGGGGCGGCAATAAGTCGCGAATTTTCCGCGAAGACGCCGATTACGAAATGTTTTTACAGCTATTCGCCCGCTATCTTTCCCTGGTCGAGGTCAAAAACTCAGCTGGAGTATCGTATCCTAACTATTCAAATCGAGTGGAACTACTGGCTTTTTGCCTTATGCCTAATCATGTCCATATCTTGCTATACCAATATAGTCAACACGATATGACCGAGTTTATGAGGAGCCTGCTTACTAGCTATAGCATGTATTTTAACCACAAATACAAACGCACTGGACCACTGTTTGAGTCACGTTACAAGGCCTCGCTGGTATCGGACGATGCATATTTGCATCATATCTCACGGTACATACACCTCAATCCCCGACAATGGAAGGAATACCCGTACTCAAGCTTGCCGTATTATTTGCAACAAGTATCAGATGATTGGATTGTGCCACGAAGAGTAGCCGAGCTCTTTGAAGGCCCGACTACATACCTACAGTTTCTAGACGATTATGTTGAGCATAAAGAGATGTTAGACATTTTAAAGCACGAATTAGCGAACGAAATTTGATTAAAACTTTAACCTAAGGGTCCGTCCCTTAGATTAAAGTTTGCTGTTGCAATGTGGGGAGCTGGCGCGTAGTGTAGGGCTACAACATTAAGTGCATGCAGGTGACCACGGGTTACCGTAGACGAAAGGAGCCAAGACTATGGCAAAGAAGAATGAAGTAAAGTCAACAGATGAAAAAGTAGGAAACGAGGTAAAACAAGGTGCTAACGAAGGCAAGGCCAAAGCACTAGGTTTGGCCCTAGAAACTATTGAAAAGCAGTTTGGCAAAGGCTCAATTATGAAACTTGGCGAAACACACGATGTTGATGTTGAATGTACGCCAACTGGTAGTCTAAGTCTTGACCTTGCACTTGGCGGCGGCATACCTAGGGGTCGAATTGTGGAAATTTATGGCCCAGAATCAAGTGGTAAAACTACCCTTACTCTTCATGCTATTGCTGAAACACAAAAGGCTGGTGGCACAGCGGCATTTATCGATGCCGAGCATGCGCTGGACCCTGCCTACGCTAAACGTATAGGCGTGGACACCGAGAACTTACTGCTGAGTCAGCCGGATAACGGCGAGCAAGCGCTTGAAATTGTTGAAACGCTCGTGCGCTCCAATGCGGTTGACTTAATTGTAGTAGATTCGGTGGCCGCCTTGGTACCACGCGCCGAAATTGAGGGTGACATGGGCGACAGTCATATGGGCTTACAGGCTCGTTTGATGAGTCAAGCATTACGTAAGCTTACTGGGGTAATTAATCGCAGCAAAACCACCGTGATTTTCATTAACCAGATCCGCATGAAGATTGGTGTAATGTTTGGCAACCCCGAAACAACCACTGGCGGTAATGCCCTAAAGTTCTACGCCAGCGTGCGTATGGACATTCGCCGGATTAGCCAAATCAAGTCAGGCGACAGTGTTATTGGTAATCGCGCTCGGGTAAAGGTAGTCAAGAACAAGATCGCACCGCCCTTCCGTGAGGCTGAGTTTGACATAATGTACAACCAAGGAATTAGCAAGGCCGGCGACACACTTGATCTAGCGGTCAAATACAACATCGTCGAAAAAGCGGGGGCTTGGTTTGCTTACGACAGTGGCAAGATTGGTCAGGGACGTGAGGCCGCCAAGACCTACCTAGAGGAGAACCTATCGGTCCAGGAGGATATAGCCACCAAAGTGCGCGAAGCCGCCAGCAAAGATTAAGCGAATGACCAAGTATATCTTGGCCGGTGGCAATGACAGGTTATATGATAAATTTGCATCCGACTTAAAAGAGGAGCTATCAGGCCTAGAAGAGCCGATATCTATTTTAAGCTGTTTCTTTGCTAAAGACCAGGATATGTGGCTAGAGAGTGCGCAAGAGTGGGAGAGTTGGTTTAGGAGGTATCTTGGTGAAATCAACTATTCTGTTATGTTAATGGAGGGAGCAGAAAAAGAAATAAGCATGGCCGATATAATATTCTTCCACGGTGGGGATAATGACGCATTAATAGAGAGAATGCAGCAACATCCAGGCATCCAGGAGGGGTTTAAGCACAAAATAATCGTTGGTAGCTCCGCGGGCGCAAACTATTTGTCGCAAAATTTCTGGACGCGGAGTAAGCAGGAGATTGGAAGGGGTGCCGGTACACTTCCGGTGAACGTAATCGTGCATTACGATGCACGCACTAAGGAAGGCAAACTTAGAGGAACTGTATCTGAATGGTCGAAGGCGAAAAGAGCTATGGAAGCAATTTCTACAGAGGCCAACCTGTTGTGCCTCAGGGAAGGTCAGACTGAGGTAGTGGAGCTATGAATAAAGCTATCATTTTGCATGGGACGCTTGGGTCGCCAGAGGGTAACTGGTTCCGGTGGCTGGAGGCTGAGCTCAAAGATAAGGGGATTGAGGTGTGGCTCCCTCAGCTCCCCCATGCCGAACAGCCTAAGCTCAGTGAGTGGCTAGAGTTTGTAGCAGAAAACTGTCCCTTTGCAATTGATGAGCAGACGCTCGTCGTAGGGCATAGCAGTGGGGGGTTGCTAGCCCTCGCCCTAGCGGGGTATATCCAGCAGCCAATTGGTGCAGTGGTAGGAGTATCGGCATTCTATCAAACAGGCGTACCAATTGTAGCGACAGACTGGGGCCCCAACGCAGCACTTTTTGACTACGAACCTGATTGGGATTTCATCCGGGGTACAGTAAATAACAGGTTACTTCTTCACTCCGACGATGACCCATACATCCCGCTTGAAGTTGCCAAGAGCCTTGCGGCTAGACTTGAAGCAGAGCTCATTACCATACCAGGTCAAGGGCACTTTAATCTTCAAAAGTCAGAGGTGTATTATCGCAATGATATTTTGCTGAGTCTTTTGCGAGAAAGGGGGCTCGTACCACACGAGTCAATTATGATAGTTGACGAGCAAGACAGCCCAATCGGCGAGGCTTCAATGCAAGAAGCACAAGACAAAGGCTTGTGGCATCGGGTAGTGCGCTGCGTGGTTCAGGATGCTAAGGGTAGGTGGCTGCTGCAAAAGCGTCAAAGTTTTTTATTCACTAATCCTGGCAAGTGGGATATGTCTGCTACGGGACACGTCGACCCAGGCGAGGACTATGAGGCGGCCGCTCATAGAGAACTGAAGGAGGAGGTTGGCATCGATCGGGCTGAGCTAGTGGAATGGTTTCGTGAGACGACAGAGTTTACCAAAGGCCCTAAACAGTATCGGCGATTCAACCGCACCTATAAGGTGCCTTACTCGGGCCAAGTCATTACACCAAATCTCGCAGAAGTATCTGAAGCCAAGTGGTTTACCCGGGTGGAGCTTGAAGCACTGCTCGATGAAGCTGCAGAGCTGGCCTCTGAGAAACTGATTGAACTAATTACTAGGTCAACGCAGCATAATAACGAAAGAGATACAGATGGGCTGGGATAATCAGTGGTGGCAAGAGTATAACGAAAGCGGTAGCCCTATTGGTCAGGCGCTTAATGGCGAACGGGCAGCTACGGGCGTACTGCATGGTTCGTCACATGTCTGGATATGGCGTCATCGTAATGATGTGGTTGAGATTCTGCTACAACGCCGGGCGCGCCAGAAACGTACGTGGCCTGGTCTGTGGGATATATCGGCAGCAGGACATATGGATTACGGTGAGACCCCGCTAGAGGCTGCACTCCGAGAAACCACGGAAGAGCTTGGCCTGGCACTGAAACAAGAGGAGCTAAAGCTGCTTTTTGTGCATAGGCAGTATTTTGTTTCGGAGGTGGACCCAGTGACAATAGAGAACGAATTTCAGTTTGTGTACGGTATTCAACTTGATGCAGAAATAGAGTTTGTCATGCAGCCGGGCGAAGTCGATGCTGTGCAGTGGGTGAACGTGGCGGCTTGCAAGCAGATGATTGAAAACGGTGAGATAGTGCCGCAAGGTGATGCTTACTTTGTACCGTTATTTACACAGTTGGAGCGAATTACCAAGTGACCATGAAGCTAACCGGTATTAAGCAACAGGTTAAAAATCCCGATAGATATTCGCTATTTGTGGAGGGAAAATATGCTTTTAGTCTGAGCGCCGACGCACTTCTTGACTCCCGGCTAGTTACGGGGCAGGCACTAACAGGTGAAGAAATTGACCAGTACAAACGGCTTGCGGCCGAAGATAAGGCTTATGGGCTGGCGCTAGCATATGTTGTGCGACGCATGCGTAGCCGCGGTGAACTGCAGGACTACTTTCGTCGCAAACAGTATGCACCAGAACTGAGTAGACAATTGCTCAAAAAGCTACAACATCTGGGATTTGTAAACGACGAGGAATTTGCCATGCGGTGGGTAGAGAACCGCCGTCTGCTCAAGGCAACAAGTACTAAAAAACTGCTCTTAGAGCTTCGGCAAAAGCATATCGACAGCGATATTATTGAACGAGTGCTCACAGCAGACGGTACGGACGAAAAAGACCTGCTGCGACAGGTGATTTCTAAAAAACGTCAGCAATCCCGTTACCAAGATAAGCAAAAACTTATTGCCTACCTGGCGCGACAAGGCTACAGTTACGACGACATTAAGACGGTACTTAATGAAAATGAAGTGTAATAGCTATCTGTAAATTTTGTATCCCAGGTGAAATTAAGCAGCTGCTCCCACCTGCACCACGCCACTTTCTAGCGGGCTGTTTACAATAATCTTGCGGTCGGTAACCTCATGAATCTGGTTTCTATCGATGCCAAGATTGCCTTTGGTAAGTCCCTTTATGACGCCCTGAGTCACATAAATTTTTTGGATATACATGGTTTCAAATTCGGTCGAAAAGTCGACTACTTTGCCGAGTCGCTTCTTGTCCGTGGTTGCAACTGCCTTACCAATCAGTACATAGTCTAAGTCGATAAGCTTTTTTAGCCGAACAAGATCGTCGGGCCGAACAAGCACATCATGGTCATTAACAATAATACCCTGACTAATCAAGTCACGAATATCTTGATACAGCAGTACTAGTTCAGTTTTCTCATACCGGTCCTCGCAGTAAAATCCTTCGATTTTAAGATTATTTGGGTTGAGCACGAGACCGGTGGTCCGTGCAATAGCCTGACCTGTTCGAAGGCTCATAACTGCTACTCCCAGCAAACGGTCAGATAACACTAGCATAGTGGTAGTATACCCGAAATCTCCCTCAAAGAACCCCTACATCATTGCTAAATTGTATTATTTACAATCATATTATGCTACTGCTTGCAAGCGTAGCGAAGCGGTCGTACACTTGCGATATGAAAAACCTTATCGCAGGGATGAGGGTGGGAATCGTAGTATTGTGTGTCAGTTTAATGCCAACTGCAAACTGTCATGCGCAGGCACTATTACTCCCAGAGCTGTATATCCGAGAAGTTAAAATTACTGGCGAAGAATTTTTGGTCATTCAGGCAACACAAACTATCGCAGACCTTAGTGAATATTGGATAGGGTATAGTAGTAGCGAAACGACCGCTAACATTGTGCCATCTCAGCAGCTGCCTGCTCGGGCATTGCAAAATGGACAGGCAATATTATTGACGAGTGACGGAGGAGCAACCTGTGATGCAGTGTGGACAACGCGGTTGGCACCGAGCCTGGGTGATACGCGAGGTACGCTAGTACTGCGCAAATTGCAGAGTAGTGGCGCGTCGAGCACCTTTACGACAGTCGACCAGGTTACTTGGGCAAAACCCGCCGCTTCAGCAACTACCAGTGCCTTGCTTGACCTTCGCAAAGAGACTGCGAGCAATGCTTATCCTGTTTGGTACCGCGACGCCAGTATAACCAATGGAGTATGGCGAGTTGGGTCGATGAACGGGTGTGTTGTATCGCTGCTACCCACGACAACGTTACCAGCTACCGAGATTACTTGGACCACTACAGCAGTCGAGCCACCAGCTGTTATCGAAAGCCTAACTGATACGCAGGAAGTGAGTGATGAAAATGAAGTTTCGGTTAATCCAAATGCTGGCCTAGCGCCACCGATGATAACAGAACTACTTCCTAACCCCTTTGGTACCGGTACAGATGCGACCGATGAGTTTATTGAACTGTATAATTCTAACGACGAAGTGTTTGATTTGAGTGGCTTTACACTTCAGACCGGCACAACAACCAAACATAACTACACTTTTCCTAGGGGTACGCTACTAGCTGCCAAAAGTTTTGGTGTTTATAGTGCTTTACAGACTGGACTGAGCATGAGCAATACAAATGGTCAGGCTGCCCTGCTCGATTCTTCGCGCGCCCCAGTAAGCAGCACCGAGCCTTACATATCAGCAGATGATGGTATGACATGGGCGCTCGCACAAGGAGAGTGGTACTGGACAAGTCGAGCAACTCCAGGCGAGACCAATGTGATTGTGCAGGCAGTTACTGCGTCGCTTGCTAAAACTGGTGTTGCCAGCGCTGGCAGTGTGCTGGCCGCAAAGACCACCAAGGCAACAGTTGTCAAAGCGGCCAAAACAGTCAAAACAAAGACAACTCTCAAAAAGGCTGCCAAGACGAAAGTACCGGCCACCAAAGCAACGCTTACTACGCAACCAGTCGCATCGGCTGCGACCAAACCAACCAAAATTCATTGGGGAGTGCTTGCAGTGGTTGCCACTGGCGCGGTAGGATATGGTCTATATGCCTACCGACATGACATTGCAACTACTGCTTACAACCTCAGGGCAAACCGAGCAACTCGGCGAACACATCGGTCGTAACTTACGTGGTGGCGAGGTGATAGAGCTTATTAGTGACTTGGGGGGCGGCAAAACGACACTTACCCGAGGAATTGCGCGGGGTGCCGGCAGCACAGATAAGGTGGCAAGTCCTAGTTTTACCATGAGCCGTGAATATGAGACGCCACATTTCACTATAATGCACTTTGACTTGTATCGTTTGGCCACGGCAGGGGTAGTGGGCGAGGAACTACGGGAGTTTGTGAGCGATGTGCACTATGTCACGGTTGTAGAGTGGGCCGCTGTTGCCGAAGAGGTGCTTCCAGCGAGTCGCATGACTATTACCATCAGCAAAACCGCTAACGAGGACGAACGAAGTTGCGTTGTCAGATATCCCGCTGCCTACAAGTACTTGCTGAAAGGATATAAGGTGGAGTAATGATACTGCTTACTATTCGGACCGACAAACCTGAGGCCGAGTTGGGATTGTATGATAGCACTAAGCAAATTGATTACCTCGTTTGGGAAGCGCATCGTCAACTTGCCGAAACAATCCATGCTAAAATTGATGGGTTACTTCGAGAACATAGTTATACCCTTGAGAGCATTCAGGGTATTGTTTGCTACCAGGGGCCAGGGAGCTTTACTGGGCTAAGAATCGGCCTAACGGTTGCGAATACACTGGCTCATAGCCTGGCTGTGCCAATTGTAGCAACTCAAAATCCCAGGTGGATAGAAACAGGGGTAGATATGGCACTCCGCGGTGAAAACCACACTCAGGCACTCCCTTTTTATGGCGCTGAAGTGCATATAACGGAACAAAAGAAATGATTATAATCCTATATGTATTTATTGGGCTAGCTTGGGCGCTTGCCTACTATTTGCTCGAAAAAGATAAAGGAGAGCGCGAGCCTACATCAGCACTATGGGCAGCATTTGGGTTTGGGGTGCTGTCACTTATACCGACAGGGATATTTGAGTTCTTGCTTGTACCAACTGAGGCGCTAGATGATACGGTTACCGCGTCCACGGGCGTAACACTGTATAGTGCTGCCATGATTGGGGTGATTGAGGAAGTATGTAAGTTTTTGCCTCTGGCTTTCTTTATCTATAAGAAACGCTATTTCAACGAGCATACCGACGGGATTATTTATTTTGCTTTGGCAGGGCTAGGGTTTGGATTGCCAGAAAACATTATGTACACGTTACAGTATGGTGGGGAAGCTTTTGCACGCATATTTATGACGCCATTTTTTCATTCGGCTACGACCGCTCTGGTAGGCTACGCCTTGGTACGTGCTAAGCTACACAAAACGTCACTTTGGTATGTAGTTGTCGCCATGCTGGCGGCCATTGCTATTCATGGGATGTACGATTTTGGACTCATGAGCGGCATACCTATGTTAGTGCTCGGCTCGCTTGGGCTGACAGGGGCCATGAGTGTCTATATATTTGTGATAGGAGTGCATGCTAAAAAAGTCGACCAGAAGCACGGTCTTAGCGTCGTGGGTATTAATGCCTTTTGCCGGTCATGCGGCTATCCTAACCCAAAGCGATATTTGTATTGTTCTCACTGCGGCAAACATGCTTAAATAGGTATATGTATAACTGTGGTAGATGCAACTTTCGATTGGATGAGGGCGCTTTGTTTTGCGGTAATTGCGGTCAGGAGGTTGTTTTCCCACCTGGGAGTACTCCTGCAGCTTCGACTGATGCCCGAGCGGCAACCCCTTCATCTCTATCGTACTCAGAACCTGGTTCGTTGCAAACACACATTCCTTCGTATCCAACTCTCGGGCCCAAAGATGTTCCTCAGCAGTCTGGACTGCCACCCATTACGCCAGTTCAAAATCAGGGAACCAACGACGATATTCGACCGCTTATTGCAATGATTTTAGGCATACTATCGCTGCTAACATCGAGACTACTTATTGGATTTTTACCTGGAGTAGTGGCAATAATACTTGGTGCAACTTCCTTAAAAAGCCGCAACAAGGGAATGGCTATTACAGGGATAGTTCTAGGCGCCATTACTGTTGTGTTTGTAGTGAGATTTATGTTGGGCTTTCGGGAGGAGATGAACAAGTTCTAGACAGGTTAATGGGGTTGCTCGTTCGGGACTTGCATTTATTGAGCTACTGCTTATACTAGAGCTAGAAGGCACTAACAAAAAGGAAAACAAAATGCATTTTGCAAAACATATCTTTTCGGGCACAAGCCTAGCCGTGCTTAGTTTATCTGTATTAATGACACTTGGGTTTACTGGTATTGCGAGCGCATTGTAGCAACGCTATAGGTTCTGTTGACTGTTTAGCGAAGGCCGCTTAGACATTGACGCTGGGTGCGCCGAGAGCGTATAGTTTAAACAGGCATTCTGGAGTATATGGGAAGCCTAACTTGTATTAATTTTTGAAAACAGGTGGTTGCTATTTGGTAGCTAGAGAAGTGAAAGCGATTGCTACCGCGTGCGTGAACCCCAGTGAAAGGATATGCGATGGAATTACTCGCAGTGGTGCTGGCTATAGCAGGGCTTGGTGCTGGCTATGGTATTAGTACGTATACCAACAAAAAGAAAAATGCTGATTTTGAGGAAAAGGCAGACAAGGAGTTGGCTAAAGCCAAGAAAGAAGCTAACAAACTACTCGATGATGCCCGCGAAGAGGCTCGTAAGGTGTCTGATGATGCCCGCCGCGAGGAGCAAACTCGCCGCAACGAGCTAAAGGACCTCGAAAACCGCTTAGTACAGCGCGAGTCAACGCTCGACAAGAAGCTCGACGAGCTCGACAAGCGGACCGAAAAGCTGCGGACTGGCGAAGACGAAGTCGAGGCGCTCAAAAATGAAATTCGCGATATTAGGGTGAAACAGCAAGACAAGCTCGAAAAAATTGCCAAGCTGAGCAAAGCTGATGCTGCCGATAAACTCCTCCAGATGACTGAGCGCGATATTCGTAACGACTTAACTGGCCTAGTAGCAAAACTACAAAACGAGGCTCGAGATAACGCCGAGGAGTTAGCAGGGCTAATGATTGTGACTGCTATGGAACGTATGGCCAGCGAAGTTACTGCCGAGCGCACACTCACAAGCGTTAAGCTTGAAGATGAGGAAATGAAGGGTCGTATTATCGGCAAAGAGGGCCGTAACATCCAGGCACTTCAGCGTGCTACGGGTGTCGACATTATGGTCGATGACACTCCAGGATACATTGTGCTCAGTAGCTTTGACCCAGTGCGACGTGAAGTTGCCCGTCAGGCGCTTGAATTGTTACTTAAGGATGGCCGCGTCCACCCAGGTCGTATCGAGGAAGTAGTCGAGAAGGCGCAGAAAAATGTCGAAAAGGATGTGACTCGGGCCGGCGAAGACGCTGCTCGTGAAGTTGGTGTCATAGGTGTGCCTAAGGAGCTGCTGCATATGCTCGGCGAGCTCAAATATCGTACGAGCTACGGTCAAAACGTGCTCAAACACAGCACCGAAATGGCACATATGGCTGGTATGTTGGCCGAAGAACTTGGTGCCGATGTGAAGACCGCCAAATATGCCACTCTTATGCATGACCTCGGCAAAGCCCTCACCCACAAAATGGAAGGCAAGCATCACCATATATCAGGTGAAATGCTGCGCAAATACGGTGCTCCCGAAGAAGTCGCGTTGGCGGCAGAGCAGCACCATGATGATATGGAAGCTACCACACTCGAAGCGGTGATTGTGCGCGTTTGTGACGCCATATCAGCCGCGCGCCCTGGTGCGCGTAACATCAGCGCCGAAAACTTTGCCGAACGCATGAAAGAGCTCGAAAACATCGCCAATAGCTTTACGGGCATTGAGAAGTCATACGCTATCAGTGCCGGCCGCGAAGTTCGAGTGTTTGTACGTCCACAGCAGGTCGATGACCTTACCGCTATTCGTCTGGCCCGCGACATTGCGACCAAGATAGAAAGTAGTATGAACTACCCTGGAACCATCAAGGTCAATGTTATTCGCGAAACACGCGCCATTGAGTTTGCTAAATAGTTTTACCTCGGATTACCTAAATAACAGGGGAATATTTTACCTCATTTCCAGAACGGTGTCATAAATGAAACCCGAAATAGAAGCTAAGTTTTTGGCAGTCGACCACCAAGAGTTACGCGATAAGTTGGAGCAGTTAGGTGCTGAGTGCAGGCAGCCAATGCGGGTGATGCAGCGCAAAAACTTTGACTTTGCCGATCACCGTTTAGAACATGAGCGAAAAGGCTGGGTGCGCGTCCGTGATGAAGGCAACAAGACGACGCTCGCGTATAAGCAGCTCAACGACCGTTCACTCACTGGCACACAGGAAGTTTCGGTCGTCGTAAGTGATTTTGATACCACCTGTCAGCTGTTAGAGCAGATTGGTCTAGTGGCAAGCTCATACCAAGAAACCAAGCGTGAAAGCTGGGTGCTTGACGATGTCGAGATTGAGCTCGATGAATGGCCGTGGGTGAAGCCCTATGTTGAGCTAGAGGGTCCAGATGAGGCGACTGTGAGGACAGCCGCTGAGAGGCTTGGGTTAGATTGGTCGCAGGCTAAACATGGCAGCGTGGAAGTGGTCTATACAGCCGAATATGACGTGACCGACGCAGAGGTAGACGGCTGGTCAGAAATTACCTTTATACCTGTACCAGACTGGCTTGAGGCAAAACGGCGGTGAAGATACTCTACATCGGTGATATTATGGCAGAAATGGGGATACAGTCTGTCGAGAAAATACTGCCAGATATCATAACTCGTGAACAGGTAGACATGGTTGTCGCCCAGGCAGAAAATGTTTCGGCAGGCAAAGGAATGAACTTGGTTGACTACGAGCGGCTTAAGAGAGCTGGCGTACAGGCCTTTACCGGCGGCAACCACACCATTAAAGATGCAGAGCTATTCCCCTTACTACTAGATACTGCGGCACCAGTAGTTGGGCCGGCTAATATGACTGATTGCCCTGGGCCCGGCTACAAACTTGTGTCATCTATCAAAGGAACGGTACTCGTTATAAGCCTGCTCGGAAGCATTGTTGGCAAACAATCCGATATAGCTATGCAAAACCCACTCCAAAAGGTAGACGAACTATTTGCCGCCATACCACGTGAGTCATATCTAACAGCGGTGGTGAACTTTCATGGCGATTATAGCAGCGAAAAAGTTATTATTGGGCATTATCTTGACGGACGCGCCGGAGTGGTGGTGGGCGATCATTGGCATGTACCAACTGCTGACACGCAAATTTTGCCAAAGGGCACAGCTCATATGACCGATGTAGGTATGTGTGGTTCGCTTGATTCATCGCTTGGCGTAACATTTGAATCGGTGATACCACGTTGGCGTGATGGCTATCAAACACGTAATCAGCTTGCCACGACTGGTAGAAATCAGTTCAATGCGCTCTTGATCGAGATTGACGAACAGAGCGGTCGTGCCGTACGTACCGGGCATATACGAGAAGTGTGGTAGCCTACAATGGCAGTCGATATACATTCCCTTCGTTCAAAATTACCCCGCGTATTAAACGGTGTAGGATATTTTGCTGCCTTGTTTGCGTGGCTACCCATAGCTATGGTGCTTTTGCCAAGGCTTATTGCGTCGCAACCAGGCCAGACGGTGCTATTTCCAACACCAGCAGATACGATTGTCCTTACCGACAGTAGTAGCGCCCCTCCGACTCCTTCAGTCTGGGCGTATGTGGGCGCAGTGATGGTCGGAACGGTTATAATAGGGCTGGCTATATATGTTATAAAAAGCGTCTATGTGCCGGCAGTAATAACCAACTCCGAGCGTGTGACCAGCTATGTCGCCAAACAAGGCCTAAAAGCAGTCGAAAAAGCCCACCATAAGCCAATCGCACAACACACCAAGAGGCCACTTACTGCAAAGCTACAGTTTGGTGTTAGGGTTTTGTTAGCGGTTTTGCCGTGTGTGGGGATACTGTTTATACCCTTTGGGTCCGACATTACACAGCAGATGGTGCGGCTGTCAGTTTACAGTGCTAGCTTAGCGGCGGTGACACTATTTGCCTTCGGGTATGTGCTGGCTGCCTATCGTACTATGTCGGTGCGGTCGGTAAAATAGAATAGTTGCAAGTACCGAAATAGTGACGTATAATCACCTCTGTTGTAAACATAATTTGCAACAAGTCTTAGTATATTCGGGGAGTGGCGCAGTCTGGTAGCGCACGCGGTTTGGGACCGCGGGGTCGCAGGTTCAAATCCTGTCTCCCCGACCATAAAGGTCATTTTGTAAATCCACCATTAAATCATATGGTGGATTTAGTTTTATAACAGGGGTGGAATCATCTCCAGCACGTAGGTTCGCAACGAACTCATTACATATAGTGTCTAAAGTCATGATGTCATTAGTTTTAAGCATGTTTAACACCTTAGAACGTGTGAGTTCGCAGAACTCTTGCTCAGTTGCCAGTGCAGCATCAAGCTTAGCTAGTTCAGTCTTGTTGCCAGTTATAGCTTCTTCATCTAGGCGTATCAGCTGTTGGTGCTCCTCTAGTTTGCCCTCATGGTACTTATAGATTAAATAACTCTGGGTTATTTTTTAGGCTTTCGGCTACAACTTGCTCGGCTTGCTTCAACTGCTTATCACTAAGCGGTACAAGCACTTGCTTCTTGCGTGTTCTGGTTTTCTTATCTCCTGTAGCCATACTGTCTATCATTATAGCTTGTAATCTAGGTTCGACGGTTTTCTGGTATATAATTAAAAAGTATGAGCATCCCTTGTGACATAGTGCTTTTGCCCTCTAAAGAACTAGCCGATAAAGCCATCGAAGCCAGCAAGACAATAAGTAGTCTTGATAGTTTTTTTACTCTTGAGGTAGGCAAGTTTTATCCACATATGTCACTTTATATGTTTCAGCTAGAAGAGACTGATATACAAAATGTCGAAGCCTTACTAAACGAGATTGCTAAACAGACGCAAGTGGTTTCAGCTACCGCTACAAAGTACTCTTTAGGGCAAGGTTTTGGAGTTGGTTATGTCGACCCAGAATATAAAGTGACTGATGAGCTGACAGGGCTTCAAAATGCTATCGTTGATGCGATTAACCCTGTCAGAGCTGGTATGCGTGAAAGTGACATCGCAAAAATGCAAGATGCAACAGGACTAAAGCTTGAGAACCTGCAAAAGTATGGCTATCCAGCTATCGGCGATTTGTTTAGACCACATATTACACTCACTCGTTTAAAAGAGCACAATCCTGAAGTACTGAACCTGCTACCTAGTGACGTCAGTACTTTTAGTGGGGTCTTCAATAGGATTGGATTATTCGAGATGGGCACTAACGGGACTTGTGTTAGACAAATTGCAACTTGGGATTTGGCTCGATGACAAAGTATGTTCTTAACTCTGGCGGTATAAAAAACGCACCAAATCTCAAGCGAGAGTTCCATAGGGAACTTGTCAAAAACTTAGGCAATAATCCTAAGTTTCTTCTCTGTAATTTCGCACAAGGCAGGGAGTATTGGGAGGCAAAGTTTCGAGGCTACTCGGACGCTATATCAGAAGATTTGCCAGATAGCGTAAGTCCATCATTTGCTTTAGCAATGCCCGATACTTTTGCTACACAATGTAGCGAAGCTGATATTATCTACTTCCACGGTGGAGATGACCACCTGATTCAGTACTGGATGCGTCAGTTTGATTTATTAGAGTTATTCAAGGATAAAGTCGTTGCAACTAACTCGGCTAGCTCTAATCTGCTGGTTACACACTACTGGACTTGTGACTGGAGACAGTGCGGTGATGGTCTTGGCATATTGCCAATCAAGTTTATACCCCATTACAACTCAGCATTTAGTGATGATGACCCACGTGGCAGTATTGACTGGGAGCAGGCGAAGCGTGAACTTGAAGAATATGGTGATAATTCACTACCAATTTACGCTTTAGAAGAGGGTGAATATAAAGTATTTGAACAGTAGGATTGTATGGCTAGTAACAATAGAAAATATAGGTCAATCAAATACGGTGACCCTCGTGTTTTCTTTGAGTCAACGACCACTAAGCAATTTAAGGGTCCCAACGGCATAGAGCATCCAGTAGGGTCGGTAGTACGAGGCTCTGCGTTTGTTGATATAGGTGGTCAACAAGTATCGTTATCGTTGCCGAGTATGGCAGAACTTATCTTTTTCCAGTCAAAAAGAGATTTAGACAAGGCAGAAGCTATCAAATCACGGGCTTTGAAGACCACGACAACTAACGGCAGCCACCACCTAGTTGATGAGGAGCTTTTCTACACTTATATCCAACTACTGTCCTTAGGGTTGCTTGGTTTATATTCTTCACTTGAGAGTATGGTGTACGAATTGTACATACGCAAAAACAAAGAGAGAAAAGTAGAGATTGACGGAAAAGAGCTGACCTTTCCCGAGTTTACTGCCAAAGGCTTTGTAACAAAGGTCACTAAATTAGCATCCCAACTTTCGGGTAAGTCTAGTATCTACGGTACTGAGCTTATGGAGAAAGTTGACGAGGTCAATAAACTACGCACCTCAATCCAGCACTGGGATGTTGAACGTCGTGAAGACTATTTCGTTAAAACAGCCCAGTAGCTAACAATAAGGTAACCTCCTACCTCTGTTCTGTCTATTTTAGGTTGTTGGGCGATTTTTCAATACCGACCCCTGTTGGTAATTGTTGGGTGAAATGGCAGAACAAACCATTTTTTGATACTGACCTATTTTTAGCTGACAAGTGCTTTACAAGCTTCCGTAAAACAACACGTTCTATGGGTAGGGGGGCTGTTATTATAGAACTATGTACGTAGTTGATGTAAAAGTTTCTCAATCGGCGATTGACGGTCAGGGTGTGTTTGCTAGTGGTGATATTCCGAAAGGTAAAATCGTATGGTTATTCAAGCAAGACCACGACCAAAGATTGACTGATGACGAGTTGCAAAAACTACCATCAGATAAAAGAGAACGTCTGGCGCATACAGCGTACTTTTCGCCTTGGTCTAATCTCTGGGTATTTCCGCCAGAAAATGACCCAGCGGAGTATACAAACCACTCCGACGAACATAACCTATCTGTCGTCTTTGATGAAAGCGTGTCGCCAGAGCCGTACTTTGTGGCAAATAAAGATATCCAAGCGGGTGAAGAGCTTACCAACAACTATCACGAGTTCGACGAGATAACACGTAAAACCAAGCCTAACTGGGCAAAGCAATAAGCTCGTCAGTACCTAGGCTTCTTCGTCTTCTGCTCGTATGTACTTTTCGCCACTAGGGTCGGTAGAGACTTTGTTATCCCAGTTGCTTGTATCTGTCGCTGATTGTTGCGGTGGCAACTCTACAACTTCACTTTCTTGAAGCATAGCGTTTTCTTGGGTTTCGTCGGTGTTGCTCATATTATCTACATTATACGCTACACAAACTTGATAAGCTCCAAGCCCTCTGGCTTTACGGCGTTATCAACGATGCGTTGCAACTTCTCCAGCTTGTCTCTGAATTGCTGATGGTTTCGTAAAATCGTATACAGACTGTCTTGCAGGTAGGTTCGCTGAGTGTCGTTCTGAGCCGACCACAGTAAAATACCTCAGCACGGCTGAGGTATTTTACTGTGTCAGAGGCGGCGGGTGCAGAAACTGTGCTTGCAGGGTCGCGGATAAGGAACGGAGCAAAAAGAAAAGCTTACTTTTGTTTTTAGCGAGTACCGCAAGGAGGAGGGCGAAGCCCGATAATCCTGTCTCCCCGACCAAGATAAAAGGATGGCACGTGTCATCCTTTTATCTTGGCTAAGATTCGGATGTGAAACTGTGGCCAGAGTTTAGGCGAAACCAAATATCGCAGGTCGGAGGCTTGCGGAAGGAGTGCAGCAAAAGAAAGCACCGTAAGGCATTTTCTTTTGCAAAGGAATCGAGGAGCGAAGCGATAATTAAATTTGCCTTGACGGGTTCTACGAAAGCCTTACAACAGGAGGCGGCAGAATACGGCGTACGCGTAACAGGACTCTACCCCGGCACAGTTAAAACTAAGCTATTTGCCAAGGCTGGACTAGAAATAAAAGGCAACGCAATAGCTACAACGATGTGGTAAAAGCGATACAATACTTACTTTCACTTGATGATGACGTTGTAATACCAGAGCTTGGCATCAATCACCTAAGGAGCTAAGCGACTACAGCAGATTGTGTACCAGAGTTAAGTTGGAAATAAGTCTTAAGTGGGCTCTATGTCTAATGAGGAGAACTACAACTGACGTCTTGAGGCATTTATTTTAGCACCAGGAGCGGCTACAATAAGGTCAATGCAACTTATCTTTGCTTGTGTACCGGTGCTTGTCATGCTTATTGTTGCCGAAGTCTCGGCCAATCATCATGTTTTGAACGGTGAGGGTATTCGCAAACTTGTTCACATTGTGGTAGGGACATACGTGGCATTTTGGCCATTTATGCTCGACTGGAATGATATACGCATCTTAAGTTTGGCATTTACGGCTATCGTATTTGTGTCCACGCGCATCAAGGTGTTTCAGTCGGTACGCAGTGTGCGCCGTTTAAGTTATGGGGAAATGTTTTTTGCGCTGAGTGTCGGGTTTCTTACACTTATTACAGAATCAAAAGGTATTTATGCTGCAGCAATTTTGCAGATGGCATGGGCAGATGGGGCAGCTGCTTTGATTGGCCAGGCTCTTGGCAAAAACACACAGTATAAGATATTCGGACAGGTTAAAAGCGGGGTAGGGACGCTGGCGTTCTTAAGTGTGTCACTCGCTATTCTTATAGGCTATGCACATTATTCGGTGGCAGGGCTCGGCTGGGAATATGTTATCTTTGCCGCTCTAGGTGCTACGCTCCTAGAAAATATGGGGGTGCTTGGGTTAGACAACCTACTTGCTCCTGCGTACGTGGGACTACTACTAAAAATAGTTGCATAAAAGCGGCAATTAATTGTTGGACTAGGCGAAACAGTGACTTGCACTATTCTAAACTCAGACAAACCGGCTTCTATTGCCGGTACAAAAACCATCTCAAATGTCGATATGTCTTGGGCTAGCGATGGCGCACCAGTGTCTGGTTGGGTTATATACCTTGATCAGAACCAAAACGGGGTGCTCGATGCCGATGAGCGATCAACAACTACCGATACCAACGGGGACTACAGCTTCTCGAATCTTATCGGGGGAGTGACCTACTACGTTAAGGAAGTCTTAAACTCTCTTGGCGGTGGCTGGGAACAGGTGAGCGGTGCCGAGCCAGTTAACCTTGCAATGGGTGCAGCTTCTGCTGGCAATAACTTCGTCAACAAGGCCTACGGTAATATAGTCGTCGTAAAGAATGTTGTTAACGAGAACGGACAAGTTACCAAAGATGCTACTAACTGGACATGGAATTATGACGGTGCCGAACAGGACGGTTTTGCCCTCACGACTGGTAGTACTAATAGCGTGAAAGTTCCAGCAGGAAGCTATGTGGTGTCTGAAAATCAGCAAGCAAATTACACAGTTAAATTAAGTAGCTGTAGCGGCGAAGAAACTGACCCAACTGCCACTGCTACTACTCATCAGAGCGTTGTGGTTAGCCCAGGTGAAACCGTTGTATGTACCTTTACGAATGCTCGAGATAGTGGCACTATTGAAGTGAAGAAAGTTGTCCAGTCGGCTGACCCAGACGAGGCAGGCGTGTTTGACCTACTGGTTGATGGTGTTGTTAAGGCCGAAGATGTGGCCAATGGCGGCACCACTGGCCAAGTACCGGTTGCAACAGGTCAGGCTCATGCAGTCGCAGAAGCAGCAGGCACCGAAACTGATATGAACCGGTATGATAGTTTCTACCAATGTTTTGATGGCAGAACTCTTGTCAAAATGGGTAATGGCACGGCAGTTGAGGGTGGAATTACCGTAAGCAAAGGGCAGCATGTGGTTTGTACTTTTACCAATACTGCACATGCACTGATTGCTATTGTTAAAGATGCCAATCCGGATGCTTCACAGCCATTTGATTTCAATATCAATGGCGGCAGACAGGGCCTAGACGAGGATTTCACCCTTGTTGATGACGGGAGTGAAGAGTCAAATAACACCGAAATAATCGAAGTGAGTGCGCTTGCTAACTACACTGTAACCGAGTCTGAAGTTGCTGGCTGGGTACTGACTAATATTTCTTGCGAGGGTGAAGGCCGAATTGAGACAGAAAATCCTCTCGAGCTTGCCCTGCAGCCTACGCCAGGTACAATTATTGTTTGTACCTTTACCAACACCAAAAAAGCCTCGTTGACAGTGGTAAAAGATGCTCAACCAAATGCCACAGTACCTTTTAGTTTTACAACTGACGCTGTACAAGTTGCCGGCGCTGATGCAACATTTTCACTCGTTGACGACGGTGCGCTTGGAGTTAATAGTAAACTGTTTACTGGTCTTATGCCTGGTCGTTACACAGTGACAGAAACCGCAACTGAAGGCTGGACACTCAATGATATACGCTGTACGAATGCCGTGGTCGAACGGGCGGGGTTGACAGCTCATATCACACTGTCTGCTGGCGCTGAAGCGGTCTGTACTTTTGTTAACCAGAAGAAGATCGTGCCACAGGTGCTTGGTGCAACAACAGTGGTACCACCAGCTCCCAAACTGCAAGATACCGGAGCTTCACTTTTGTGGCAGACTGTATTGAGCGTTGGACTGATTGGCACTACACTTTGGGTGGTGACACGTAAACAGAATACCGAGTCTATCTTAAAAAAACGTGCAGTAGTGTACAGTCTATTGTAAGCTAAGAATTCGTCGACTCCACAAAACATCCTTTTGGACAGGGTTTCTTGAGGGGGCTTAAAGAAAATAGGTACATATAAAACAAACAAGCAGTTTAAAAAAAGTTAAAACCCCGAAATATCGGGGTTTTAACTTGGGGCGAATGATGGGACTTGAACCCACGGCCTTCTGTGCCACAAACAGACGCTCTAACCAACTGAGCTACATCCGCCATATAAATATTGTTAACAAATCTTTTTCCTCAGTTGGATAGAGCGTCTTGCAGACGCAATTTTTTGCGCTCAAGGCTGTTCAACTGAGCTACATCCGCCTCGTTACAATGCGGCAACGGTTTTCGCTGCGTCAAAACGAGCCGTGACTTCTCTTGCCGAGTTGCAACCTCAGCTAATTGCTCCTCTCAATTTTGCAAACAGTTGATTCACTATGCCAGCGGACACCTTGGTTTACAAAATTGGAATTCAATGTACAGAAAACAGAGGTGATTATAACGGAAAAGTTGTTAGATTACAATGCTCAGTGGCCGACTGGCTTGTCAACATGAAAGGTTTCGCGTTCTCTGTAGAGCTCGTAGGCTTTACGGTCGGCAATGGTTGGTGGTTTGTTGTCGAGGCTTCGTGGCCATAAGTGTAGCGAACGTACACTGGTAAATTCAATAGCATACAAAAGTACCTGTGCCTGCAAGTACATCCAAAACATAATCACCAGCACAATAGCGAACTGAGCATTGAGCCCCGTAAAGGTTTTGAGCTGTCTAGTAATAATATAGCTTCCTACTGCCTGTAGCAGTAAAATACCTAGCGCTGCAAAAAATGCACCAGGTATGTTACTAAACGGCCGCTTGCGCGCTGACGAGCCAAAGGTAAATACTCCCCAAAATACCAAAAATAAAAAAGTAAAGCCGGTTAACCATAGAGTGAATCTTATCCACCATTCGTGCGTTCCGCTGGTTGCCCAACCGGTAAATGATGCCGCAATAATGAGCCCAACACCAGCGCAAAAAATCATTGCTAAACTGCGCAGTGGTGACCACGGAAACCCGGTTCGTTTATGTCTAGGTACTGCCCAGGCATGGTTAAGTGCATGTTGCACGGCTTCTGCTACTCCCCGCGCACCATAAAAGGCAACTAAAAGCGCCAGGACAAGGGCCACTCCAGTCTTAGTAGGGGTGTTTATGCTATCTGTTAAACTTTGGCCAATAGCCGGAAAATAACTATTTATGCTTGCAATAAATTGTTCACGCATGGCATCGTTGCGCTGTGACACAGCCTGAATCACTGCCGTTGCAACAATAAGCAAGGGAAAGAGCGAAAGAAATCCATAGTATGTGACCAGAGCAGCCTGATATCCTGCCTCGTCATCGCTATATTTTTTGATAACTGCATAAGGAAACGCGATAAAGCGGTGCTTTTGTTGCCATGTATCTAAGCGAAACTTTGTTCGGTCAAGCCAATTTTGTCGAATTGGTTTTTTTACCGCAGATGCCTCTTTATCAGATTGCTGTTTCACTTGGGATTATTTTACTGCCTTAGCAACTTCTCGAACTGCGTTCGCAATTTCAACAACTTTGTTTACCGGCTTGCTTACCTGCTGAAAACGCTCTTCAAGAGTCTTTTCAAGCGCAACAACCTTGTTTCTAATTACAATAACTGCTGTTACTACAGTGACAAGCAGCAGTAGTCCTAGGCTCATACAGATTATGGCGATGATATAAAATGCTTGTTCTAGTCCGGACATAGGTGAGTCTCCGTTAGTAATAATGGCGCCCCGGGCAGGATTCGAACCTGCGACCTTAGGCTTAGAAGTCCTCTGCTCTATCCAGCTGAGCTACCAGGGCATATGCGCCGATTTATTAAAAGGTATTTACTCACCCTGTTATAAATAGCTGAGCAATTAAGCCGATTATACCACACCCCCGTGACACTATATTTCACTAAACCCAAGCTATAGCCTCAAAAAGTAGCATGGTTTTATGGAATGAAAGAAACGTCACAAAGATAGGGGGTATAAAGATATGAGCGTGCGATAGGGAGGAAGGGTGTAAGACTGTTGGCGGGCAGGCGCTGGTTTATGGGTAGTACAGAGGTATGGTATACTGGCAATGTTTCCTGCGGGTGTAGTACAGCGGTTAGTATACAAGTTTTCCAAACTTGGGATCGGGGTTCGATTCCCCGCACCCGCACCAAAAACGAACTCATTTTAACAGATAGCGACTGAGGTTGAAACCAAGCCCCGCCGTTTGCCAGCCAAAGGCTGCCCCGCCCCGCCAGCCCTGACTTTTGCATTTTTTGGATTTCCCCCGCCGAATTTCTTTTTTTGCAGTTGAGAAAATCTAGGCCTGTCGGTGCGCTGCCGCTAAGCGGCAGAAACGACATGGCGGTCGGTGGTAAAATTGTGGTATGAATGCAGGTGTACCCACAAAAGAAAGCGTTAAAGAACTGCTGGACTATCTCGGCAATCGTCTTTTTCATATAGAGAACTATTACTTAATCTATTGCGAATTAGGCTTGCACTACAACAAAGCCGTTAATGAGGATTCGTCAAAGGCGTACTTAAAAGTTATCAATGGGCACAAAGGATTCTTTATGCCTGTACAGGAAAGTTTGCGAGCAACGTTAACTGTTGAGCTTTGTTCTTTTATCGTAAAGAAAGAACGAAAGTATAAATCTCTCGGCAAAGCCATTGATGAGTTGAAGCAACTTCCAAATGCGCCTGACCTGAATTCTAAATATGATAACCTTCTTACAAGTCACGCCAATATAATCAGTCATCTTGAGAAGTTTCGCAACCAATATTATGCCCACAAATCTTTTGCCGACTTACTTAAATTACCTAAGTCAAGTGATAAAGAGTTTCAAGAGTTATTCAAAGACATTAAAGATCTAATGAACGAAGCGCACGCCTATTTTGGCAATACTATCTGGTTTATGGATGATGACGCTCGTGAATCAATAAAAGATACACACGATATGATGGATAATCTCCTTAGGGGCGAATCACAACGATTAAGCGAAATAGATGTTGAATACATCTCTGAAGTTTATAGAGATGGGAAGAAAAGGTGGCTTAGTCAGTCTTAATCGTTCTATCTCATTCTTTAAACAGAAATGGCATGATAGCTGGGTGGCTTTCAGCAGATATTTGAACTACAATTATCTCAAGGAGAAATATACAAATGAACTACCTTTTTGACTTAGACGGATTACTTATAAACTCAGAGGAGCTGTATCTTGACGCTAACAAAGTTTACTTCCGCCGGTTCGGTTTTGATTTTAGTGAGGACTTACACAAGCAAGGAACAGGTAAAAAGTTTGCCGAGTGGATTAAAACTGTTACAGACATTGACCTAGACGGCGAAACAATTCTAAAAGAACGCAACGAGGTGTATTTTGAACTGGCTGAAACCAGACTTCATTTAATGCCAGGTGCAAAAGACGTATTGGAATACGCCAAACAAAACGGCAAGACTGCTTTGGTAACATCGTCTAACCAAGATTACGTAGATTTTGTTTTTAATCACACTGGAATTGCTGGCTATTTTGACAAAGTAGTTGCTGGCGACCACGTTACTAAAGGTAAGCCAGACCCAGAAGGCTATCTTATGGCTGCCAAAGATTTAGGCGTAGAGCCTGCAACCTGTGTTGTCTTTGAGGACGCACCAAACGGCGTACAGGCTGGCAAAAACGCAGGTATGAAAGTTGTTGCCGTACCAAGTCCTTATGTAGTTGGCGACCCCGTTTTTGATACTGCTGATTTATTGCTTAATTCGTTAGAGGAATATATAGAGAACGAAACCGAACTATGACTTGGCAACTGGCTATACTGGCACATCAAATACTGGAAACAATATTTGCATTGATTTACAGGAATTACGCCAAAAAACACACTCAAGACCATTACGTTACGAATGCTGTTATGTATCTGGCGACAGTCGTGCCGTTTGGCATTATTTGGTCAATCACACAAGGCGGTGTATCGCTAGATTTCTCAAATAGTAGTTGGTGGTTCTTTGGCTTAGCTGGTTTACTTTTTGCTCTTAGCAACATAACTGCTTTCAAGGCAAACACAAGAGTTGAAGCCTCACAGTTTGCTATTATTACCAGTTTTCGTACTGTAGTTGTTGTGATTGCTTCGTGGCTACTCTTGAGCGAACGGCTGACACAGGTACAAATGACAGGCGCAATAATTGTATTTGCAGCAAGCTTATTTGTGATTTCACTTAACAGGCGACCTGATGCAAAGAGCAAGCTGGGTTTCTATTCAATTATTGCCGCCGTTTCGGCAATTTTAATGGGTCTAGCCGTTACAAACGAGAAATATATTCTCAACTCTGTAGATATTGCAACTTACGTTGTGATTGGCTGGGGCTTACAAGCATTCTTTATGACTGTTTTGGCAAACCGACAGCTTGCAAGAGTGCCTCAACTTGTCAAAGACGGCAGTATAAAAACTATTTTGCTGCTTGGTGGTTTGCGCACAGTTGCGGGGTTTTGTTTTATCAATGCCCTGCAATTGTCCAACAATGTTTCGCTTATTGCCTCAATTGCGGCTTTGCAGATTATCCTCGTAACCATTGGCGGTTATATTTTCCTCAATGAAAAGAAGTATGGCGTTCAGAAGTTTGTCGCCGCAAGCGCAGCGTTTGTTGGTGTAATTTTGCTGGTTCGCTAGACCCGACCACAGGCCGCCACGCCGTTTCTGCCGTTTTCGGCAGCCGACCCGACAGACCTGACTTTTTCCAAATTCAAAAAAGAAATTCGGCGGGGGGGAAATCCAAAAAATGCAAAAGTCAGGGCTGGCGGGGCGGGGCAGCCTTTGGCTGGCAAACGGCGGGGCTTGTGTTAGTCAGCATTTTTCCTCAAAATAGGTTCTAGCCTCGTCATAGAGAGACACCAGTATCATTGGGAGCGTGCTCCTCCATTTTATATTTAAAAGTACGTTTGGCATATTGATTCCTTTAATCTAAGTTTGACTATACTCTCTGTGAGAGTTGTGTATACAGTATGATAACGTATACTCTTGGTTATCGATTGTCCAAAATGTCAGTTGCCGATGGAAGATGTTTGATAGCAAACAACTACGAATCTTAAGACCGGCACTGGGCGTAAAAAATATGCCGAAGTCGTATATCAATGCACTTATGATGATATCTTGGTTTCAATTGAAGCACCAATAGCGCAAGGTAAATATCCTAAAAACGTAAGGGCTACTAAACGTCTTGGAAGACGGTAATGTGGGCGCCAAGGGTGTTGAGGCGTTCAGCTAGATCTTCGTAACCGCGTTGAATAGTGTAGATGTTGCGTAAGGTGCTTGTACCCTCGGCTGCCATCATACCAATGAGCAGCAGCGACGCTGGGCGGAGTGCAGGAGGACAGACCACATCGGCGCGATTAAAGGTAGTAGGGCCGGTCACAAAAACTCGGTGTGGGTCGGCCAACTCGACATTGACTCCTACTTTGGTCATTTCGGTGTAGTAAATAGCGCGGTTTTCGTAGGTCCAGTCGTGAATAAGCGTGCGCCCTTTGGCAACGCCTGCGATAGGCACAAAGTAAGGTAGATTGTCTTGGTTCATACCGGCTGGATAAACGTTAGCATGGATTTTTTCGCCGAGGGCCTTAAGTTCGCCGTTGTGTTTGTAGATATGTATATCAACGAGGTCGGTTTCGCCATTCTCGGCCTTGTAACGCTGGGTCATATCAAAGCGCAAGCCCATTTTACGCAATTTGAGCATTTCGAGAATCATAAAATCAATTGGTATGCGTTCGATAGTTATTTCGGAATTGGTAGTCACGGCGACCGAAACAAAGAACATGGCTTCAATAGGGTCTTCGGCGGGCGCATACACGATATTTTTTTTGATAATCCCTGGCACGCCTTCAACGCCAAGGACGGAGGTGCCAATACCATCAACTTTGATGCCAAGCTTCTTCAGAAAAAAACAAACATCTTGCACCATATAGTTACCACTCGCAAATTGGAAAGTTGTCTTGCCGGCTCCTCGTGCCGCTGCCATAACCGCATTTTCGGTGACCGTGTCACCTGATTCATATAGTACGACACGCTCTGGGCGGACTTGGTTGACAGTAACATCGTAGGCACCATGATGGGCGCGTATGTTAACGCCAAATTCCTCCAAGGCAAACAGATGGGGTGCCACAGTGCGCTGGCCGAGTTTGCAGCCGCCAGCATAAGGGATTTTGAAATGCTCATAGTCGTGCATAAGGCTGCCAATCATCATTAGTACCGAGCGGGTTTTGCGAGCGGCTTCTTTATTGAGTTTATCAAGTCGAAGTTCGGCTGGACGTTTAAGTTCTAGGTCGTTACCAGGTAGCCAACGTGCTTGTACGCCAATGCTTTCTAGTACTTCTAGTATGCGGTAAACTTCTTCGATACGAGGAAACGACTTAAACGTTGTTGTACCATGGTTAAGCAAGCTGGCACACAGTAATCCTACAGCGGCATTTTTACTCGTTTTGAGTTTGATTTTGCCACTTAACTCATGACCGCCATCTATGCGTAGATTAACCGACCCACTACTTAGGCTAATAATTTGTTTATTGAGTGTTTCGCTGAGTCGGGCAATGGTTTCGAGGCTGAGGTTTTGTTTGCCTTTTTCGATGCGGTTGACGGCGGATTGGCTCGTACCAAGTTGAGCGGCAAATTCGGCCTGAGTAAGACCTCGTTCTTGACGAACTTGTGCGATAAATTCACCAATTTGTAGGTTTGTGGAGGGGTTTTTCATAGTGCTATTATACCACAAAAAGTATAAAGATGTGATTTTTTACTAACATTGGCAAAAACACAATGGTTTAATGTGGTTATTCGGTCGGTAAGCGCGTACACTAAAAGTAAAGCAAACGGAGGTAGGAAATGATTGACACAGCGGTAGAAGATTTAGTCATTGCCGAAACAAAGCGTGAGCGAGAGGGGCTAGAGCTCATACCAAGCGAAAACTATGTTAGCCGGGCAGTGCTACGCGCCAATGGAAGCATTTTTACAAATAAATATAGCGAGGGCTTTCCGGGTAAGCGATACTATGGCGGCCAAGATTTTACCGATCCGCTCGAACAACTAGCAATTGACCGTGCCAAGCAACTGTTTGGTGCCGACCATGCAAATGTACAGCCGCATAGCGGTGTACCAGCCAACGAGGCGGTGTATTATGCCTGGCTAGAACCAGGTGATACTGTCTTGGCGATGGACCTCGGTCATGGTGGGCATTTGAGCCATGGCAATCCCATGACTCGGTCGGCGCACCTTTACAATTTTTTTGGCTACAAAATGAAAGACCCAGCGACCGGCGAGATTGATTATGAAGAAGTACGATGCTTAGCACTGAAGCACAAACCCAAAATTATTCTGGCTGGTTTTAGCGCCTACCCACGCGAGCTTGATTATGCCAAATTTGCCGCTATTGCCCACGAGGTTGGTGATGATTGTTTACTTATGGCCGACATGGCACATATAGCTGGGCTGATTGTGGCTGGCGAAGCAAAGAATCCCTTTGACTTTGGCTTTCATGTTATTACCACCACTACTCACAAAACATTGCGAGGTCCGCGGGGGGGCCTGATTCTTAGTAAGGGCATAGTCAGTACGCCGCTTAAGGCGCCTGAAAAAACGTTAAAAAATATTCCAACGCTTATCGACCGGGCGATATTCCCCGGCACACAGGGTGGCCCACATATGCATACCATTGCCGCCAAAGCAGTCGCCTTTGGCGAGGCACTGCAACCAGAGTTTAAAACTTACGCCAAACAAATAATTGCTAACGCAGCCGTTTTGGCCAATGAGCTACAAAATCAAGGCTTCCATCTGGTAACTGGGGGTACGAGTAATCATCTAATACTAGCAGATGTACACACTAGCTTTGGTATCGACGGCAAAGTTGCCGAAGAGGCCTTAGACAAAATTGGTTTGACCCTCAACAAAAACTCGCTTCCGAACGATACTTTGCCACCCTTTCGACCCAGTGGTATCAGACTAGGTACACCCGCTATTACCACGCGTGGGCTGCGAGAGGAGCATATGGCGCAGGTTGCTCGCTGGATGAAACAGGCAATCAATGCGCGTGACGATGCCGATACACTTGCCACACTTCGTGAAGAAGTCAGAGCATTTGCACTACAGTTTCCACTGCCAAGCGACATGTGTAGTTGCGGCCAAAACTGTAAATGCGGTAAAGACTGCCTCTGTGAAAATTCAAAATGC
The DNA here is from genome assembly GCA_020427985.1 of Candidatus Saccharimonadota bacterium. GTDB lineage: Bacteria > Patescibacteriota > Saccharimonadia > Saccharimonadales > UBA4665 > JAGXIT01. The sequence goes on along the minus strand of JAGQNR010000003.1, from coordinate 6,836 downwards.
GGTGAAAGTTGTTTATCAACAGACGGTGATTGTAGTGGAAAATAACCCATCCAGCAGTGACGCTCTAGAACATCCGCTGTTTCGAGCGGCGGTGTTTGCAATGGTGTTTGACGACCAGAACCGTGTGCTCCTGCACGAACGGGCTGGTACGAACTTCTTGCCCGGATACTGGGATTTTCCAAGTGGCCATGTTGAAAAAGAGTCATTTACTGCTGCAGCCGTGCGAGAGCTTTCAGAAGAATCGGGGCTGAGCACTACAGAAGCAGATATTGAACTGGCCTATTTGGGTATAAACCTACTAGACCAATCCTACGTAAACGCTATATACAGGGTACTCAAATGGCACGGCACGCCAAAAATCATGGAACCCGAGAAGTGCAGTGGCATGCAGTTTTTTGCACTTGATGCATTGCCCACCAAGCTTACTCTGGGTGTGCGTCTGATGATGCAACAGCAATTTCAAACAAGCCCCGCTGGTAATACATTTGTTGATCTTGCGGGGTATCAGCAGCTAATGGGCGAGCCCTTTCAGTTAACCTAGGGCTGCCGTTTGCCAGAAACTCTGCTGGCAACAATAGCGCCAATTGCCGTGCCAAGAGCAATCTTAGCGATATCGATTGTCGGCTGCTTGAGCTCAGTAACTTTATTGGCAAGCCGATATGAAACCATATTGAAGGAACGTGCATTGATGGCCTGTGACGCAAAAATTTCCATATCTGCCATATAAAGTTCTAGCAGGGACTGGGTCGATGTGCTGAAGATATCTTCTGGTGTAATGACTGGGTCTTGGAGCATTTCAGCATAGTTTTTTGCAATGTCAGGAATAGCAAAAGGGATTTTGTCAGAGAGTTCGCCCTCCGAGAGAAATGACCCAAAAAATGAGTATCTCTTGGCGTCTTCGGCCACCATGAAGCCAGCGATAAGAAGATACTTCTCTTGGTCAGAGCCTTCGGCATCAAACACGGCATGAAGATACTCGGTATAGGCGTTTGCCAGATGGCCTAGATGCTTTGAGGCTCGAGAAAGGTTCCACATATATGGAGCATTACTAAACTTTATACAGGCATTAACAAAATCTTGCTGAACGGCACAATAATTGCCATAGGCAATAGATTCACCGCTCAGCTTAATTGCTGGAAGTCGCTCTGGCTCCCATGGTGTTGCAGTAGTCATGGGTAGTGTGTAGAGAATCAGCTCACTAAGAGCAAGCACAAGAGGTAAGAGTTACGGGAGTAACTCGGGTTCTTGGCGGAGGGTGATGTGGAATTTTTGTTCGACAGCAGTGATGATTTTGTCGCGAAACCTGAGAACATCTGCTGTATGAGTGGCCTTTTCGTTGACCAAGACCAGGGGCTGGGTTGGCCAAGTGGCCATGCCGGTTTCGGTGTCGTGATGGTCTTTGAATCCAGTTTGCTCTATAAGCCATGCTGCAGGGATTTTGGCGCCGCCAGCATCAAGCGGCCAATAGGGTAAGGTAGGGTAGTCAGCGCGTAATTCTACCAAGTTGTCTTCGGTAATGATGGGGTTGGCAAAAAAGGAACCGTTGTTGGCAACATGGGCGGGGTTGGGTAGTTTGGCAGTACGAATAGCCACTACGCAATCACGAATAATTTGCGGCGTAACCGTTCCAGTGAAGCCACGTGTATCGAGGTATTGCTGGACAGCGGTGTAAAAAGGCGGAGTTGGATTAGTCGCCATAAGATGGAGTGTAATAGCCGTAATATAATAGCGGTGACGATATTCGGTTTGGAACTGACTGCTGCGATAGCCAAAACCACAAGCTTCGGCTGGTATGTTTACGAATTGATTTTTTTCGACGTCGTAGGCTTCTACACTTACGAGAGTTTGCGAAATATCTTGTCCGTAAGCCCCCACATTTTGTACCGGGGTAGCACCAGCAGTACCAGGAATAAGACTGAGTGCTTCAACACCACTTAAGCCAGCAGCAACGGTGCGTGCTACAACACTGTCCCATGGTTCACCGGCGCCAATTGTAACATAGTGGCTACGGGCGTCCTCTGCAAGGTCATCGTACCCAGATATTTTGTTAACTATTATCAGCCCTCGAAAGCCATCGTCTGACCAAATAATGTTACTTCCTCCACCAATAACGCGCATGTCCTGTTGGTGCTGCTTGGCCCATTCTACAGCATCGCGGAGCTCATTTCTGCTATGTACTTCAACGAGGTAATCAGTAATACCGCCCAGGCGCATAGTAGAGTAGTTTGCGAGCGAAACATTTTGCGTAATTTCCATGCCCCTCAGTATACCCTAGTTTACAGGCACTAAATACTTTACAGAATTGAGGCTACCCCTCTTGTAGTGGTATACTATATGCCTAATGAGTGATGAAACCAGAACACCCTATCATAAACTTGGACATCGTTTACGGTCGTTGCGTGAGGTGCATAAGGAATCTCCTGATGAAGTGTCGAGCGCGGTTGAAATAGATATAGAACTGCTGGAGTTAATTGAAAAGGGTCGTGAGCGCCCAAGCGAAGACATCTTACTTTTGCTCATTAGTCACTATGGATTGCAAGATGATACTGCCGAAGAACTATGGGATTTGGCAGGATATGATAAACGTACAGATGTAGTTGATGAGCCTGGTGTACTGCCAGAGGGACGAGCCCAGGCTGCCATGATGGTAATGCTTGACCCACGTATACTTTACAGCGATTTAGCCGAAGTTTCGGCTACACCAAAGGGCTTTATTCTAACCTTTTCTCAATCAGTCGGGCCCAACGGACAGCCACTACCAATAGCGCGCGTGGGTATGAGTCGCGAACAAGCCAAAGCGGTCATGGGTTTGTTGCATCAGACGCTCTGGAACCTCGACAACCCCTCTCTAGACGGACGCCTGCAGAGCGGGGAGCAGTCTGACAGTGCCCAGTAAAAATTCACCTCGCCAAATCGTTGATGCTGTTTCCAAAAACTTATCTTTGCCCTCTATGCCGAGCCTTGGCCCTTGGCCCCGTAAGCGGCGCCGAATTACTGCCCAAGATGTTGAGGCCGCACGAGCATACATCGTTGAGTACTGGAAGAAACTTGAGCGTTTTCATCCTAATGATGACGAGAGTTTGCTCGGGCTACCACACCCTTATTTGGTGCCCAGCTATGACGAAACAGCCAGTTTTGACTACAACGAGCTATACTACTGGGATAGTTTTTTTATGGCTCAAGGCTTACTCGATACAGAGCGCCAAGAGCTAATAGTTGGCATCATAGAAGATTTGCTGAGCCTATTTGGGCGCTTTAGTGCTATTCCTAACGCCTCGCGTACATATTTGACCGGACGCTCTCAGCCGCCATTTCTCACCACCTTGATATATGACGCCTACAATGCCTTCGACCTCGATAAGCAGTGGCTTAAGCGAGCAATTGCAGTTGCAAAGCGTGAATATGCCGTGGTTTGGATGGGTACTCGTAAGCCCAACGAGCGGTTAGTGTGGATGGGGCTAAGTCGTTATTACGACATTAATCATTTACATGATTTAGCCGAAGCCGAAAGTGGCTGGGACATGACCCCACGATTTGGTCGAAAAGCACTCGAATACCTGCCGGTCGACCTAAACGCATTACTGTATAAATATGAAACAGATTTTGCTCGTACTGCACGGTTGTTTGGAAATATAGACGAGGCAGACGAGTGGGAAAAAGCTGCTGAAACACGCAAAAAAACCGCCGATAAGCTTATGTGGGACCGTTTGAGAGGGTTGTACTATGACTACAACTTTGCTAAGCAAAAACGGGGCAACATTAGTAGCCTAGCGGCATATTTTCCAATGTGGGCAGGTATGGCCAGCGAAAAGCAAGCCGAGTCACTAGTAAAGAATTTGCGCAAGTTTGAAAACCGTGGCGGCCTCGCTACCACTGATGCACTGCCACTAGGCCAATACGTACCTGGAAGCATGCCGGTGCAGTGGGCTTATCCAAACGGTTGGGCACCGTTACATTTTATTGTGGTCGAGGGTCTACTGAAATATGGCTACAGAGAAGACGCCGAGCGAATTGCGCATAAATGGCTACACACTAACTTGGACTGGTTTAATCAGCATGGTGTCTTTTTGGAAAAGTATAACGTTGTAAACCCCGAAAAACCACCTCAAAAAGGGGTCTATCCTAGCCAGACAGGATTTGGCTGGACCAATGCGGTGTTTGAGCGGTTTTGCCGTGATTTTATAGATTAGCGTGTAGCACCGTATCTCAGGTTATTTTCAGCCTCAGCAGCTATACCTAAAATGTAAACAAGGTAGACCATGACAAAAGAAAATGTAAACCAGGTGAAAAATACTCCTAAAACTATCAAAAAAACAGAGGTTAAAGAAACAGCTGTTATTAAGCCAAGTGAAAATCGTCGTACAAACTTTTATAACTGGGCCGCAAAAAATCGATTGATTTTGTTCGCAATTTTGGCAGGTTTGCTGTTATTTGCGCTTCTGGCCAGTGCTTATGGGCTGGGCAAGCAGGCTGCTATATCTGATAAATATGACCGACCAACCCAACATGAACGCATGATGCGATACCACAATTATCGTTAAGAAACGGTTTAACACCACTACCTTGAGGTAGTGTATGATGAGAATATGACCGACTCTTCAGCACTCCCCTGTGCCGATAAACTAGTATTTGAAACGCGATCCGCTGCTGAGGCCACGGCTACTACCAGCCAGTACTGGTATGGCAGTCGTCCGCATGCTTACCGTTGCAGGTTTTGTGGTTTTTGGCACTTGTCTAGTGGTTTGTACAAGTAGCGTATACTATAAACGTGCAAGAGTTTGACCGCGCAACAACTGTTCTGCCGTCACCATTTTACCGAGTGACTGTAAAGGCACTGGTTATGAACGATAAGCAGCAGCTTTTGGTTGGTGTTAACAAAAAAGGAGCCTACGAGCTTCCCGGCGGAGGTTGGGAGCACGGTGAGACGCTAGAGGAGTGTTTGGCCCGTGAACTACAAGAGGAATTTGGTGTGCGTGTCATGCGTATCGGTCAGCCAATCTGCTTCTGGGCGCATCCGCATCGTGACTGGCAGTATTGGTTACTGCGAATCGGCGTGCCCGTGCGACTAAAGGATGATACCTTCACTCCTGGTGATGGTCTGGTCAAAGCCCAATTTGTGAGCCAAGATGAATTTATACGATTGAACCTAGAGACCTATGAAGGCAATGTAAAAGACCAGATTGATAAAATATGGAGTATGAAGGAGTAATATGAGCGAAATCAAAAAGAAGCTAGAGTTGTCTCAGAGCGATAAGCTGAACGGTCTACGTGCTGCGGTGCTGGGTGCCAATGATGGTGTTGTGAGCACAGCCGGACTCATTTTTGGTGTGGCTGGCGCTACTAATAATAAAGGGGCGATATTTACGGCGGGACTAGCCGGCTTGATTGCTGGCGCAATCAGCATGGCAGTTGGTGAATATGTGTCGGTCAGCACCCAGCGCGATACTGAGAGAGCTTTTATTGAAAAAGAAAAAAGGCTACTCAAAAAAGACCCGGAGGGTCAAACACAAGATCTAGCAGCATTTTATGAAGCCAAAGGAGTGTCGGCTAAGACGGCGTTACAGTTCGCCCGCGAACTCAGCGCCAAAGACCCAATAAAGGCGCACCTAGAGGCTGAACTCAAGCTCGATGAAGAGGATTTGACCAACCCGATAACTGCGGCAGTAGCATCATTTTTTTCGTTTGGCATGGGCGCACTCATTCCCCTACTGGCAGCGGTGCTTTCGCCCGATTATAGTCGTATGTATATAACACTTGTGGCAGTGGTGTTTGGGTTGTTTGTGACGGGATACTACAGTGCCAAGTTTGGTGGGGCCAACAAGCGAGCTGCAGTTATTCGGGTATTGATTGGTGGTATTGTTGCCATGGCTGTTACTTATGCTATTGGGCGAGCATTTGGCACGGCAATTAGCTAAGATATACAAACAACGTATACAATACTACAACAAATATTATTGACAGCACAGAACAATTTATGTATAAACTGCTAATGCATATAAGCTAAAAATCAAAAAACAAGAAACAAGACAACTCCCTGTAGTTGCTAAGAAAGTGAAACAAACCCTATGATTGATGCAGATGGCAGTATGAGAACTAGTTCAAGTGAAGCGGCTGCCGCCCGAGCCGCAGCCGCGGCCCAAGCCGCCGCTGCCGCCCAGGCGGCCGCACAAGCCGAAGCCGAACGCCAAGCCGCAGCCCAGCGAGCCTATGAACGACAACGAGCCCAAGAGCGAGCCTATGCCGAGCAACAAGCAGCAGCCGCGCGAGCCGAGGCTGAACAGCAAGCTGCAGCCCAGCGAGCATATGAACAGCAACGCGCCCAAGAACGAGCTGCTGCTGAACAACAAGCCGCCGCTGCCGCCCAAGCCGAAGCTGAACAACAAGCCGCCGCACAGCGAGCATATGAACAGCAACGAGCCCAAGAAAGAGCTGCTGCTGAACAACAAGCCGCAGCACAATCTCCCCCAAATAATGACACCCCAGGAGCGCCAGCTGTAAACCCTGGCGGTCTTCATGATGAAACCAGCGGAGAAGCATCTGGAACTCCTGCAAGTCCTGATGCGCCATTTGCTGCCTTGCCACTTCTTCCTCCCAATCCTGGCGGTCTTCATGATGAAACCAGCGGAGAAGCATCTGGAACTCCTGCAAGTCCTGATGCGCCAGTTGCTGCCTTGCCACTTCTTCCTCCCAATCCTGGCGGTCTTCATGATGAAACCAGCGGAGAAGCATCTGGAACTCCTGCAAGTCCTGATGCGCCAGTTGCTGCCTTGCCACTTCTTCCTCCCAATCCTGGCGGTCTTCATGATGAAACCAGCGGAGAAGCATCTGGAACTCCT
>JAGQNR010000038.1 GCA_020427985.1 Candidatus Saccharimonadota bacterium | reverse complement strand
TGATGGGCGACGGTGAGCTTGATGAAGGCAATGTTTGGGAGGCGGCGATGCTAGCTGGCAAAGAAAAACTTCATAATATCATTGCAATTATTGACAGAAATAATATCCAAATTGATGGCCCGACAGAAACTGTTATGCCACTAGAAGATCTTCAGGCGAAGTGGGAGGCATTCGGCTGGCACGTGCTTTCTATTGACGGAAATAATATCGAGGCTGTGATAGACGCTTGTGCTATGGCCAAAGCCATTGTTGAAAAACCGGTAATGATTATTGCTCACACAATACCCGGTAAAGGTGTGGATTTTATGGAATATGATTTTCATTGGCACGGTATGCCGCCAAATCACGAGCAAGCAAAAATAGCGCTTCATGATATTAGAACTTTGAAGGGTAAGATACGGAGCGAACACCAATAATGGGCTACGGAATACCTACAGTTGCAGATGAAATTGGTGTATCAGCAACAGCTGATATCATCGAAGCTAGGCTACCGATAGCCGAATATATGTTAAAAACCGCTGGCTCCATGGTCGTTGATACATTTCATCACACTCAGAGAAGTATGGACTACCTCAAAGAGGTCATCAAAGCTATTGAGGCTTTATACATCAAGAATATTCTTCA
>JAGQNR010000037.1 GCA_020427985.1 Candidatus Saccharimonadota bacterium | reverse complement strand
TACAATACTGTCCGTTGCTTTGAGTAAAGGAGAAATGTATGAGCGAAAGAATATATCAGGGCGTCAGTCGCCCAGTAGGTACAATAGGAAAGGGCTTGCTGGCGGCCACTCTTGCAGTGAGCCTCACCGGCTGTGGAGGAGGTAGTCAGGGTGACAAAATAGAGAGAGTGTACCAAAGTATTACAAGCGGTGAGTATGAGATGAGTGGAAAAGGTGTGCAGCATGCCCTGACAGCGCAAGGCTTAGGTAAACCCCCAAGGGTGTATCTCGACAACCCCGCACTCTCGGAGATAGCAGAAGGTACTACTCCTGTAGAGCAAGCCGTCAACTATATTGAGGAAGTTGCGAATGAGCAACGTTCAAGCGGGATAGACTACCGTTATAGCCTTGGCGTCGATGGACAGCAAGCTCTGTGCTTGACTGCGCTCATGGATGGTATGTCTCCCGATCAACTTTCTGAATACAGAAAGTTAATAGAACAGGCCAATGCGCTACCAGGTGAGCGGACTGATGACAGGCGACCATACACGCTTCGAGGTGCGCATGCAGCAACAATAGCTGGATTCTGTCTGGAAGTAGTGAAAGGTAATGCTGAAAATAATGGGTTTGTAAGCGTGGTGTCATTGACCCCCGAAACAGGAAACTAAGAGGTACAAGAATATGACGACGGAACGAACACCTGAACGAATGCCTTTTTGGGCCAGTGTCGACGTAATAGAGGGGGCACAGCGTATCAATGCCGGTAACGCACGCCCCTGGAAACTAGAAGAAGTTGGCGAAAAGTTAAAAAAACAATACGGTTTACATGTAACCGGAGTGAAGTTGCTCGGCGAGTTAGGTGTCTTAGCGGGGACTAACAGGGAGATGGCCGGCGAAAAAGCCGGAGCAGTGGTAATGGCGCTGCTTATGAACCGTGACCCTGAGGTGTTTTGGACAACGTACCTCGACTTTCGAGACGAATTGACGCCGGAAGCAGAGGCTGGTCTACCAGAAACGGCACGTAGTGCAGTTGAGGTCATGAGAGCAGTTGGCTATAACACTATTAGCGCCTCACAACTTGTGGTTGAGCAGGCACTCCGTTCGTAAAAGGTATGTGGTGCGGCCTGTGAACTGTTGTGGA
>JAGQNR010000036.1 GCA_020427985.1 Candidatus Saccharimonadota bacterium | reverse complement strand
GCAGTTGATAGTATATCCAGAAATCTATTTGAGTCAACTAAAGACTAATAGCTGTAAAAGCATTGATTTGTGGGTATATTTACTCTATGGCTGTTGAACAAGAAGAAACTATTGAGGATTTATGGGCAGCCTTGGGAAGCGAAAGAAATCCCCGAGTATCACAACAGCATTATCGCCCCGTGCCTGGTTTCAGAGATGTAGCTATAAAAACTGTTGAGCCGCCCGTTATTCGCGGAGCTGATTTTACTTCCGCTCCACAACAACCAGGATTAAGTTTGAGTGTAAGTGATATTCCTCTTGTCATGGAATGGATGGAAGATCCGACATTACCCAATGCAAAGCGATTGCAGAAAGAACAGACGATGCGCAACGAAAAGCCTGGAGTTCAAGCGGGCGCTAGGCGAGGAACTTTGAATCATGTGCTTTATTGTGCATTGCGAGCAAAAGCCTGGAACGGAGACAGGGGAATGAGTGCTCAAGAATTAATCCTCGAAGTGTTTCCAACGCTTAAAACTCAGGAGAAAACTATGTATGAACAAATCCTTGGAAGTACGCCGGAGATGAGCGTGGATGTTCCATTTAGTCGATTGGCGGTAACAGTGCGAGATGCTTATGCTGCATGGCTCGATGATCAAGCAAATGCTGAAAAAGCTAGTGAGGCAATTCGTTCTCAGGGGTGGCAACAACGATCTTTTTTGGATGTTTCTCCTCAGATAGATCAACCATGGCAACATATGAGAGATGAATTTGCATCTTCAGATTATCAAGCGTCTATTAAATCGCTTATGACTGCTTGTGAGGAGCTGGCAGGCAAACAAACTCTTCAGGAAACCGGGGGGATTCCCATAGGTTTGATGATGGAGGCAACAATGCTTGATAATCAAGCGAAAGCAAAAGAAGCTCAAGCAAATGTGGGAAGCTTGCAAATGAAAAGTCGGTTTGATGAAGTAATTATTTTGCGCGATCCTAATACTGAAGCCATATCTGTAGCACTGGTAGATTTAAAAACAGGAAAAAATGCGACTGCAACTCCAGCAGAAGACATGCAAATGATTGCTATGGCGCATTTAGTCTCTCGATTAGCCGATGGTTTAGTAGTAGCAAGTCAAGCCAAGGCAGGACACAGACAATGGCCACCTGGTTTTAAACGTGAAAAGACTACATTTATTCTGACTCGAGCTATTGCCGATGAGGACTGGATGGGTCACCGTGTGCAACGGGTCACTCGCAGATGGCTTAATCACAAAGACTCCCAATTTGAGGATTATGATGTAAAACTTGATCGATCCACAATAGGAGCGTTTGGAGAATTGTATGGTGAATTAATTGAACACGTGGGCAAGCAAAAAAAAGTTCTCAATGTTTTATTAGGCCGGAAAAGCGTCAGAAATTAGCGGGAAAAATGGGTGTATAATGCGGACAAAATTTACGCCTGA
>JAGQNR010000035.1 GCA_020427985.1 Candidatus Saccharimonadota bacterium | reverse complement strand
AGTAAAGGTCCACCGGAATTTCCTTGGTTAATGGCAGCGTCGGTTTGAATCATGTCGTGAATTTTGAATCCTCCAATTCCGTCGATTTTTCTTCCGAGAGCTGAAATAATTCCTTTTGACAGAGATTGATCTAATCCAAAAGGATTTCCAAGTGCCATTGCAATTTGTCCGACTAATAAATCTTTTGAAGAGCCTGGGGTAACGGGAGTTAACTCACTTGGAATTTCGGTTAATTTGAGGACTGCGATGTCTTTTGTGGGAGCAACACCTACGACTGTAGCTTTGTATTGTTTTTGATCTTTATAGAAGGAAATGATGAAGTTGTCTCCGCCTTGGACGACGTGGAAATTGGTTACGATATGTCCCTTATTATCCCATACAAAGCCTGTTCCCGCTCCTTGAGGCATCTCGACTCTGCCATAGAAAAAGTCGTCAGCAACCTTAATATTTGAAACATTGACCACTGAAGGAACCACTTGGTGATAGACATGAATGGTTTGTTTCTCAACCTCAAGTAAATTTTTAACTTCATCATTCACATTTGCAAAGGCAGTTGTGGTTAAAATAAATGCTAGTAATAAAACGATGTTTTTCATATAACTCCTCACATAGTCTTGATGCTTGTCACATTACTTTACTAATAGCATAATCAAGTTTTATTTTGTGTAACAGTTTGTAACAAGGCGTAACAATGATTAAAGATAACTCGATTGTATTTTACAATAGATACACAAAGTGTGAAGAGGTGGAAAAAGTTTACGGGGATAAATTTGTACGATTTTTGTACCAAAATTTTTTCGGTCGAATTTTGGAGCGTCTTTTTGCTACAAAATTTGTCAGCATTTTTTATGGGCGTACCCAATCCCAAAAAGCATCTGCGAAAAAAATTCCTGCCTTTGTTGAAAAATATAAAATCCCTATGGAGGATTATACGGCAGGAGAAGTTGAGTCACCTGATAAATTAAAATCTTATAGCAGTTTTAATGATTTTTTTATTCGCAAATTTGTTGATGGAAAACGTAGTTTTCCTGCGGATGAGAGTGTCTTTGGGGCCTTTGCAGAGGCCAGGTATTATGGACATACCAAAGTAGACAGTGAAGTTAAATTACCCGTTAAAGGCCAATACTTAAAAGCGAAAGATATTCTGAATAGTTCTAAGTGGTACTCTCATTTTGAAGGGGGCCCTTTCTTGATAGCGAGGCTTTGCCCAGTAGATTACCATCGTTACCACTATCCTGTTTCAGGTCATACTTTGGACTCATACACCATCCCGGGGGCATTTCATTCAGTTAATCCAATGGCGATTGAGCAGGTACCAGACATTTTTTTTAAAAATGAAAGGCGAGTTTCTATTTTAGAAACAAAGGACTTCGGAAAGCTGGCCTACGTCGAAGTAGGTGCTGTTTGTGTGGGGAAAATTGTTCAATCATTTGATGAAAAACAAAGTTTTAGTAAGGGTGATGAAAAAGGTTACTTTCTTTTTGGTGGCTCAACCGTTATTTTACTTGGTGAGCCCGGAAAGTGGAAACCATCGGAAGATATTCTTATGAATACCTCCCGCGGAATGGAAACCTATTGCAGGCTTGGGGATGAAATTGCGACACAATCTTTAGTCTAGACGGGTGAAGTGAATAGATGTTTCATCAAGGAAGGACATTTCTGG
>JAGQNR010000034.1 GCA_020427985.1 Candidatus Saccharimonadota bacterium | reverse complement strand
ACCCACCACGCCATCCACCGGGACGCTCCCCGGCGCCACAGCACCACGCAGCCGATCGCCGCGGCGAGCACCTCGAGACCGACGAGCACCCCGAACCAGGCGTACTGGCCGGTCAGGGCGCTGTCGCTCGGCGCCGACACGCTCGAACAGCTCGCCCCACGCCGCGGCGGTGCTCACGCCCATCTCGTGGGGGTTGGGGATGCCGTCGGTGTCCAGGCACCAGACCTCCTCGCAGCCCAGCCAGACCCGGCCGGCCTCACGGTGGACGTCGGCCAGGCTCAGGTCTTCGGCGCTGGCCGCGTCGACCCAGACGCCGACCAGCCTCCCGGAGTTGTAGCAGGCGAGGCAGCCAACCCAGACGCGCGGCGCCTCGTGGGTCACCGCGGCGCTCATCGGCCGTCCTCCGGGAACAGCACGCGGACCCGGTAGGCCCGGGAGTCGAAGGGTCCGACGGTCAGCCGCTCGACGACACTCACCACGCCGGCCATGACCAAGGCGTCGGTGAGGCCGGAATGTTCAGTCCAGTCTTTGATGAACGTCTCGCCGAAGAACGGCAGGTATCCGTAGGCCAGCAGGACGGTGGAGAGCACGTGGTGTTCGCCGTCGTCGTGGATGAGCACCAGGGCGCTGAAGGCTGGGTCGTAGGCGAGGGCACCTGTCAGGGTGACGTGGGGCAGGCGCAGCTCAACGCGGCTGGCGATGGGGGTGAGGGTGTACGGGTACATGCGAGACCTCCTGGGTGTGCGATGTCGCCCTCCTCCCCGTCGCGGCTGTGCCGCGGCTGGCAGTGCGCCCGGAATTGTCAGTGCCGACTCCTAGGCTGGAAGCATGACTCCACTCCCGAAGCTCATCCGCGATGCGGGGCTCACATCGGTCACGATCATCAAGAACTACGGCACTGCTGACGAGGAGCGCCTGCCGTCTGAAGCCCAGCTCCTCAATAGCGATGAGGCGTACTTCGCAATCGAAGCTCCGCTGTACGAAGGCGACCATGTCGAAATGCCGGACCCGCGTGGCACTTCGGTCACCAAGATGGCGGCCGAGGTGGTCCAGCATCCGATCCCCGCCAACATGGCTCATAGCTTCGGCGGTTCGTCCGGGTACACCAAGGTGACCTGGGGACGAGTGGAAACGCCCCGCCAAGCCCCCGTGCGGCGGCTCGACCTCCAGCGCCTGCACCCGGCGGTCATCAGTGCTGCCAGCGGCTTGTTCGCCGACCGTCAGTACGACTCGGCGGTCAGCGAAGCGCTCAAGTCCGTGGAGGTGCGTGTGCGCGATCTGACGGAGTTGCAGCTCTCGGGCGCGCCCCTGATGCAGGAGGCGTTCAAGCCGAAGGAACCTCGCTTGAACGTGGCGGTCGAGGCCGGGCGCAGCGGGGATGACGAACGGGAGGGTTTCTTCTACCTGTTCCGTGGCGCCATGGTGGGGATTCGTAACCCGAAGGCCCATGAGCTTTCACGCGGCGAGGACCCTGATGAAGCGTTGGAGGTGCTGGCTTTGGCCAGCCTCCTTCACCGCCGCCTCGACGTCGCCGAAGAGCGACTGGACTGACGCATCCCATGTCCGAGATGGTCATGCGCGAGAACTCGTGACAACTAGAAACTCGGACAGGGATTGTGAAACACTTGTGGACAGCGATCGGCGGCTCTCAAGCACTGCTGGACGCCTGTAACGAGATCGACCG
>JAGQNR010000033.1 GCA_020427985.1 Candidatus Saccharimonadota bacterium | reverse complement strand
GGTTTCGCGCACGTCGCTATTGGGCGACGCACTAAACCTTATGCAGTGGATTTGCACTACGACCCAGCAACAAGAGCCCCTTCCATTGTAGTTTCTTGACGGGCCCTGCGGCTTTTCTCTTAGTTGTGAATACAGTCAAAAGCAACCTGCTCATTTCGTTGAGTGCCGTGCAAATGAAACGACAGGAAACGAGGGCGTTTCTCGGTGCGTAGGAATAGGGTTTGCTGGGATACAAGTGTTTGTAAGTTTTCAGCTAGTGCCGGCGAATCACAAGACGGACGGGACTTACGGTGCTTAGTACGAGCGGACGTCGATATCCTGGAGGTGTAGCGTGTTAACTATCAAGGCCAATGTGTGTTTGCGATGGAGTTTGATCGCGACCAGTTTAGTAGCATTGGGACCTCGCGATTTGAGGGCTGTCGATCCGGTAAAACTCAAGGAGGAGCAAGCCAAGAGCGAGCAGCCAGCGGCAGATGTTGCTGGAGACGCAGATCAGGCGCACGCCCAGGAAGGACAAACCCCGGGAGACCGAGGCCAAGTAGAACGAGATCGCGACGGCGGTTTGAATCGCGGCACATCTCCCGAATTTCAGCCTCCCAACTTGTATCGACGCGGCTTCGTGCTGGGAGTTCAAGTGCAGTACATGGAAACCGGAGCGCGCATCACACGAGTCATTCCCAGCACTCCGGCGTGGCGTTTTGGACTTGAGCCTGGTGACGTGGTCGTGGCGATCGATGGCTTCCAAATTGGCTACGTCAAAGGTCGATTGTATGATTTGCCGTCCGAGCTGCATGCGCGAGCACGACGCACAGGTTGGGTGCGGTTGCTAGTCCAGAACGTCCGGAATAATCAACTGTTAAACCTTGATGTGCGTTTGGCCGGTAAAAGCAAGTCTCCAAGAGAAAGGGAACTTGGTTTTCCCTTGGAATCAGAAATTGACCAAGCCGAGGTCGACGGATCAGAGCAAGTCGTGCCAACGCGTCCGAGTCGGGAACCTTAGTACATGCGAAACCTGTTAGCGACGGACTAGAAATCCGTTGCCCGATCCAACTGAGCTACCACGCTGGATTAGCTGCGCTCGAAAATCCCTATCAGTTCAGCTTCGGCCAACACATGCCCACGCATGGCGGCCAGCAGTGTGTGCTTGTCGGTGTTCGTTCGCATCCAGTTAACAACGTCAGGAGAATTTTCATGAGAAGTTATTTTGTAAGCGCTGCGCTGATTGCTGTCACGTCGCTTGGATGCGCACCGAACCCGAAATCAGGCAAGGGCTTTTCGCTGCCTGAAGGAGATATTGCGCGAGGGAAAGAAACTTTTGCGCAACTTCAATGTCAAGTGTGCCATACCGTCTCAGGGGTGACATTCGACAAGCTCGAAACGCCAATGGATCAGAAAATAGTTGCGCTGGGTGGCGCGAAATCGAATGTTCAAACGTATGGCGACCTCGTCACGTCGATTATCAACCCGTCGCACCGGTTTGCCCGCGGTTATTCCGAAGCAGATGTTGCCGATGACGGCACGTCGAAAATGCGACACTACAACAGTGAAATGACTGTGCAGCAACTCGTCGACTTGGTGACGTTTCTAGAATCGCGCTATTCACTCATTGAATATGACCCTACGCCGTATGGGCCGTATTACTAGGGGAGCATAGGGGGCATTTGATGTTGCATGATCACCAAGTTGCGCGTCGAAGAAAAACTTGCCGCAGA
>JAGQNR010000032.1 GCA_020427985.1 Candidatus Saccharimonadota bacterium | reverse complement strand
AAGGGGTTCGATACGAAATTCGGCGGCGGGCCGTCACCCATCATCGAGGGCAGGCCAGTATCCCTGCCGATCCCCGGATCGAACGGCGAGACCACAACCTATGCCGAGCGCGGGCTGGCAGGCGTGGTCGCGCTTGCCTCGCGTGGCAAACACGGCGGCGAAACAGCCTGCCATGACGACCCGATGTTTGCAGATGGCAAATGCTGGCTGGGACAGGTCGGCGCGGCGCAAGGCCACCTGCGCAATAAGGGCATCGGCTCCGGCGACGTCTTCGTGTTTTTCGGCCTCTATGCCGAACCCGGGACGGGCGAGAAGCATCACCGCGTGTTCGGCTATATGCAGGTCGAAGCAACAGGCTCGCCGCAGGAGATCGCGCGCGACAAGGCATGGCTGGCACCGCCTCGCCCGCACCCGCACTTCCACGGCGAGTGGCATCGCAACAATGCGGTCTGGTTCGGCAAGGGGCAGACCGCCCGAAACGCCGGACAGGAGCTACGCCTCACCCTGCCGGGCGAGACTCGCTGGTCGCGATGGCGCGTGCCGGACTGGATGCATGCGCGCCGCCCCAGCTATCTCGCTGGCGACTGGCGCTGGATCGACAGGCGGACGCTCGACGCGCGCGGTGTCTGGCAGGAAGCGGTCTGCGACATCGGCAAAGCCGAAAAGCCGCGCCGCTGGCTCGACGGCATCATCGCCGAGATCGAACGCGAGGTTTAGCCCTCGAGGATCCAGGTCGCCGCAGCCTTGGCGACTTCGTTCGCAGCCTGATTCAGCGCCGGGCCAACCGCAGCCGCGTCGGGCGCTATGCCCGGCACTTCTGCCTCGAACCGGCGGGAGCGCACGGCCCCGCCCTTCTCCTCAACCAGCGCGTCGTAACGCACGACGACCTTCTGCGATCCCGCGTCATAGCCCATCTGGATCAGGCGGCCCGATACCATCGTGCTCCCGCTGACCTCGTAGTCGCTGCCCTCGATCACGACACGGTTGGCCCGCGCGCGCACCGTCTCGGCCAGCAGGCGGCGGAACTGGCGGGTGGGCCGTTCGACCCAGGTCGCGTCCTTGAGATAGGCGACGGACGAGGCATTGACCTGCACCGGCACGCGGTCGACATCGATGCGGCGGTCTGCCTCCGGATCGAGGATCACCAGCGCGCCGGCCGAGGTGCCGCTCGCCATCGGTCCGGCAGGGGCCGTCTCGTCGGGTGTGAGCGTGATAAGTGTTTCGGGCGGTTTTCCGCCGAAGCTGAGGCAACCCGAAAGCGCCAGCACGAGGGCCAGCACCACGCCGCCGCGTGACAATGCGCGCTTCATCCCATTCATCTCCCCGAGCAGGCGGTCCCGCGTCATGGCTTGTAATCCGGCAGCTTGTTGCCCTTGAGCAAGGCACCTGCGCCGCGTTCGTCGATTTTCTCGGTCACGTTGCGCAGCGCCCGGCTGGTCGAACGCAGATCGCGAAGCGCCGCCTCGGCAGCAGGCAGGGTGGAATTCGACACCTGATCGAGCGCAGGCTGCGCGCTCTTGAGCGTGCCGTTGAGCTCATCCATCGCCGTTTCGGCCGAAGCCAGTGTTTCGCGCAACTGGACGGCAAGCGAAGAGCCTTCCTCGCCGAGCAGGTCGTCGGTCTTGGCGGCAACGCCTTCGAATGCCGCCAGCGTGCCGCGCGCCTGCACCAGCGTGTTGCTGAGTTCGTTCAGGGTGCGCTGCACTTCCGGCGTTGCGCTGGAAATATCCTTCGTCATCTTGTTCGTATTGCGAAGTATGC
>JAGQNR010000031.1 GCA_020427985.1 Candidatus Saccharimonadota bacterium | reverse complement strand
GAGTCGGGCGGGACCTACACCCTCGACGCCGACGACATCACCATCACGGCCAGCGGCGGCGCCATCGCGCAGTTCCGGTACGTCTATCTGTTCAACGACACGCCGACCTCGCCGGCCGATCCGCTGATCTGCATGTGGGACATGGGCGCTGCGATCGACATTGCCGACGGCAACAGCATCACGCTGCAGTTCAACGCCTCGGGGATTCTGACGGTAGCCTAAGGCTCGGCCGACCGCTCGCGCCATGTCGTTCCCTTTCGGTCCCCTTTCCTTCGTCCCGGACGAGCTGATCCCGCTCGTCCCGGTTCGCCGGGTCACGCGCGTCCGCGCCACTGCCGCCGTCGTCTCGGGCACCACCAACTTCACGAAAATACCCGCCACCGGGTATGACCTCTACATCAGCGGGACCGGCGCCTGCTCGATGACCTTCTCGTCCGGCGGCGACATCTGGGTGCTTGTCGTCGGACCCGGGGCCTCAGGCGGCTCTTGTGCGTTCGGCGCCTCCGGGGCCGGGGCGGCTGGCGAGGTCAAGGAGAACACCGCCCTCACGGTCACCGCCGCGACGCTGACAGGCAGCGTCGGAACCGGCGGCGCGGGCGTCATCGAGTTGGACGGGAACGACGGCTCCGCTGACACCACGCTCTCGGGCGCGGGGATCACCACGATCACCGCGCGCTATGGCGGCCACGGCGCCGGTAGAAACGCCGGCGGCGCGGCGGCCAATGGTGGAGGCGGTCAGGGACGCGGTTCGGCCACCGTCTCGGCGGCGGCGCTCTACGCAACCGGCTATTCCGGAGGCGCCCCCTACGGTGTCACCGGTGGTGACAATGCCGGTGGCGGCGGCGCGAGCTTCCAGGGGAACGGCGGCGCGGCCTCGGCCGATACAGGGGGAGACGGCGGCGCCGGGTTCACTTCGACCATCGAGGGGTCGAGCAAGGTCTATGGCCGGGGTGGCGGCGGCGGTTGCCGTGACCCCGGTGGCGTGGCTGGCGCTCCGAACGGCGGACTGAACTCAGCTGGCTCGGACGGCGCCAATTATGGCGACGGCGGCGGCGGCGCGGCGAAGAACGGCGGCTCTCCGGGCTACGCCAGTGGCGCGGGCGCTGATGGCGTCATCATCATTCGCGTCGCGGCGGCTTCGAGCAGCACGCCATATGATCTCCCGGCAGGCGCCTACGCGCTGACTGGGAACGCGGTCTCGACCGCTCTGGGCCTGCCGATGCCGACCGGCGGCTACACGCTCTCCGGCCCGGCGCCGGTGACCGCGACGACAACCGCCTACGGCCTTCCAGCGGGTAGCTACGCCGAGACCGGCCCGCTGCCGTCGCTAGTCGAGACCGTCGCCCAAGCACTGCCTGCCGGGTCCTACGGTCTGTCCGGGCCCCTGCCGGCACTGCTGACCGCGACAGTCTACCCGCTCCCCGCCGGTTACTTTGCGCTGTCCGGGCCGGCGCCGAGCCTGACGGTATCGGTGGTCTACGACATCACGGCGGGCGCCTATGCGCTCTCCGGGCCGCTCCCCGCGCTGTCAACGGCGGAGGCGCTTGCCCTGCCGGGCGGATCGTATGCGCTCAGCGGCCACGCGCTCGATCTCGGCGAGGCCGGGGTCTTCGCGCTGCCTGCGGGAGCCTATGCGCTGAATGGCCTGGCTCCCGCCGCGCTGGTCTCGATCCTGCACACGCTCCCGGCCGGCGGTTTCGCCGTAAGCGGGCCGACGCCGGACCTGACCACGGTGACCGTCCAGGCATTGCCGAGCGGCGCCTACGTCCTGTCGGGGCCGCTTCCGTCCGTCG
>JAGQNR010000030.1 GCA_020427985.1 Candidatus Saccharimonadota bacterium | reverse complement strand
CGGTCGGGGTGAGAGGATTCGAACCTCCGACCTCAGCGTCCCAAACGCCGCGCGCTGCCAGGCTGCGCCACACCCCGTTGATGCACACTCTCACGCACATCAGCGGAAGGGAGTATACCCTATTTGCTCCCGCTATTCCCGGATTACACGATAGATCGTGGTTGTTCCTTGCTGGAAGACAATTTCGAGATCGGTGCCCACCATGGACTCAATCTGGGCGATGGCCTCCGGATTGCCCGTATCTTCACAACCAGAAGTGATACTCGGGTAATGACGCTCGGTCTGGCCCACGATGACGTACTCGACCCCATATTCCTCCAGGAACGCCCGTTTGGTGGCTATATCGGTGCCGGTGTAGAAATCGCGCACCTGGTCCTGACGCACACCGAGGTCATCGACATCGCGCTGCTGCATTTCATGACGCACCCAACCGATAACATCCGGTAATCCCGTGCTAATGCTAAAGCGTGAACCGTTGCAACGATATGCCCCGAACGATGCCTCGACAATGGTCGGATTGCCTTCGATGTTCTCATTCATCCAGTTGATCGCGGCCAGATCATCCGCGTACATCAGCGAGCTGCCGTTTGTCATATCAATCTGGCCATACTCCATCCAGCTGTAGGCGTTCAGGGTGATAGCACCATCATCGCCGAAGCGTTGATCGAGCCGGATCGGCGTAGCTACCAGCATGTAGGTACCCATCAACGCCATCAGCGGCAACGATATGGCGACAGTAAGCTTGATCACATTGGCGCTCATGCGGCTGGCCACCGGGCGGATTTGACGGAGGCGAGCAGGTTCTTCCCAGACAAGCAGTCGCCAGACGGCGATACCGACGATGACGCCACTGGCGATGCCAAGGAGGTTCCAGATCTGGTTATAGAACTTGAAGATGGTGTTCATGCGGTAATTGACACCACCGCTCAGATCATCGACCAGGTAGACCACTTCCAGCGCGGCTCCGAGTAGCGTTGCCGCGGCGATGAGGGCTGCCACGAAGCGTGCCGATTGCCGCTCCAGTCCCATCCAGACAATACCAGCGCTGATACCGATGCCGAGATAGAGCGCCAGTGTGGCTCGATCAAAGACCAGCAGGAACGCGGATGCAGTCATTGCAGCGACGGCAAGCGATTGTAGCCGACTCGCCGGAATACCAAAGTCATTCGGTTCGTCCGCTGACTGCCAGGCGACGTTTGTCCAGATACCCACCAGACCAAGCACCACCAGAATCTCGGCAATGCGATAGATGAACACATCATCATCGCCACGCAGAATCCATTGCTGGAGCAGGCCCGCGACCACGCAGCCCCCAAGGACGTAGAGCAAATTGGCGTTATCGATCGTGCCACCGCGCACATAGCCAAGCAACACAAGCGCACCCAGCGTGCAGATAACCAGTTGCGCCCCTACATGTGATTCCAGAGCGAGGAGGGGAGTAGTATCGCGCGTAAAGTTAATCTCGCTAAAGAGAGCCTGGAAATCGCGATTGAAAGGATATGCAACCATGACGGCGATCAATCCCATCAATGCTGAACCACCGACGATAATCGCCAGTCGCTCAATCAGACTCGGCACCCGAATCGTCATCATCGTAAGACCAAGCACACCAATCGCCGCCGTCATCGGCATATCCCAGGCATTGGTCATCCAGAGTGTCCCAATCACCACACCCATCAGGATGAATGGCGCCACAATCTCCAGTTGATGCGTGCGACTCAGTCGCTTGCGCACGAACATTAGAGGCACCGTTCGCCAGCTGGCCGCGATCTGCCACGCCAGGGCGATTCCCATCAAGGTGTAGGGCATGGCGAGAACGTGGGGATGCAAGT
>JAGQNR010000029.1 GCA_020427985.1 Candidatus Saccharimonadota bacterium | reverse complement strand
CTGGGTCTCGCTTTCGGGTGGCTGCTTTGGTTGAATGACGACATTCGTTCGGGGGGACGGAAGGGGCAGGGTTTATGCGTGTCGTCTACCTGCTTGTGTGTTTGGTGCTGTTGGTGGGGTGTACGCCGTCGGTGCCGGGTCCGTCGGCGCCTCCGCCTTCGAGCGCGGTCGGTTCGACGCCCTCGCCTAGCCCCAGTCCGTCTCCGTCTCCTTCGCCGTCACCGACGGCGGTGGAGTCGTTCCCGTCCGCGCCTGCGTCTGAGTCGGGGGAGTTGGCCGATATTCGTGCGGGGTGGGAGGCGTATGAGTCGACGCGGGACGTGTATTACCGAGATCCCGATCTCAAGGACGACTTCTACGCGTTGTCGATCGTGACGACTGGTGGTGAGACTTCTCGCGCGGTCGGCGCTATCGCGAAGGCCCGGGAAATGAACCTCAAACAGCGCGGCCACGCGATCTTCCGGGATGTCGTTATCGACGATCCGGTCACGGACAAGAACGGGGTCCGCAGCGCTGTTGTGAACTACTGCGAGGATCCCAGTCAACTCGACATCATCGACACCAAGACCGGCGAGTCAATTCCGAGGACCCTGGATGACACGCTCGTGTCGCGGGTGACCATGCACTTGATGCCCGATGGTTCGTGGCGTGCTGCGCTCTACGAGAGCACGTTCAAGCCATGCTGAGGCGAGCGTTTATGGCCTTGACACTCGGCGCCATCTGGAGCGTCTGGGCCCTTCCGAGTTGGGCTGCCTGCACGGAGGAGTGCGACAGAATTACTCGGGAGTGTCACGTCATGTGCCCCGAAGGTGGGGGTTCAGGATCGCTCGGTAAGCCGGGGTCACCGGGCAGCAGTTCGTCGTCGGAGACGCGGGTGTGTCGCTTCAACGGTCTCAAGATCGCCTGCTCGAACGACTACGGCAACTGGACTCCCTCGATGAACTCCTGGTGCCAGCGTGCTGCGTCGCAGCCGCCGAAGAGTGATCCGGTGTGGTCGGGCAACAGTGACGGGTACATCTATGAGTGCACCCGTCCGACGGGGGAGCTGATTCCGGATCCGGGGCAGCGGTATTACCGGTGGCTCCCTGACACGGAGGCGACTCCTCCCGATCCAGAAGAGCTCGCCAAAGAGATTCTTGCGAGTCTGAAGCTGGACGCTCCCGACATGGGGATGTTCCCGAAGGGGGACTCGAAGGAGCACATGGGGTTGGTCGGCTGGCACATGTGGCTGTGGTCCGAAGCCCCCGAGGACAATCAATGGGGGCCGGTGTCGGCGTCGAAGAGCGAGGCAGGCATCACCGTCACCTTGACTGCCGAGGTCGACGAGGTGGTCTGGGAGATGGGTGATGGTGGTTCGGTGACGTGTGGGAAGGGCAAGGCGTGGTCGTCGGCGAGGACTAACGGTGGGCAGAACGTCGCTTCCCCGGAGTGTGGGTACGTGTACGAGGCGATGGGTCGGTACACGGTGACGACCACCGCGCATTGGGATGTTGAGTGGTCTGGTGGTGGGGAGTCGGGGACGATGTCGTTGGACGTCACTCGCGAGGCGCCGATGCGGGTGGGGGAGATCCAGTCGGTGATCGTCGCGAACCGCTGATTGTGGCTGGAAACGTTCGATCCGTAGGCCAGGAAGGGACAGTGTGCGCGTCAGAGTCAGATAGTTGACTTTGGCGTTCACGTTAACCTCCGCGGCGGCCTGGATTGGACGTTTGCAGCCACAATGAGGCAATCCGCGGCGCTGTAGCACCGTTCAGACGGCCAACCGCCGTCGCGACCACGGTTGCCGCGCCGAGCGCGAGCCGATCCCAGGCAGTCCTGAGAGAGTTGTCGGGCGGCGCTTCAAAATAAGCCCGCACCGCGCGCGGAGTCAACACGAACGCCGCCCCGGCGCCGCACGCGCCGCC
>JAGQNR010000002.1:140731-141419 GCA_020427985.1 Candidatus Saccharimonadota bacterium | reverse complement strand
TGCTACCGGTACCATTAACCTCGGTCTTGGTACTGGCTTAGTCCAAAGTAGTGCCGGAGTACTCTCTGCTGGCACCGTCGACCGTAACAGCGCCAGCTTCTTTACGACCGCCCTGAGTATTGCCAACGGTGGTACTGGTAACACTACCTACACCACGAATGGTGTTAACTACTACGACGGCAGTAAACTCGCCAGCACTGCAGCTGGTACCACTGGCCAATGTTTGCTTGCTACCACTGGTTCTGCACCAAGCTGGGGCAGCTGTACAAACACAGGTGCAAATACGAGTCTCAGCAACCTCACCGCAACCAACATCAACCAGCCACTTAATACGACAGGCGGCAACCTCAGCCTCACTACAACAACCAGCGGCAATATCATCCTTAACGCCGCAGGTACAGTCGAAATCCAGGATGTTACGAACATCAACACCAACCTTAACAATGCTGTCAATATCAACACTGGCACGAGCACAGGACTGGTCAGTATCGGTGGGGGTAGCGGTACTTTTGCGCTCAACACAACTAACATTGACATTTCTAACACAGGTACCATCACTGGCGCTACTGGCCTCACCAGCTCAGGTACTATCACCTTCAGTGGACTCTCGACTGCAGGTATAGTCACCAACACTGCAGGTGGCGTACTGGGCACTGTCTCTAGCCTTACTGATGCTCAAGTAGCCGAC
>JAGQNR010000002.1:77240-140631 GCA_020427985.1 Candidatus Saccharimonadota bacterium | reverse complement strand
AACCTGACCATCACCGGGGGTACGGTAGACTGGGCTTCACTCAATGGCTACCCTGCAGCTTGTGCAGCTGGTAGCGCTCTAACTGCACTTGGTGATACCGTAACATGTACTGCATTTGCTCCTGCGAGCGGTTCAACCAGCTACATTCAGGCACAGGGATCTACGCCAGGCACGGCGCAGAATACTAACTTCAACATCGGTACTGGAACCGGTATTGCGGCTAACCTTAATGTTACTACTGGGCTGCAGGCTAATGGCACTACCGTCCTCACCAGCGGCCGCTTACTCCAAAACGTTCTAGGCTATACCCAGAGCAGCGGTAGTGCTACCTTCAACCAAAACGCAGCTGACCAGTTCCGCATCCTTGCACTCCAGGCTCCAACTACAGATATTGCTACCATCTCTAACTCAGGGTTCCCAGTCACTACTGCCGGCATCAATGGTCTCCAGGTAGACTACTATGGCGGTGCAGCGGCCGTAGAAAGTGGCGCAGCTCGATTTAATATTACACCTGGCACAACATCTGGTGGTACCTGGAACGCAGCTCGTATTGTAAGCTCTGCTGGCGCAGCTGCTGGCGTCACGGTCAATGGTGCGAAGTTTGAAAACACCGCCAATGGTGCTGGCACAGAAAACGCCCTGTATTTCAACGCCAACTGGGATAACATCATTAACGTCAACGGCACATCTGTACTTACTGGCGCACGAGTACTGCAGAATGTCACTACCGATGCAGGCATCATCACAAGCGGTACCATCAACACCGCACGTATCTCAGGTAGCTATACAGGCATCACGGGTGTTGGCACCATCACTGCTGGCACCTGGAATGGGACTGCAGTTGCAGATGCATACGTCGCCGACAACCTGACCATCACCGGGGGTACGGTAGACTGGGCATCACTCAATGGCTACCCTGCAGCTTGTGCAGCTGGTAGCGCAGTCAGTACACTAGGTGACACGATTACCTGTACAGCCTTTGCCACTGGTACAACAGCCAGCTACATTCAAAACCAAAATGGCAGTGCCCAGGCAACCAGCGTCTTTTGGATTAGTGGTGATGGCCGTAGTACCACGAGCTTTACTGCACCAGTCCTACAATCTGCTGCCGGCACAGCTCTGTTGGTTGATTCGGGCACGACTGGCGCACTCAATATTGGTACCGGTGCCAACGCCAAACTAGTAACCATAGGTAATATTACCGGCGCTACTGGGGTTAATATAAACAGCGGCACTGGTGGCATAAACATTGGCGACAATGCAGTCAATGCAACCATCGACATTGGTGGAGTAACAAGCAACGCCGCCAACACAGTCAACATTGCTACCAACGCTACTGCGGCCGACACGGTAAACATTGGTTCTTCGCATGCTAGCTCTACGCTTTCACTCCAGGGCGGCGCGTTTAACCAAACCATTACTAACTCGGGCGTAAGTATAACTACAACCGCTAACAGTACAACTGCCTTTAGTATCAAGACTGCTGGTGGCGCCGATGTCTTTAGTATCAATACCTCTTCTCCATGGACCAATGTCATTACCAACCCAAGTGTAGAAGTGAACACCACTGGCTGGTCAATGCGTGCCGGTACCGCTAGCATGGTGCAAACCAGCACCGCGGCCAATGTGTACTATGGCGCCAAGAGCCTGGCGGTTACCACCAACGCCACAGCTGGTGCCGGGGTGAACTATACACAACAACTGGCTCCCAGTACGGCGTATTGTGCAGTGGTGCTTGTTAAGAGTACGAGCACCGGTACGGCTGTATTTGGTTATGCAGCCGATGGTGCTACCGAAACGACCTATGTAACCAGTACCGTCAGCCTGTTAGGCAGTGCAAACTGGAACCATCTAAGCTTTTGTTTCACTACGCCTGCTAGTGTGAGCGCTAGCGCCTACTTCTTTATTAAGCAAACCGATGCTGTGGCACGCACGCTCTACATTGACGGCTTGGGCGCCAGTGATCCATGGAATAAGCAGTACCAAGAAGGTCAAATTATTCTCGGCAATTCAGCCACCCCTGTGCTGATTGGCGTTAACCCTTCAATCCAGCCAATGGCTGCCAAGGCCAATCTGTATGTGCAACAGAGCTATGGTACGCGTACGCCGGCCATGATTGTTCAGGGCTCCAAAGACTACAATGATTTATGGGGTCAGGATATCATGCGTGTGATTGACGAGGCTGATAACAGCATCATGAGGGTTCGTCAGAATATGGGAAACCAGGTGGTTATAGAGGGCGGGAGCAGCTTCTGGCAAAGCGAAGCCTTGCGCGTCGCTTCGACTCAGGGGGGTAACAGTCTAGCTGCAGTCTTTATTGGTGGTCCGGGGCAGGTCAACGATATCGTTCGTATACAAGACAATTCGGGCAACAAGATTTTTCAGGCTACTACCGATGGCGTTAAAATAACCCAAAACGGTGGCGTGACTCTAGGGAGCGAGCTATATAGTGGTGCCTTTACTGCTGGCTGGACGACAACCGGGTGGGCTGTCACCAGTACGACCGCTAAGCACAATGTAGGCAATACTTCTACCTTGCAGTACAACACAGCGCTCTTTACGGTTGGTAAGTCATATCAGATGTCATTTACTGTAGCGGGCAACGAAATTGATGGCGGCTGCGGCGCAGCCGACCAGATGATAATCGTTTCATTGGGAGGAGTTGGTGGTTATCAATCGGCAGCTGGCTCTAGCTGTAGCGCAACATACACCTATAATTTTAGGAACGTTACTGCTACTACCGGCATTCAGTTCCAGCCCTCTACTAGCTGGAATGGCACCATCTCCGGTATTTCGGTCAAAGAAATAACTGCTTGGGCTTCGACCCCAACGCTCAAGGTGCAAAATGACGCTGGTACTAAATATATGGGCTATAGTGCAACAAGCGGAGAATTACAGTTTGTTGGTGCACCAGACAACGGTTTTGGGCAAATAAGGCTTGCACCAAATGGTACAGGTCAGTACGGTCTGATGATACGTAATGACGGTGCCGATACCTACTTCTTAACAACCGATGTCAATGACTCACTAGGCACATGGAACAGCAATCGTCCACTAAGAATTAATAACTCTACTGGCAAGGTGTATATAGGAAACGGCCTGGAGGTCACGGGCAATACGACGGTCAACTTCAATAACGCCGCCACCACTAATGGTGTTTGTCATGATGGTGCCGACATTGACGGTACGGGTGGCGGTGCAAGAAATCTCGTTGCTTGTAGCGCCACGCCTAACGACTACGCCGAGTTTTACCCGACCGAAACCAACGTGCAGGCCGGTGATATCGTTGCCGCCACCCAAAATATGCTTACCTACAATGCCGAGGGTGCCAATGCCGAGACTGGCCAAGTGTTCTCGATGGGCCAAAAGCAAATCTCCATCCTCAAAAAGGCTGCTCCTGGTGACCAAAGTTTTGGTATTGTGTCGACGGCGCCCTACCAAACGATTGGTAAAGATATACCGGTATCGGCCCACCGCCTGCCGATTGCCCTTAACGGTCGTGTGCCGCTTAAGGTGAGCGGCGAAAACGGCGCGATTGCGGCTGGAGACTACATTACGTTGTCGGCAACCCTCCCTGGCCACGGCGCCAAAGCTATTGTGGCGGGCAAGACGGTTGGTCGTGCGCTGGAGCCATTTAACGGCACGACCGGCACGATTATGGTGTATGTCGAAAACAGCTTCTACACGCCGCCTATGCAGAATGCTGTCTTGCAAAACGGTAATGCAAACCTCGCGAGTATCAATGTTACGGGCAACGCTCAGTTTGCTACAGTGAGCATTAGCGGCGACCTGACTGTACATGGCAACGTAACCATTGCTGGCACCGTGCAAACAGGCGATATTTATGTAAACGGTCATATTGCTAGCCATGGGCCAGCGCCAGCTACCACTATTGGTGCAGCTTTGGGTGCGGGGCAGGGCGGTGGTGTGAACGATCCAATTGCTGCGCTCGATGGTACCGATACCGCAGGTACGGTAACAGTAACAGCGGGGGTGCAAAACCTTATGAGTG
Source organism: Candidatus Saccharimonadota bacterium (assembly GCA_020427985.1). Taxonomy (GTDB): domain Bacteria; phylum Patescibacteriota; class Saccharimonadia; order Saccharimonadales; family UBA4665; genus JAGXIT01. Next base: position 136,619 of record JAGQNR010000002.1, on the reverse strand, counting down.
GGGTGTTGGCGCACATTGACTTTAGCAAAGACTACGGCATGAGCTACAAGGTGGTGGTGAGTGCTAGCAACGATGCTGCGGCCGACCTTAAGCTATATGTGGTTAAGACGGCCAATGGGTTTGATGTTGTTACCAAAGACACGGTAGTAGCTGGTCGTCAGTACCAAATAGATTACATCGTCATCGGCGCCCAAAACTAAGTCCCGACATTTAAAGATAGCTTTTTGTTCTTCTTTTACCTCGGTTACTGCTTGTGGTCTACCTGCATCGCTGTTAACTCCACTTCGACAGCGGCGAAGCCGCTCCCGCCTTCCTTTTTTACCGGAAAAAAGGAGGCAAAAACCTCGCCACACTTCCAACTCTTGGCTTGTGTGTTGTTCGTTGTAACAACTGATGCGAGAACTCCTCATGAAACACTTGCCTCTGGCAACTGTTTCATTCGTCAAACACTTTGTACCACCTGACGGAAGTCGTTACAAGCGACAACAACAAGTCCAGGAGCTTCCAGAATGTCAAGTAAAACCCCGAAACAGGACCTTGTCATTTCGATCGTAGCAAAGCACACTGAATAGCTATTGCTGTATGTCATTGTATTTTGACGCCCGACGCCCCAAACCCGATAACCTACACCCTATCCCCGTACCCTAAACCTTTTGTGCTCAACTCACATCTCTGTCCTGCTCTCGCATCTTGTTCATAGCTATTTCCGGCCTCATGTATTCGCTGTGGGCGTTGTAAATTGATATAACCCATATATTTTGCCTAGTGAGCCAAGGAGTAACTGTGGATAACTGGGGTAAAATGTGTATAATGAGTAAAAAATGTGCACAAAAGGTATTGCATTATTTTGAAGGGTAGAGCATACTAATTAATAGATTTTGCACGTACGAAAAACAAAAAAACGACGAACGGCAAAATCGCTAAAAATTCCAAACCAAACAAAAACAAAAACGAACCAAAGAAAAAAGCAGGCACTCTCGCAAGGCCTGCTTTTTTCTTTGGCTTGTGTTTTGGGACAGCCTCGGCAAAAGCGGGGGATAGGCATGACCTGTTCGTGCCGCGAGAGTCGTTGCCAAGAATAGGGTAAGTAAAATGGTAAAACAACGTGGGGGTAAACAGGGCTAAAACGGTAAATCTAATGTCGCAAAATGTTATTTTAGGGCGTTTTTAGCCGTATACCCGAAAACAAGACTAAATTACAGCGACTATTTTGACCCGCGCAGAGGCAAACACTCTAAGCCCTACCCCAACTCGTAAGCAGGAGACTCTACGCCAGACACACAGCAGGGTAGGTCAAGAGCCGCGAATTGACCAACATACCCATGGGGTAGGAGAGACTATGTTTATACGGCTAGTATTCTATGGCTAGTACTGGTTGTGTCTTTACGATACCTCAGCAATCTGTTACGCTAAAAGCATAAAGGGGTAACAATAAACTATGGCGTATGTACTCGCAGTCGCTAATCAGAAGGGCGGTGTTGGTAAGACCACCACGGCAGTCAACTTGGCGGCCAATCTGGCCACAGGCAAGCGGCGAGTGATGCTGGTAGACCTTGACCCCCAGGGCAATGCTACGAGCAGTCTCGGTATCGATAAACAAAACATACCAGTTTCGATGTACGATGTGCTGCTGGCTGGCCAAGATGTTGCAAATGCAGTGCTCGAAACCAATCGGCCAAACCTATTTTTGCTGCCAGCTTTGCCCGATTTGGCCCAGGCAGAGCTAGACTTGGTGCATCAGCAACGGCGTGAATATACCTTGCAAAGGTTGCTTGCAAAGGTTGATGCAGAAGTGGTCATAATAGACTGCCCACCTGCGCTGGGCTTGTTAACGGTCAACGCTCTGACCGCTGCCGATGCAGTACTTATACCAGTGCAAGCCGAATATTTTGCACTTGAAGGACTCAGCCAGTTACTACAGACCATTCAGCTGGTCAAAAGTGGGCTAAACGCCAAACTCGAAATATTTGGCGTGGTACTTACCATGTATACCAAGCGAACGCTGCTGAGCGACCAGGTAAAGAGCGAGGTCACCCAGCATTTCGGTAATAAACTATTTGAAACAGTCATCCCCCGCAATATTCGACTAGCCGAAGCACCCAGTTACGGCAAGACTATTCAGGAACATGACAAATGGAGCAAGGGCGCTCGAGCATACAAAGCATTGGCTAAGGAGGTAGTGCATCGTGCCAACATCTAAAAAATCAGGATTGGGGCGTGGCCTTGGCTCGCTTATTCCAGAAAATTTTAATACCGCTCTCCTGGTCGATGAGGCCGAGCGCGTGCAGCAGCTACCGCTCGATGCGCTGGTACCACGTCCTAACCAGCCCCGTACGGTGTTTGATAAATCGGCGCTCGAGGAGCTTGCAGGGAGCATTCGTCGCCACGGTGTGGTGTTGCCGCTGGTGGTGTGTAGCCTGCCAGCTGGCAATTACGAAATTATTGCTGGGGAACGGCGCTGGCGAGCAGCCAAGATAGCCGGCCAAAAGACTGTTCCAGCCATAGTACGTACGTTTAAAGAACTAGAAAGGCTCGAAATAGCCCTCATCGAAAATGTTCAGCGAGTAGACCTTAGCCCGCTTGAGCAAGCAGCGTCGATTGAGCAGTTACATCAACAGTTCAACCTGGCCTATACCGAAATCGCCCAGCGGCTTGGTAAGGCAGAAACAACCGTTAGCAACATTGTGCGACTGCTGCAGCTGCCACAAAATGCGCGACTTGCCCTGGCTACGGGCAAGATTAGTGAGGGTCATGCCCGGCAGATTCTTGCGCTCAAGGCTAAGCCACAACAACAAGACGAGTTGCTCAAGCAAATCATTGCTCATGGCTGGACGGTTCGTCAGGCAGAGCGCTTTGTTACTTCTATTAAGATGGGGCTTTCGCCCCACAAAACGGTAAGCAGCCGGGTGGCAGTTGACACCGATGTCACCAAGCAACTTTCTAACCGGCTGGGCGCCAAAGTGCAGGTGCGACACACCGCTAAAGGCGGCAAAATCGAAATTGGCTTTACTAGCGAAGACGATCTAAACGATTTGTTAGCACTACTGGCAGCAGTGCAGCGCAAGTAGTAATTATTAGCTTTATTTCAAGCGACAGGGCAAAGGAATGCCCTTAGAAACGCTTCATTTGGTTAAGCGGCAAAATGCGGGCAACCAATTTGCCGACCACCTGGTCGGTCTTAATTGGGCCAAACATACGGGAATCAAGAGAATTTGACCGGTTGTCTCCGCATACATATATTTCGTTTGGGCCAAGTGTGACATCTATTTCATTGAGTGTTGGAGTCATTTTGGCGTCGGCGGCGTAGGGAAGTTCTTCGTCGGGTTTTATGCCGTCAGGGTTACTAGTGTTATATATAGTAATAACGCCCTCGTGTATCACTACTCGGTCGCCAGGTAGGCCAATAACACGCTTCACTAGCTGTTTGGTTGCCGAAGCATCGCCTCCGAGTGATTCTAGGCCACCCTCATTAAGGATAATAATATCACCACGACCCGGTACGTATTGATGACCGGTAAGCTTGGCCCATGTTCGAGGGAGCTTCCATACAATTAACCGGTCATTGTTATGCAGTGTTTGCTGCATACTGGGTCCATCAACTTGGTACGACTGAAAAACAAACAGGGTTAAACAAAGGGCAATAAGCGGCGCAATGAGAATAAGACCAATTGTTCCTAAAGTAGATTTTAATTGCTCACCGCGCGGTGAGCTAGGACGATTTACTTCGGTAACTGCAGGGTCGTCGAGTGGCACGACAGGCTGTTCGTTTGGTTGCACGTTCACTACTATACGGCATACCCGGGTAATTGGCTACAGCAAACCAAAAGCTTTTAGCAAAAAGGTTGTGTTTTTGACTCTATTCATTTGGGTAAAACGTGCTACTATATAAGCACAAACTTACAAAATCAAAAATGAAAAAAAATATACAAACTGATCTTTTATTTGCATCGTCACCACGACCCAACCAGCTTCAGCCAGGAGGGGTGGGTAGTCATGCTGCCATGCCTGCCGCGGCACTACTCAAATATGACCTCACACCTTATGAACCAGCCAAACACCCCACTATTATTAAACGACAGCAACGCACTGTATCGTGGCCAGTTAAACTTGCCGGCGTGTTTTCGGCGTGCGCGCTGCTTTTGACGGTGGGCTTTGCCTGGCATACCTACGCACAGGTGAGCCAAGTGTTTCAGGGCAAGGTAGTGGCCACAACACAGACACCCACCAGCAATACTTCGGTACAATTGCTAGCCGGCGAAGACCAGGGAAGAATACACGTACTTGTTATGGGAACTGCTGGGGCGAAGCACCGAGCGAGTGACCTGACCGATATGATGGCGATTATGAGTATCGATGTAATGACACACGCCATAACCATGCTTCCGCTTCCCAAAAACCTTTCCGTAACGATGCCCAATCAATACTTTGGGCCCGTGCAGGCTCTTAACACCGTGTATGCAAGCGGAAAATACAGCTATCTTGGTAAAGCGGCCTATACACGCAATGACCCAGAGACAGTTCAGGCAGGGTTTGCGGCGGTTGATAAAGTCGTACAAGAGGTAACAGGCATAAAAGTTGACTACAATATTGTCGTTAACTTTGAGAGTTTTGGAAGCGCGGTTGATGCCATTGGCGGTGTTACGGTAAAGCACCCACAGCGCTACTACGACGCCTCAATGGCAACAGAATACGGCAACAAGCCGCTTGCCATACCAGCAGGAACTCAAATTTTAGACGGTAAAAAGGCGCTGCAATACGCTCGATCCATGCAGGGTGGCGAAGACGCCCGCGTCCAGCGGCAGCTTCAGCTCGTGCAAAGTTTTATGCAGCAGCTTACAACAATGGAGCGAGCCAGCCAGGTATCGGTTATTCCTAAACTTTTTCATTCGCTCAGTGCCAATCTGCGCACCGATTTGAGTCTAGAGGCTGCACGTCGACTATTTACGATAAGTACCTCTGGCGACACCAATTCGACTATCCAAATTGTTTCTTTAGCCTCACTGCTGCAATCAGACCAAAACTCTACAAATCCACTATTGCAGCCAAAGTTGGGAGCAGGCCAATATCAACAGTTGCAAGCCTACATACAAACCAAGCTCCCTGGTGACAATGTTAGAAGAGAACAGGCCAAAGTAGTTATGGCTGGGTCCGAAAGGGGCGCTACCGACATGCGTTTGCAACAAATAAAGAGCGCCGGCGTAACTGCTACTACACAACCATATTCTGTCTCACGACCGCGGGTGTCACAGCCAACCCTTGTAGACGTAACGGGCAACCGAGCGCCTTACACTAAACAGTACCTGCTGGAACAGTATGGCGCAACAGAGCAACCGACCCTTCCTGCAGACTTGTTGGTGCCAGATGGCGTAGATTTTGTTATACTACCCTGAGTATGAGGCCACTAATAGAAAAACTGAAACCGAGCCGTGGCTATGGCCATGCGGTGTACCTTGCCTTTAATGCGTTGCTGCCTATCTTAGTGCTTTTACTTGTAAAGGCCGAACTTGCCAATATTGCCGCGGTACTGATTGTGCTCAGCAAATGGCGAATGTTTGCCGTGCAGCCTCGCTTTTGGGTAGCTAATATTCGTGCCAATGCCATCGATATCATCATTGGGCTTTCAACTCTGGTGTTTATGATGGGTACGCTCACCGATTGGACTCGAGTGGCATATGTGCTTGCCTGGGCATTTTGGCTCATTTTTATTAAACCTCGCACCTCACCTGTATGGGTATCGCTACAGGCGTGGCTCGGCCAGGTGGCTGGCTTGATGGCAATATTTTCGTTTAGCAGTCGCTCGCAGCTCATTGTGCTGGTCGCTGCAGTTGGTACGGTATGCTTTTTTGCCGCACACCACTTTTTCTTTAGTTTCGACGAGCCCTACATTCGACTACTAGCCTATATATGGGGGTATTTTGGCGCGGCACTAACCTGGGTGCTGGGCCACTGGTTGGTGTACCATAGTTTTGTTTCTCAGCCAACGCTGCTGCTTAGTTCGCTATCGTTTGGTCTTGGAACGCTTTACTATTTAGACCATTTCGACAAACTTTCTTCGCTCGTGCGTAAGGAAGTGCTATTTGTACTTTCGGCTGTAGTGATTGTAATGTCGCTTGCGCTGCTACTGCTTGAAACAGCGTAGTATGCCATCAAAGGAGGGGGAATGATACAAAACAACCAATCTCAAACTGCCATACCATCAACGAAGACAAGGCGTGTAGGCCAAGCTTTTCTGGCGCTCGTGCTCTTTGCTATTAGCTTTGCAGGAGGGTGGCTTGGTGGCCAAAGCAGTACCCGTCATTCAGATCCCAGTGCTTCTCGGCAGCAAATCGTTCTTAGTAAACAAGCCGATATTGTGAGCTCTATTGCCAACCAAGTGGGTGAGAGCGTGGTTTCGGTCAATGTTACCACCACTACTGCCCAAACTGACCCCTATGCGCTACTCTTTGGGATGGGCCCCCGATCTACCGAGCAAAAAAGTGCTGGTACCGGGGTGGTGCTGAATGCTAAGGGGCTCGTTCTTACCAATCGGCACGTGGTACCACAGGGGATTTCGACCGTTAGCATAACACTCAGCGACGGTACGGTGCTTGATAAGGTACGGGTGCTGGGGCGGACTTCTGAACGTGACAGCCTAGACGTTGCCTTTTTGCAGATAGAAGACACAAAGGGCAAAAAACTTGTGCCCGCAAAACTTGGTGATTCGGCCGCTATGCAAGTAGGTGACAGCGTGGTGGCTATTGGAAATGCCCTTGGACAGTTTCAAAACACGGTTACTACAGGCATTATTTCGGGGTATGGCCGCAGCGTAGAAGCAGGCGATGGCGCCAGCTACGAAAGCCTAGACGATTTATTTCAGACCGATGCAGCGATTAATCAAGGTAACTCGGGTGGCCCACTGGTAAACATGAACGGTGAAGTAATTGGCATCAACACCGCCGTAGCCAGTAACTCAGAAAATATTGGCTTTGCCATCCCCATTAATAACATTAAAGGGTTAATAGAATCAGTGACACAAACGGGTAAACTCGAACGACCCTATTTAGGGGTTATGTATGTGCTGTTGACCGATGATATTGCCAAGCGGTACGACTTAGCCGTCACACGCGGAGCGTATATACCCAAGCCCTCCGAGGGGCAAAGCAGCTCGGTACTCGAGGGTGGTCCCGCCGCCAAGGCCGGGGTGCAGCCCGGAGATGTCATTGTGAAGGTAGACGGCACGGCTATCAACGAAAAACATAGTCTAGTATCGTTACTTTCGACTAAAAAGGCTGGCCAAAAGGTACAACTAAGCGTTACGAGAGAGGGCAAAACCCTCACCCTAACTGCTACGCTAGAAGCTGCACCGGCAAACTAGATTTTACCTGGGAATAGCATAATACCTCTATATATTTTACCTCATTTGAAAAATGGTAGTACTCTTGCAGTCCTTTTCATGCATAACAAACAAAGCATGATTTACGACAAACATTGCTACTTGATGGTGTTGTGGCGATACAGCTGCGCCAAACCATCTGTCGTTTCTAACACATAGCCATGCTTAGCAGCCAGTTTAGCCAAAGGAATGTGCTGGCTAACTAGGCTTTCGGTGATAACCCGATCTGGATAAAGTGCAAACATATATATTTGTGCGAATAGCGCACGGTAGTGGTCGAGTCCATCGTGCCCGCTAAACAATGCGAGCTTTGGTTCGTGAGCAGCAGCGGTATTTATGGGATGGTCAAGCGGTACATAGGGCAGGTTAGCAAGAACTATTAAGCTGTGAGCGGTGAATTGTGAGTCTTTAAGGGGTTCTAGAAGGTTACCGTCGAGTAAAGTGATGCTGGCATGCAGAAACTGAGCGTTTGCACGAGCTACCGACAGGCAGTTTGTATCAAGATCGATTGCATGGACAGTTGTATGTGGCAGCTCGAGCTTGGCGGTTATTGCTAAACAGCCTGAGCCCGTCCCCACGTCAACGATTGCGGCTCCTTGTGAGTCGCCAACCACTTGTTTGCAGAGCTCAATTATGCTTTCGCTCTCAGGCCGAGGCACAAGTACATGGTGGTTGACACCAAACTTTCGACCATAAAATTCAACTCGCCCACGCAGGTAGGCGAGGGGGATATGATGAGTGCGTTGAATAATTTTTTTGTTCAGATTTTGTAATTGTGACCTCTGTAACTCACGCTCTGGGTAAGCAAATAGAGCACTTTTATCTACCCCCAGTTCATCGCACAAAAGCAGCACCGCATCTAATCGTGCTGATTCAATCCCCGCACCTGCGAGTATTGCGGTAGCGCTATTTAGCCACTTTTCGGTAGTATCATCCATATAGTTCACTATGGGTGCCGATCAGCGCAAATATAAGTATTTCATCACCACGTTTGAGGTATATAGCCCGTAAATCTCCATTCACATTCATACTCCAATAGCCCGCATAGTGGCCGCGTAGTGGATGGATACGTAGTTGTGGCACAGTAGGGTCGATAACAAACAATCGCAAACGATTATCAAATTGCTCCTGAAACTTGGCCGGCAACTTTTGATACTGCTTTTTGAACTTTGGCAGGTATTGGATCGTCATTGATACTATTTCTTTATATCTGACAGAAAATCTTCTACGGTGTTGAATTGTTTGCTCGCGGAATTACTTTGCAGCTCAGACTCTACTTCGGCAATCAATGCTTCGAGCTTTGGACTCATGGGCTCTGGGGCATATAATTCTATGCGCCGGGTGGCAGCCACCTGGCGCAGGTATGAGTTTATAAGAGCACTAAGCGTTAGCCCGGCACTCTTAGCAACCTCTTGGGCAGAGGCCTTTACATCGTCATCGATCTTCACGCTCATAACAGTTTTCATACATACATTGTATATATAAAGTAGTTTTTCGTCAACTATAACTCTGGTACTTCTTCTAAATCATACGCTTGGGCGCCATGTTCTTTCAGTGCTTCAGTAACATAACTCTTGCCAGTTCCGGGCCTGCCGGTAATAAAAAAGTGTGCCATACTCAGCCTTCGTTTATCAAAGCGCGTTCATAGTCGGCAAGTTTTTCTACAAGGTCGTCTATGTTGCCAGCGAGTGCGGCAGGGATGTTGCTACGGGAGTAGCCTATGCGGTGGTCGGTTATTCGGTCTTGTGGGAAGTTATAGGTGCGGATTTTTTCGCTGCGGTCACCGCTGCCGATCAGTTTCTTGCGCGCATCGCTCAGCTGCTTGGTCTCTTCGTCGATTTTCATTTGTAGCAACCGTGAGCGCAAAACGCCGAGAGCCTTGGCTTTGTTTTTAATTTGTGACTTTTCGTCTTGGTTAGCAACAACCAGGCCGGTAGGCAAGTGAGTAATACGTACAGCCGAGTCGGTGGTGTTGACGCTCTGCCCACCGTGGCCGCCAGCACGGAACACGTCGATACGCAGGTCACTCGGATTAATTTCGATATCAGTCTCTTCGGCTTCGGGCAAAATAGCAACCGTAACGGTTGAGGTATGAATCCGGCCCTGCGATTCTGTAGCGGGCACACGTTGTACGCGGTGTACGCCAGCCTCAAATTTGAGTTGTTTGTACATGTCGGTGCCACGCATTGCAAAAATAATCTCTTTAAAACCACCAACTTCACTTGGACTCTCGCTCACCAACTCTGTTTTGTAGCCCTTTATTTCACCCCATCTGACATACATGCGGTAGAGTTCGGCAGCAAATAGGCTTGATTCGTCACCGCCCGCCCCGGCGCGGATTTCAACAATCACGTCCTTGTCGTCGTTAGGATCCTTCGGTGTCAGGGCTTCAGAGAGCCTCGTCTCATTGATAACTAGGGCTGTTTCAGCAGATCCCAACTCCTCTTGTGCAAGCACGCTTAGATCTACGTCGTCTGAATTGAGAATCTCGCTAGCTTCTTTATATGCTTGCTGCAGCTTTTTTCTCTCGTCGAAAAGGGTGATAACCGAATCAAGGTAAGCCTGACGCTTTGCGAGCTTTGGGTACGAGGGATCTGAGTAAACAGAAGGGTCCTGCAGTTTGGCCTGCAGATCAGTGAGTTCAGATCTAAGCGCTTGTTCTTTGGCTTCCATACGTATCTCCTAGTATAAACAAAACCGCCCGAGAGTAATATCTCCAGCGGTTTTTAGTACTACGTAGCTACTTTTCGTCTTTTTTCTCGTCGGCTTTGGCAGATTTTGCTGCGGCGCGGGCGCTAGATTTTTTAGCAGCGGCCATGCGGGCTTCTTTAGCTTTGGCGGCAGCTTCGGCACGGGCTTTGAACTTATCGACACGGCCTTCGATGTCGAGCACACGCTCTTCACCGGTAAAGAAGGGGTGGCTTGACCCCGAAATATGGACTTTTACGAGTGGGTATTCAACCCCATCGAGCTTGATAGTTTCGTCACTTGCGACGGTCGATTTTGTAAGGTATGTTTCGTTATTGTTGAGGTCCTGAAACACGACCAAACGATAGTTTTTAGGATGGATATCCTTTTTCATAGTTATTCCTCTGCCCTAGGGTGATGGTTATTGGTATGCGTGGCCACTGGTTAGCAAGCGGGCGTCCTTGCAGTCAGTCTATCCCATGCAGTTGGTTACAATTATATCACCTCTGTTACAGAAAAGTCAACTTGAGTCCACTAGTACACAAAGGTACGTTCGCTCTGGGTATCGGAGCCCTCGACCGTTGAGATGATTTTGAGTGTATGGGTAGAGCCATCTTTGGGGAGGCTGATGTGTAGATTGGCGGCAAATTGGCCGGTGAGCTGGCCGTCAATCTTACCGTAGAGGTCGCTGATTTCCTGGGGAGTGTTAGCTTCGAGGTACTGTGCGCCGGTGGCTTCAGATATTTTGCGGATGTTTGACGAATCATAGCCGGCGCTCTTTATGCCCACAGCAAAGATAGGGATGTTGACCTTAGAAGCCTCGGCAATGACGCTATCAACTGAGCTCGTCTTTGACGCCGTGTCTTCGCCGTCGGTTAAGACAGTGATTGCCTTGCGTCCGCAGTTTGGCACACTACCGACGGCACTACTTAGTGCATCGTACAATGCAGTGTCGCCACGAGCCGAAATGCCTTGGATGGCTGACTGAGCCTTGGCTTTATCGGTTGAAACTGCTACGAGTACATCAACAGAGGTATCAAACTGGATGACGCCAACTTGGTCGTTGGGTAGGAGCCGTGAGATGTAGGTTGCGGCGGCCGATTTGGCAGTGTCCATAGCTACACCGCGCATACTGCCTGAGTGGTCGATGACCATTATGTTGGCAAGAGGTAGTTTGGCGGTGTTAACGCTCGCAAAGTCGAAGTTGGTAACTTGTTTGCCGTCGAGGTAGACTTTGACATCACCTTTGCCAAAGTTTTTATTGACTTGGCCAGCATCAGAAGATACAGCAACAAAAGCAGAAACAATTTTTGGGTTGCATGTATCTATTTGGTTGATACGCATAGTGAGGCCTTTGAGACTGCGTGTCGACACTGTTCCACCCTTTAGGTCGCTGACATGGCCAGTAAAGTCGGACCCGATTGGCACGGGGGATTGGTTTAAGGCTGGCTGTGAAACTGAAGTGTCCCTGAGTAGTAGTATTACGACTACTATAACTCCAACAAGGAGCATCATAACGAAGCTAGCTACGGCCAAAAGTATCCGATTGTTGGCTACAGTATTGGGCGCTGAGTCAACGGGCGTAGGGGGGCTACTGAATCTTGATTCCATCGATGCGTACCTTGCCGAATACCCAGCTGACGGTAGTACCGCTAGGCACCTTAGAAAAGGCCACAAAACAATTCTGGACCTCATTATACTGGAGTGACTGCGTACAGGAAGGGGTTGCTAGAACCTTATTGTCTATATCAGTAATAGTACTGTATTTTTTGCCGGCAGTCTCATCGAGTAGGTAGGATTGTGTCCGGCTGTCAAAATAAGAAGTGGTGTTGCCGGTATACACATCTTGTGCGCAATTGTTACATTTGTTGCGTATGCCAAAATCGATAGTTGTATTAGTAGCCGTTTGCCGTGGCTCATAGATGACATATTCAAGTTTGTCGTTCTCGGTTGGCACTGTCAGAATAATCTTTTTCGTGGCAGTAGTACTGTCAGAACTGTTAGTGCTTGTGCTTTGCTGTGAAGCCGAAGTTCCGGACCTTGTGCCAGAGTTTGTAGTGTTTGAGTCTTTTTTGCCCATTAACAAGGCAAGTAACACAATCAGGACCAAAAGTAGTAAACCTACGCCAGCAAGTAATCCATAGAGAAGTTTCTTTTGACTACTATCTGGGCTAGTTATACTACTGCTTGGCACCGAAGCAGGTTGCAGGGTTGTGGTTTCTTGCACCGGTGTACTGGTGCGTTCTTGTGATTCATCTTTATCCATCTGTCTATCCCCCTTAATGAAGCGCTATATAAATGATAGCGAAAATAGGCAAGAATGTACAGGACTAGTGGAATTGCACTACATGAGCACCATGCCGTGGCCCTATACTCGTTTGGAGTTGAGTAGTTTAGGGCTTGGCGAGGACGGTATTCGTGGTGTTTCTGAGCCACCTAACCACCTTGACGTACAGGTACCAACAGAGTAAAGTTGTATTTATAAATAGTGTAAATAAAAATAAACAAAAACATGACAGAGCAACTGCCACAACCACAGCATACAGCTGACCCCAATCTTAAAATAGCCCCGATTGTTCAACTCGAGGAGGGTGCAATAGAAGCTGCTGAGCATGTTCCAGGACATAATCTCGCCGCACTTGCAAAATTTAGAGAAACTTTACATCCCGACCACGAAGCCATCGACGAACAAGCAGCGCGGACAATTGATACACAGTATGATACTCGTACCGCTGGCGAACAGGCAATGGTAAAAAGCGTTATTGACATCGGGTCGGTAACAGCCATACAGGCAGGAGTCACGGGTCGCAATACCAAGCGAATGCAAAGGCTTAAAAGTACCTTTGCAGATCTTAGGGACAGGCTGACTTTGAAGCATGAAACAGGAAACTCTGCAGATACCAAAGTGTTTTCACTAAAAGGCAGAATCGGAACAAAAGACGATTTACGTCCCATAAACAGATTGATTGCCCATAATCAGGATGGGTCAACCAGAATAAATGAAGTGCTTGCAGAGGTAACTGGTGCGTCAATAGACGGTAAAGTACTGCTTTGCAGAAACGAAATGGGAACCGGGCTGATAAAGTTCGACAGCAAAGGCATCGCTCGAGCATCGACCGGCATGAAGCCAGCTGCTCATGGTGGCTATGAGACGGCATGCCTCAGTATTGGCCAGGACAAAAACGGGAAAATAGGAATGGTTAGTGTAGAAAAGTCTACTAATCCTGCCGACCAGTTCCAGTGGCGTATTATGGGGCTGGGAGACGCTCAGATGAATATCACCTTGCACCACGCCCAGGAGGTGCTGCGTAGTCCTAAATCTGAAGAGGAACTCCGAATAACCAACGAACGTCGCAAGGCTATCGCTCATAAACTTGCTAAGGTGGCGCTTGTGGCAGGCATCCTTGCCCCTGGAGGCGCAATTGACCAGGGGCTTGATATTGGTTCCGGGACTAAGTCGACGGTAGCATCTGCGGCTCAAGCACTGCATGATAAACGCTGGGGCGCAGAAGATGCATTAGACGGTATCAAGATTAAGGACTACGCCAATGCATCAGAGTTGCAAAATGAACTTAATGGTCCTGTGGATGTAGGCAATGAGCGAATCGACAAAGTCGTTCCCATTGTCGAGCGGACGATGCAAGACCTCGATGACCACAATTATCAAGCCATACGGCAGCGGGCAGAGCAGTACTTGACTGCACATCCAGACGCTCTTCTGCCTCCTAACACGCTACAAGCAATGATTAAGAATATTGATCAAGCTACAACAGTAGAGGAATTGACACAAGCTACTGAACAATTCAGTATGCATTATGGCAAGAAATTTCAGATAAACGCTCAGTATGAACTTAATGGTAAAGATCAAACATACGATATGAATACCTTGCGCTACACCACGAAAGGGGTAGTGGCCGAATTAGTGAGGTATCCAAAAGAACTACTTTCTAAGGCACAGTTTTCGGAGGTGATGATTGGCAATCCAGGCATTTTTTCGCAGGGAGCAGGGGCTGTTATGGGTGAGTATAACCCGACTGGAGACGGACGCATCACAATCAGGCCGGTATCGATGCCGATAAGAGCCTATGGCAAGGCGCAAGAGGTTCTTCCGCTTGCCCAGGTTGACTTTTTTGCAGGTAGCCCAGACCTGTCTTCGACAGTTGCGCATGAGGTGGGACATAGTTTACCGGGCAGCTCGATTGGGATACCTGAAGAGCAATGGAGGGATTCGTTGCCCGGCATGGCAAATCTGGCTACAGATATTCTTCGCGGTGCCGGGGACGTTGCAGAGGTTCCTTCGCTGTATGCGCGCAGTTCGATAGAAGAGTTTCGTGCAGAGGCATTTGCCGGAGTACTAAGTAACAGAAGAATAGGGGCTGCTCATCCAGATGAAGCCCGAAGATTTTTATCGAAGGGGAATGAGGCATACATTCAAGCCTATATTCGTCTTGCCGAAATTAACCCGGGCTTGGTGGACTATTTTGCTGCACACAATAATCGGTTAATGGATAGGCCACAACTAAAGCTTGGAAAATAATTGATCTTAGACGCTTCTCGACGATTCACTGACTCGGCAGCTTTACTTTTTAGAGTACTCTTAGAGATTCGCAAGCCATGTTTGGCATTTACAAGCCGTCTCCTATCTGTTACAATCTTAAAGCAATTAACTAAGCAGGTACGGGTAAGAATCCTCCTTTGTGTAACTTTGTAAGTGTGCATAGGTGACCCGACCGGTGTTTAAGGATTAGTTTATAGGGTGTAGTAGTTAGTTTTTACAGGATGATGCTCGCAGACTTCCTACAAACGACCAACTACAAACTACAAACTTTCTCCTTTCGCAGAAAGGAGTTGCCCATATGGCAACAAACGTAGATATCAAACAATTACTCGAGGCGGGGGCGCACTTTGGTCACAAAACCGAGCGTTGGCACCCTAAGATGGCGCAGTACATTCACAGTAAACGTGGGGGTAGCCATATTATCGACCTCACTAAAACGGTTGCAAATCTCGAAACAGCCTTAGCGTTTATCGAGGAAGTCGCCAGTAAGAACAAACAAATTTTGTTTGTTGGCACCAAAGCGCAGGCTTCTGACATTGTTCGCAAGCTCGCTACCGACACCGGTATGCCTTATGTAACTGAACGTTGGCTCGGCGGTATGCTAACCAACTGGAACACTATTGGTGCTCAAATTCGTCATTTGGTTGACCTGGAAACCAAAATGGCCAGTGGCGACCTCGCACACAAGTACAACAAGCTTGAGGTACAACGCTTTCAAGAAGAAATCGACAGCCTCAACGTGCTGTACGGCGGCATTAAGGAGCTGAATGCCCGCCCAGGTGCAGTCGTTATTTTTGATATCGTGAACGATGTTAACGCCCTGCGCGAAGCTAACAAGCTCAAACTGCCCGTTGTCGCCCTCGTCGACACCAATGCCAACCCAACGGCAGTTGACTACCCAATCCCATGCAACGACGACGCTATCAAGGCGTTGCAGCTCATGGCTGACTATTTCCAGGCAGCAGTCGAAGCCGGCAAGGCCAAGAGCAAAACCCCCGAAAAAGAGAACAAATAGAGCAGAGCCGTCAGAACAGAGACTTCAGTTGACCTAAAAACTCTGCTCTCTGCTCTATAGACTCATAACTAAGTGACGAAAGGAACGACCTATGGCAGTAACAATAGAAGAAATTAAGCGCCTACGCGAGCTGACTGGTGTTGGTATGACCGATGCCAAGCAAGCTCTTGAGGCAGCCGATGGCGACTTTGACGCCGCTCTTAAAGAAATGCGTCAAAAGGGCCTGACCAAGGCCGAAAAGCGTGGTGAGCGCGAAGCTCGCGCAGGCATTGTTGGTACTTACAACCATGATAGCCGCATTGGTGTAGTGGTTGAGGTAAATAGCGAGACTGACTTTGTCGCACGTAACGAAATATTCACCGACCTCGTCAAAGACTTGGCCATGCACATCGCTGCGAGCAGCCCCGTGTATGTTTCGGCCGAAGACATCCCAGCTGCTGAGCGCGACGCTAAAAAGCAGGAGCTCCTAGCCAGCGATGCTCTCAAGGGCAAGCCAGCCGACATGGCTGATAAGATTGTCGAAGGTCAGCTAGGCAAGTACTTTGCTGAGCGCTGCCTGATGGACCAACCGTACATCAAAAATCCCGACCAGACTGTCGGTGACTACGTCAAAGAGCACATTGCCAAGCTTGGTGAAAACATTGTGGTGCGACGCTTTAGCCGCATCGCCCTTGGTGAAGTCGCGAGCTAAGCCTTGTCTACTGATGCGCAAAAACAGACCGCAACTAGGCGGTCTGTTTTGCTTATGCTTGTACTCCGCTTGCTATGCCCGTGCATCGATAGACAGCTCAACCAAAGGATTTGGATTTGGTTATGAATATGATTCTGAACAGTATAGCTTTGCTATACTAAGTGCATACTAATTCAAGGAGTACCCACCACCATGACACCACAACAGGCCGTCGAAGACGCCAAGCGCAAGTTTGCTCAGGCTCTCGAGCACTATCACGACCAGCTAAAAACGCTGCGCACTGGACGGGCCAGTGCCGCTATGCTCGATGGTGTTATGGTTGAGGCCTACGGCACGCCGACGCCACTCAACCAAGTGGCCAATGTTGTGGCTCCAGAGGCACAGCTGCTCCAAATCACGCCCTTTGACCCAAGCAACCTGCAGGCAATTGCCAGCGCTATTCGTGATAATCCTAGCCTGGGGCTCAACCCATCAGATGACGGCCGTGTCGTGCGTGTGCCCATCCCAGCCCTCACCGAGGAGCGACGCCGTGAGCTCGTCAAACAACTTGGGGTCAAGCAAGAGGACGCCATGATTGCGCTACGGAACGTCCGTCATGATGCTATGGGCGCTGTCGATGGCGCCAAGAAGGACAAATCCATCGGTGAGGATGATGCCAAGCGACTAGTAGCACAAATAGACGATGCTATGCAAAAGGTCCGCAGCGATATCGAGTCGGCCAGCAAGGCTAAAGAAGCCGATATTATGAAGGTTTAGCAAATAAGAGCAGAGTTTTGAGAGCAGAGAGCAGAGTAACGCGAAGTTTGCGAGCTTTAAGGAATTGACCGTATGGCAACGGGGTGTGGAGCTGTCGATAGCCATTTACGATATTTGCTCAAGGTTGCCCAGTCTGAGCTGTACGGAATCTGCTCCCAGATGAAAAGAGCTGCGGTTTCAATCCCTTCCAATATTGCCGAGGGTATAGACGTAACGACAAGAAAGAACTTAAACAATTTTTAGGAATTGCGCTTGGTTCTGCTGCAGAGCCAGAAACACAGCTCATCATTACGAATAAGGTATACAAAGATATCGATGTACAGCCGGCACTTGCACTTAATGACGAGGTTCAACGCATGCTACATGCATTTATAGCATAATTGAAGCTGTAACTCTGCTCTCTCAAGAAAAAATATAAATGCGAGATTTTACCCTTTGTCGTTCGTCCATTGCCCTATATACTAGTAAGTAATGGGGACATTTATGCTTATTTTGGGAATAGTGCTGTTTTTGAGCCTGGTTATCATCCATGAGCTCGGGCACTTTTGGGTAGCCAAACGCAATGGGGTAAAACCCGAGGAATTTGGCGTATTTTTCCCGCCACGCCTTTGGAAGAAGCGTATGAAAGGCGGCTGGGACTTTAGTGTTAACTTGCTGCCACTTGGCGGCTTCGTTAAACTCAAGGGAGAGCACGACAGCGACACTGCCAAAGGTAGTTTTGGTGCGGCGACTGACCGGGCCAAGGCCAAAATTATGCTGGCGGGCGTGGCGCTCAATCTCGTGACCGCTCTTGGTTTATTTACGGTGCTGGCCTGGACTGGTATGCCCAACATTCCAGCGCTTATCAACAATCAGTTCACCGTTAAGAGTGACACCAAAGTTATTCACCGCAGCGCGTTAGCTGGGCTTGTTGAGCCTGGCTCGCCGGCTGCTAAAGCCGGGCTACAGCGGCTCGACGACCTAAAAACCATCTCAAATGGGCAAAAGACCGTCACCATAGGCGATACGCCACTTAGTCAGGCGACTAAGCAATTTGCTGGTCAAACAGTAACTGTGCGGTACAACCGCCAGGGCGACTCAAAGGCCGCCAAAATCACGCTTCTCAGTGCGGCAACGGTTGAGGCAAGTCGTAAGACCAGTGAGCCCAAGGGATACCTCGGTATTGTGCCGTTTGAATACTCATTACAGCGCTCTACATGGTCAGCGCCAATCGTAGCGGTTGGGCTAACCGTTCAAATGACCAAAATGACGCTCGCCGGGCTGTGGAATGCGGTGCAAGGCTTGGGCGGTATCATCGCTGGGGCAGTCACTGGCAATACAGCTGCTCGGCAAAATGCTCAAACCGAAGCCAGTAGCCAGGTTTCGGGCCCAGTTGGCATATTTATGGTGCTCAAAGAAATGGGCACACTTGGCATGCCGTTCTTGCTGTTCATTATCGCCATTATTTCGCTGACGCTCGCTATTATGAATGTGCTGCCTATACCGGCACTCGATGGCGGCCGGCTGTACCTTATGCTGGCCAGCCGGCTTACCAAAGCCAAGCGACTTACTCCCGACATGGAAGAAAAAATTGTTGGTGCCAGCTTTCTGCTGCTACTAGGGCTTATAGTGCTTATTACTATTGTTGATGTCCGCCGATTTTTCTAGTACTACACTCGACAAAGAGGGCGGCCCTAGTATTGAAGCGCGCCGAACAAAACGGGCTCGTTGGTGGCCACTGGTTGCAACGGTTTATGGTCTGAGCGCCTTTGTGCTTGCACAAATAGTTGCAGCAATTGTTTTGGTTGGCGTGGCTTTTGCAAAAGGATTGCATGCGCACTCGGCTCAGGTCTGGCTAGAATCGTCGGTATCAGCACAATTTGGGTATATAGTATGCGCCGAGCTACTCACCATTGGTGCAATTTGGCTGGCGCTACGCAGTCGCAAACTGTCTTGGCAGAGCATTGGACTAGATACCCCTAAACGTCGTTATGCTGGTTATGCGCTCGCTGGTTTTGCTGTGTATTTTGTAAGCTATCTAGTCATAGCCGGGCTTATACAGGCCTTTGTACCGAGCATAAATTTGGAGCAGAAGCAGCAAATTGGTTTTGAATCTGCCAAAACGAATATGCAGTTGCTGTTCACTTTTGCCAGTTTAGTACTTTTGCCGCCACTCACCGAAGAGTTATTGTTCCGAGGCTTTATATATAGTGCCCTCCGGCAAAGATTACGGTTTTTTTATGCAACAATCATCACCAGTATTCTGTTTGCACTTGGTCACTTGCAGTTCGGCAGCGGAGCACCGCTGCTGTGGATAGCAGCTATCGACACTTTTATTCTCTCGATTGTTCTGTGTTTTGTACGCGAAAAGTCTACAAGTATCTGGCCGGCTATTTTGATTCACGCCATCAAAAACGCCTTGGCGTTTACCCTGCTTTTTCTGATTACGTAGTAGCTCTGACGGCGGTGATAGGGTACAATCATCCCTATGAAAACAGTTTGTAAACTTTTGCCGACTTTACTTCCGCCCCGGCGGTACTACTGCTGTTGTCTAACAAAATGAAGTAAAAATCATATCTGTAAAAGGAGCTACTCCAGGTGAAAACATCGCAATTATTTACCAAAACACTCAAAAACGCCCCCGCCGACGAGGTTGCCCTAAACGCACAGCTACTGATTCGGGCGGGCTATGTGTACAAAGAAATGGCCGGTGCGTATGCCTATCTGCCGCTTGGGCTTATGGTGGTCGAAAACATCAAGCGCGTTGTCCGCGAGGAAATGAACGCCATCGGCAGTAACGAGCTTATTATGACCAGCCTGCAAAACAAAGCGGTCTGGGAGCCTACCGGTCGGTGGGACGAAAAGGTAGTGGATGTTTGGTTTAAAACGAAGCTTCAAGATGGCACTGAGGTTGGCTTGGGCTGGAGCCATGAAGAACCAATCGTTGAAATGCTTAAACAGTACGTACATAGCTACAAAGATCTACCTATTAGTCTGTACCAATTCCAGACCAAAATGCGCAACGAGCTGCGTGCCAAGAGCGGTATTATGCGTGGACGCGAATTTGTAATGAAGGATATGTATAGTTTTCATGCTTCCAAAGACGACCTCGATAATTACTATACTCAAACCATTGAGGCCTACAAGCGCGTTTATGCGCGGCTTGGCATTAGCGACGACACTTATGTGACTTTTGCGAGTGGGGGAGCATTTACCAAATTTAGCCATGAATTTCAGACTATTTGCGATGCCGGCGAGGACGTTATTTATCTGCATCGCGGCAAAAACATTGCTATTAACGAAGAAGTTATCGACGATGCCATTAAGGAGCTTGGCATAGCCCGTGAGGAGCTCGAAAGGGTCAAAACTGCCGAAGTTGGCAATATCTTTAATTTTGGTACTCAAAAAACCGACGAAATGGGGCTGTACTACACCGATGACAGTGGGAAACAGCAGTCACTCCACATTGGGAGTTACGGTATCGGCATTACCAGAGTAATGGGCGTTGTAGCCGAAAAATTTGCCGACGAACGAGGACTGGTTTGGCCAAGTGCAATTACACCGTTCCAGGTCTACCTGGTACAAATTGGTACGAGCCCGGCAGTAACGCAGGCAGCACAATCACTGTATGACACACTGCTGGCGCAAGGTATAACGGTACTGTACGATGATAGCGACAGGCGTCCGGGCGAAAAATTTGCCGATGCCGACTTGCTAGGTATGCCACACCGCGTAGTGGTAAGTGCTAAAACTATCGAGACAAGTGTATTTGAGTACAAAAATAGAACAAGTCAAGACGCTACGCTGTTGTCGCTCGCAGACTTGCAAATGCAGTTGACCAAATAGTCCGCACTCGTTATAGTACCTGTGACTAGGTGGAGGGAACCACCCTAGAATACAGAGCAGAGCTAGCAATTCCCGGCAGTATATGCCAAAGCAAAGGAGTAGAGTATGGTAAAAAAATTTCATTTGACCAAAGAAGGCGTTGTTGAGTTTGAAAAAGAGTTGGCTGAACTACAGAAAAAGCGGCTCGAAACTGCCAACGCTATTAAAACTGCCCGCGAAATGGGTGATTTGAGCGAAAACGCCGAGTATCAGTCGGCTCGGCAAGACCAAGAGCGCATCGAAGGCCGTATGGATGAAATCAAGCATATTTTGGCCAATGTTCAGATTATCGCTGCGCCAAAAAGCAAGGCAGTCGGGCTTGGTTCGACAGTTACCCTTAAGGACTCTAAGGGCAAAGAACTGGTACTACAGGTAGTTGGTACTATCGAGGCCGACCCGCTGGCTCAAAAAATTTCTGACGAATCACCAATCGGTCAGGCACTGCTGGGCAAAAAGCAGGGCGAAGAGGTCGAAATCACCCGGCCAACTGGCAATACAACCTACACTGTCGCCGAGATTCGCTAGCGATACTCTATGAGCCTATATCGTGCTTGCGCACGGTGGCGCCATCATTATTGATAATGGTCAAAAGCCGGGCCTGATTTTCTTTTGTGCGAGAGGTGCCAAGATGGAGGAGTATGGGGAGGGCACCGCTCGAACCAATTTTGGCGTAGTAAGCGCGAAGGAGTTTGTGGTTGGAGCCAATATTTTTGTGATACACTACGTCGGTTCTGGCTGTATTTGCCCTTAGGCCACCACGAATCATCCGCATAAATCCCACCTCTCGAAACCTTTGTGCGTCTGCGGTATTGTTCCCGAGTGCTTCTTCAGTAATTTCTCGCGTAACGTCGTTGAGCGGAGAAACGTCGATAGTCCAGGCAATAGGTTCACCGTGGTCATAGAGCAGCTCGGCAATAGGCAAGTTGTCATCAGATAAAGCCTCGCGTATCCAGGGGAGGGCGCTACTAACGCGTTCTGACGACAAAATTTCCTGCACATCGAGTGTGGGCACGGCTGGTGTCGTTTCGGCGACAGTTTGCCCAAGCGGTTGTCGTAGTTTTGTTTGTTTGATAGCCTCAACTACGTCGAAAAGTAAGGAACTGAAATCATCACACACTGCTCTGTGCTGATCGGGTGAGAGATTTTTTGAAAGTAAGGCTTGAGTAAGCTCTTCGTAAGGTGAGTGGTTGTTGCGAAGCACTTCTTGTGCCACAGCTGCGCACGCACTGGCACTGCGCGAAAGCCTGCCTTTTGGTTCAGCTTGAGGCTGATATGTAGTGGCCATGCTGCCTAGTAGCAACGTTGCGCCAAAGGCAACTTGGTATGACTCCGCTGCTACATCGGTCAATCTCCCGAGGGTAGTTAGTATATCTTTGTTGGTGGGCGCAGCGGCTGGCGCAAATAACTCTGTATTTGCAAATTGATTGGTTAATTTTTTGGCAACTTGCTCTGCGCGTACACCAAAGCCAGCTTCGAGAGCTGCTGCCATAGGATCTGTTATGTGTGTAGGAGTACCCACTTGTCGATCGGTGAGTTGTTCGATAAGACTTGGCAGTTCTTGTTCGACATAAAACCCGGGAACCATATTTCTATATTATAGCAAATAAATAAACATATGTCAAATAATAGCCATACGTATAACCAATGGAGTAAAATAAGCCTACAGGAGGGAATATGGCAAAGCAGACACAACGCGTGAATATTAGTTTCAATCTATGGTGGTTGGTGGGCCTGCTCGGTCTCGTGATAATTGGCATGTTGGCTATGTGGCAACCTTGGCAGGCGGCTAGTAGTAGCGACAGGACGATCAGCGTAACGGGCAATAGCACGCTCAAAGCCGAGCCAGATGAGTACCTATTTTATCCGTCATATGAATTTCGCACAAGCGATAAGCCAACAGGCCTGACAGAACTTACCGCCAAAAGTAACGAGGTAGTGGCGGGGCTTAAAAAGCTCGGCGTAACTGACAAAGACATTAAATCAAACGCTAGCAGCTACCGGGACTATTACTTTTTTAATACCGAAACCAATCAACATATCTTTAGTCTTAGCCTGACTGTGGCTGCGCACACCCGCGATATGGCGCAAAAGGTTCAAGACTATTTAATAAGCACGACGCCAACTGGCCAAGTTTCGCCGCAGGCTCAGTTTAGTAAAACCAAGCAAAAAGAACTGGCTGCCAAGGCTCGTACCGAGGCAATTGCCGATGCTCGTCGCAAGGCAGCCCAACAGGCCGGCGACCTCGACCTAAAGCTTGGCAAGGTCAAAAGTGTCGAAGAAAACGACAATGGGGGTCTTATGCCCATGTATAACGATAAATCTGCACTGATGAGTGCAACTGTCGAGCCAGCTTCGATAGGAATTCAGGCAGGCGAGAACGAATACAACCTATCAGTCCGGGTGGTGTACTACGTACGCTAGTATCGTTGCCTAATTTGCTTCGTCAATAGGAGTAGTCAAATGCAAGGCTTGAGACTCGACTTGATAGTCATGTAATGCCCGCCGAGATAGCACCAGCGACCCAATTGCCGCAGTGACCCCTAGAGCATAACTGCCTGTTTCGGCAGTTGTGTGGCCAGCTTGCTGCAGGGCAGCCCCTGCAATAGGCGACAAATAGGCCAACGATAGCGCAAACATGCTTAGTTTGCCAGCTTTATTTGGGGTTGGGTCGCCACCGAGACGTTTTATTTCAATGTTTTCAAGGGCAATTCGTCCCTGTTGCAGTGCGGTTAGACCGGCAAATCCGTAACCCAACGGGTGGTCAATATAGAGGCTGGCAGCAGTTATGCCACCAATAGCCATAAGCTTATCACCAGCGCTGTCTAAGAGTGCTCCAATTTCGCCTCGAGTCTTGGTTTTGGCGGCAACAACTCCATCTAGAATATCGCCGACCCGACTAACACCAATGGCAGCAGCTGCCGGCAAATAATTACCCTGTGAAAAGTCTATAAGTCCTTTGCAAAACAAAGCACTACTACCAAGACTGATTAGATTGGCGGGAGTGACCCAACCACCAGATACACGTGCGAGCTTTTGCCACGCAGTAGGGGCAGTTGTTAGTTCCCATTCGCCGCGGTAGCCCAACGGTCGCTGGTGCGAAGAAGGTTGGTCGGGGACTTTGTTGTACATCAAAGCCAGTATACGGTTGTCATGGTGTATTACAAAGCACAAGCATTTCATCTAGGATAGCAAAAAAATACAGATGCTGTTTCACTTTGGGGGTAACTTCGCTACAATGAAGCACATGGCAACACTTAAAGATTTTCGTGATGAGCGGTTGCGTAAACTGCACGAGTTGCGTGAGCTTGGCGTTAACCCTTATCCCGCGCGAGCAGATCGGACTCACAGTATCAAAGCGGTTCACCAGCGGTTTAACGAGCTAGAAGGCCAGCCGGTCACTATTGTTGGACGCATTATCTCTATTCGCAAATTTGGCAAGCTAGCGTTTTTGGTTATCAAAGACACTGCTGGCAGCGAGCTGCAGCTTATCTGGCGTCGCGGCGACAACGACCAGGCAAACTATGCTAACAGCGAATTGTTACAAAGTAACCTCAGCTTGCTGGATACAGGTGATTTTATCGAGACAAACGGTACCGTTGTTAAGTCGCAAACCGGTGAGGAATCTGTTGAGGTACAGCAACTACGGCTGCTCACTAAGGCCCTTCGGCCCATGCCGAGCAAGATAGATGGCTTTACTAACAAAGAAGAGCGATTGCGTCGCCGCTACGTCGACATTAACGTCAACGAAGCTGTTCAAGAACGATTTGTCCGCCGCAGCAAGTTTTGGCGTGCCACCCGTGAGTTTTTGCAGAGCGAGGGCTTTATAGAAATGAATAATCCCGTGCTCGAAAGTATTGCTGGTGGCGCTGATGCCAATCCGTTTGTGACGCATATGGATGCGCTTGACCAAGATTTTTACTTGCGTATTTCGCATGAGCTACCTCTTAAACGATTACTCATCGCCGGCTACGAAAAGGTATTCGATATTGGCCCACGCTTTCGCAACGAAAACTATAGCGACGAGCATTTGCCCGAGCACAATGCCATGGAATGGTACTGGGCATATGCCGACTGGGAACAGGGTATGCAGCTCACTGAGCGGCTCATTCGAGCGGTCTGTGATGCAACGTGGGGTACTCGGCAGTTTACGCTGGCAAGTGGTCAGCAGATAGACTTTGGGACCGACAACACCCATTTCCCGCGGATAAGCTTTGTTGAGGTACTCAAGCAACAGTACGACATTGCTGTTTTTGATTCGTCGATGGAGGATATTCAGACAGCACTGCGCGCCCACAAACTTGAGGTCGAAAAGCAAGACAACCGTCTCCGTAGTCTCGACAAGCTCTGGAAAAACTACCGCAAAACACTTGCTGGACCAGCTTTCTTGGTGGATATGCCAACCTTTATGCAACCTCTCGCCAAAGTGCAGCAGAACAAGCCCCAACTAACCGAACAGTTTAACTTGGTGTTTGGCGGCAGCGAAATGTGCAAAGCGTTTAGCGAACTTAACGACCCCATCGACCAGTACCAACGCTTTTTGGAGCAGCAGCGCTTGCGTGATGCCGGTGATGCCGAAGCCCAAATGATGGATATTGATTATGTTGAAGCGCTTGAATATGGCATGCCGCCAGCCTGTGGTTTTGGCTGGAGCGAACGAGTATTTTGGAGCCTAGAGGGTGTTAGTGCTCGTGAAGGTGTCATATTTCCAGCCATGCGCAGTGAGGTTGATGCCACCACCCGAGAAACCTACCCCGAACTCTTTACTACTGCTTCACAAAAAGACCATGACAACCTATCCTGAAATCAGACCAGAAGGGACAGTGCTTTCTCAGATTGAGTATCTTGCACATGCGCAAGATGCTGTTGATACAAAGGCAATGATTAGTCCTGAACCACAGGCCCTCATGAGAATGCTTAATTGGCACATTTGGGAATCGGAAATTAGGGGTCTTTATGGACGCAAGTTACTGGTTGAGTCAAAATATTATCAAGCGCCCTGTCCTGAGGGTAAGCTACTCCATGACGACAAACATCATATATTCCAACGTGCTGTTCGTATGGTAGCAACATTGAGCGGGGTACATGTTGAGACTGGTCCAGTTCATCGTACACCTCAAGTGTTTTTAGACTTCCGTAGCCCAGAGGGCTTTGAGTGGACACAGCAAAAGGGCGTCGAGCAGTGTGCAGAATCGGTGTTGTTTCAGGAAGCAATTCGTTTTCGGGGCCTAGAAGTACTGCCAAAGGGCATAAGTCTTGCCGCGATGGCAGAAGTGGCAACGGCGGCACATTTGTCATGAGCCCCATTTCTGACGAAGTATTTCAAGAACTGATTGACCAGGCGTATGACCGGCTACCCGAACGGCACCGCCAGGCCATAAAAAACGTAGCGATTGTAACGGCCGACGAGCCGTCGCCTGAGCAGCGCACGGAATTACAACTCCACTGTAATCAGACGCTCCTTGGGCTGTATCAGGGAGTTCCATTAACACAGCGTCAGGGAAAGACTAACCTGTATGCACCCGATATAATTACCTTGTTCAAAAATCCACTGCTTGCCCACAGTCATAGTGAGGCCGAGCTCGCTGAACACATATATCACACTCTTTGGCATGAGGTAGCACACTATTTTGGGCTCAGCCACGACGACATTCACGCCCGTGAAAAGGCGTAAGTTGTCTGAAAGGTTAGGCCCCACACTACATGGCGAAAGGGCTAATCTTTCACACGAAGAGTTCGATGGTACAATGACAGTATGAAGGCGGTAATATTTGACTTTGATGGCACGATTGCCGACAGCTTGGCAGGTGTACTTGCTATTTACCAAAAAGCACTCGGTCGGACACTGCCCTTTACTGCCAAGGAGCTTGAGCAGTACCGTGGTCTAAGCTTGCTACGAATTGCTCTCAAGTTGGGCTTGCCGTGGCACAAAATAATCATGCTTGCACTTCGTGGTCAGCATGCCTTTAAACTAGAACTCGACAAAGTGCAGACTTTTACAGGTATGGCACCGCTACTCAGGCAACTGTCAAAAGAAGGAGTAAAACTCTACATCATTAGCACCAATCTACAGGGGAGTATTCATCATTTTTTGCGTCGCGAAAAGCTGTCTGATTGCGTTCAGAAAGTGTATGGCCGGGCCTTTGTGCTCGATAAATCAGGTAAAATTCGCACCCTACTACTGCGTGAACACCTGGACCGAGAAGAAGTTTGCTACGTAGGCGATGAGATTGTCGACATCCATTCAGCTCGTCGGGCAGGTATTGCTGTTATATCGGTCAGCTGGGGGTATGCTGCTAGGGCGGGTTTACAAGCCAAAAAGCCTGACTTCTTGGCCGATACGCCGTTGCAGCTTAGTAAGATTTTACAGACACTACGAAGCTAAAAGAGTATACTAGGGACAAACAATGGAGAACACTAATATGGACGAAAATAACCAAAATCAGCAGCGGTCTTCGGTGCAGTCGACCGGAGGCCCAATTATGTCACGCAAACCGGACAAGACAGCACCAACTCAGCCGACGCCTACTTCGTTGCCTTTGCCGACAGCACCGCAGCCTCAGCCCCTTCAGGCTGCTGCTGCCGGACCAATTTATGCACGTCCGGCAAATCCTACCCAAGAGAGTTCTACGAAAGAATATGTTCCGGCAGTATTGCTTTCATATTTTGCGGGATACTTTGGTGTTGATAGATTTTATTTGGGGCAAACTGGTCTTGGGGTCGCTAAATTACTCACCCTTGGAGGCCTCGGTATATGGGCGTTTATTGACTTTATACTGATACTTTTTGGCAAAGTAAAAGATGCCCAAGGCTTACCGCTGAGGGGGTATGCCCAGCATAACAAACTAATGAAGATAGTTTTCTTAGTACTTTTTGGCCTGAGTATCGCCTTTGTAGTGCTTATGATAGCCTTGAGCGCCTCAATGTCTTCATATAACGATATTCAATCGGCGGCCGCAGACACTTCCCGCAAGGTTGAAGTAAACCTTATTGCATTTGAAGTTGAAAAGTACTATGTCACAGAAGGCGTGTATCCAAGCTTTAACGAGCTCAATGACAGCTCTTGGCGAGCCGAGCACCTGCCAAAGCTTACCGCTGAAGCTATGACAGACCCCACGGGCATCGATACATATTTGAGCGATGCGCCTACCACAGGTAGTTATGCTTATGCGGCACTCGACAAAGACGGTTATGACTGCGACAATTTTAGAACCAAATGTACGGAGTATATGGTGGGCGTAGAGCTTGCCAGTGGTGAGCGTTATATTAAAAAGAGTGAATCAGCCACCAATACGCCCCAATAAGGGTGTGACCATACATGTCATATCAACGACAACGCTCACTGCCTTATCAGCCCGGACAAGCCACTCCCTATAAACTCAGTCGCAGCAAAATCGAGCTGTATATGCAGTGCCCGCGCTGTTTTTGGCTGGATGTGCGCCACAAAATCACACGCCCTAGTAGTCCGCCGTTTAACATTAACAAAGCTATTGACGAGTTGTTTAAGAAAGAGTTTGACCTCTATCGTAAAGAGGGCACCCCACATCCGCTCATGCAGAGATTTGGTGTCGATGCAGTGCCATTTAGTCACAAACAGCTCGATACATGGCGACATAATTTTACTGGTGTAACAACGCTGCATGAGGCGACTAACTTGCATATTTTTGGGGCCGTGGATGATATTTGGGTGAACCCAAAGGGTGAATTATATGTTGTCGACTACAAGGCCACGGCAAAGGATACACCGGTCAAAGCCCTTGGTCCAGAGGGTGGCTGGCAGGATATGTATCGTCGGCAAATGGAGGTTTACCAATGGCTACTTCGGCAAAACGGCTTTACTGTCAGCGACACTGGGTATTTTGTGTACGCAACTGGCAACCCCGGCAAAGACACCTTTGACGGTGTTGTTGAGTTTGAGACACACGTTTTCTCGCACACGGGCAAGAGTGATTGGGTGGAGCAAACAATCCGGGACATGAAAGCCTGCATGGAATCTGACACTATGCCGCCAGTCGGTACGGCTGCTATGGGGGGCGAATGCGAATACTGTACCTATGCACGCTCGCGTACCGCACTTACTCTCGAGGCTTTGCAACATGCAAAAACCAAGTAAAGCCAACAGGTATAAACTGCTTTTCCCGGGTGAATTTTAGGCCGACCCGACACGACTAGGAGGCACACATAAAGTACAGACGCACCTATCCATGAGGGTTATGTTGTAATGAGTTCCGAAAACTGAGTCTGCGTAGCAAGCTTTCGGTCAAATGTCATGGCTGGGGTGGCTTTACCGGGGTGGGGGACGCCTGTATACTGGAAGCATGAAAACGTATCGTATCGACGGAGGTAATTGCGGGCGCGACACAATGGTGGGCGCTTGCGGCCGTATGTCGGGCTACATGCGCCCCTTGTAGTAATCCGTAACTGAAAGAAAGCAGAAAGTACCATGCTAGACATACAATTTATTCGCGACAATCCCGAGCTTGTACAGCGCAAGACAGAAGAAAAGGGCTATAAAAACATTAACATTGCCGAGTTGTTACGCCTGGATGAACAGCGACGCGGACTCCTCACTGAAGTCGAAGATTTGCGCGCACAGCGCAACATCTTGACAGCCGAAATGAAGGGCCAAAAACCCAGCCCAGAACAAATAGAACAAGGCAAGAAGCTCCGTGAGAGAGTCACCGAAGGTGAAACTAAGCTACGCGAGCTCGATGGCCAGTATTGGCTCGCCCTCAAAGCGGTGCCGAATGTATCGCTCGACATAGTGCCAGTTGGTGCGAGTGAGGATGAAAATGTTGTTATTCGCACATACGGCGAGAAGCCTGAGTTTGATTTTACGCCCAAAAACCACTGGGAAATTGCTGAAGCAAAAGGCTGGCTTGACAAAGAGCGCGCTGCCAAAATTGCCGGCAACAGGTTCGTATATCTTAAGGGCGATCTAGTGCTCCTCGAATTTGCGCTATGGCAACATGGTCTAAACACATTAACAAACCCCGAGAAATTACGAGCAATCATCACCGGGGCTGGTTTACAAAATGTCTCAGACAAGCCCTTTACACCTGTGCTGCCGCCTGCCATGGCGCGCACCGAAGTTTATCAGGCTACGGGCCGGCTCAACAAAGAAGAACAAACGTACAAAATTGAAGGTGAAGACCTGTGGCTCAACGCCAGCGCTGAACACACTCTGTCACCAATGTATATCGATGAGATTTTGCCTGAGGTCGAACTGCCAATTCGACTGGTCGGCTATACGACGGCTTTTCGACGTGAGGCGGGTACATATGGTAAAGACACTGAGGGCTTTTTGCGCCTCCACCAATTCAACAAGCTTGAAATGGAATCTTTTACCACCGCCGAAACATCCTTTGAAGAGCATCTCTTCCTGGTCGCTATTCAGGAGCACCTCATGCAGACCTTGGGTCTTCACCACCAAGTGCTTGAGAAGTGTACTGCGGATATCGGGCTGCCAAATGTGAAGGGTGTTGATTTAAATGTATGGTTGCCAGGGCAAGGACAATACCGCGAAACGCATACAGCCGACTACATCACTGATTACCAAGCCAGACCAATGAAAACACGCGTCCGCCGCACCGACGGTACTATCGAGCTAGTGCATACTAATGATGCGACAGCGTTTTCGCAGCGGCCACTAATAGCAATCATCGAAAACTTCCAAACACCTGAGGGTGATGTTATCGTGCCCGAGGTGCTTCGACCCTATATGGGTGGACGGGAGCGAATATAAGATGACTGACTACCAGTTCACCACCAAGGGCATCGACGATCATACTAAGCTACGCCGGTATGCTGATAAAAAAATCGCTACGCTCCTGCGCCGTCTGCCGAGGGGGGCGCGTGAGTCGGCCAATCTGGCAGTAGTATTTACGCAGAGTAGTGATAAAAAGCAGAAGTCATGTCGTATCACCGTACAGCTGCCGCACCAGACACTGGTGGCCGACGAGACAACGATACACTTGTATGCCGCACTAGACATTGCCAGCGCAGAAATCAAGCGGCAGATGGGCGAGTACAAGACAATGCATAGTCAACAGGGTGTTCGCCACCGGGTTGCGCGAATGTGGCGTCGACAATCTACATAAAATCGCTCGCCACCACAACAAAAACAGAGTACAATAGTGTGGTACGAAAATTTTGCTGCTAATTGGAGGAGTAACAGGGAGCATGAACCGAGTTCTAAAACGTATTTTGGGTGACCCACAGGCCAAAACCCTAAAACGATTACGCAAACGCGTTAAGGCCATTAACGACCTTGAGCCCAAATATCAAAAAATGTCTGATAGTCAGCTGCGCGAGCAAACAGATGTGCTGCGTGGCAAGCTTAAAAAACAATCACTTGATGCTATTTTGCCCGAAGCCTTTGCGCTGGTGCGTGAGGCCGCCAACCGTACTATTGGCCAGCGACATTATGACGTGCAGTTGATTGGTGGCATGGTCCTGCACGAAGGTACCGTCGCCGAAATGAAAACGGGCGAGGGTAAAACGCTGGTAGCAACACTACCGCTCTATCTCAATGCCATCGAGGGCAAAGGGGCACACCTGGTCACCGTAAACGATTATCTGGCGCAATTGCATGCTGGTTGGATGGGTGAAGTCTATCACTTCCTAGGTCTGTCGACCGCAGTGATTATGGCAGAACATTCTTATGTGTATGACCCAGAATTTACTAACGAAGACCACGACGATGCGCGGTTCAACCACTTACGTCCGTGCACACGCCAAGAAGCGTATGCCGCCGATATTACCTATGGCACCAACAATGAATTTGGTTTTGACTATTTGCGCGACAACATGGTGCGCGAAACTGACCAACTACGCCAGCGTGAGCTTAACTACGCCATTGTCGACGAGGTGGACTCTATTTTGATTGATGAAGCTCGTACGCCACTGATTATTAGTGCACCAAGTGTGACCCCAGGCAATGCCTATGCACAGTTTGCGCGCACAGTACGTCAGCTTAAGGCCAGCGATTACGAAGTTGACGAAAAGCGTAAGACAGTCATTTTAACTGACAAAGGTGTTGACCGGATCGAGAAAATCCTTGGTATTGACAATATTTACGCTAGCGAGCATATTCGCACCATTTACCATCTCGAACAGGCGCTGCGAGCACAAACTTTGTTCAAGCGTGATAAAGATTATGTTGTCACCAAAGATGGTGAGATTGTGATAGTCGATGAATTTACCGGACGGCTACTCGCTGGTAGACGCTACAATGAGGGACTTCACCAAGCAATAGAAGCCAAAGAGGGTGTCGAGGTACAGCAAGAATCTATGACCCTTGCGACTATTTCGTTCCAAAACTACTTCCGTCTTTACGACAAACTAGCCGGTATGACTGGTACGGCTATGACCGAAAGCGAAGAATTCCACCAAATATACAAGCTTGCCGTTGTTGAAATTCCGTCTAATCGTAAAGTGGTACGCCAAGATTTGCCAGATCGTATTTACCGCAACGAAACAGCCAAATTTAAGGCTATCGTTGCCACAGTCAAAGAACTGCACGAGAAGGGTCAGCCGGTGCTCCTTGGTACTGCCAGCATCGAGAAAAACGAAAAACTTGCCGGATTGCTCACCAAAGCAGGAGTACCGCACCAACTGCTTAATGCTAAAAACAACGAGCGAGAGGCCAAAATTGTCGCTCAGGCTGGGCAGAAGGGTGCAGTCACGCTGGCTACGAATATTGCTGGTCGTGGTACCGACATTATGCTTGGCGATGGAGTGAAAGAACTGGGTGGACTATTTGTTATCGGAAGTGAACGTCATGAATCGCGGCGTATCGACAACCAGCTACGTGGTCGTGCAGGTCGCCAGGGCGACCCGGGCATGTCGCAGTTCTACGTTAGTACCGAAGATGACCTGATGCGTATATTTGGCGGTGACCGTATTGCCAGCATTATGAATCGTCTTAAAGTCGACGATGAAGTACCTATCGAAAACCGCATGATTTCCCGTAGTCTTGAAAACGCACAGAAAAAGGTCGAGGGTTTTCACTTTGATCAGCGCAAACAAGTTGTTCAATACGACGATGTTATGAACCGTCATCGCCGCGCCACATACACTATGCGTAAAGAGGTTTTGCAAGCAACCGATATTAGCAAACGTGTCAAAGTGTATATTGACGAAGAAGTCAGACTTTTGGCCGAAGCACCAGAACGCACTACCGATAATTACGAGCCACTCGTGAAAGAGCTTTTGCCGCTCGACGACCCAGCACTTGATAGGGTATTTGCAACCACTGTCGACAAAGTACACCAAACCCTCAAGCAAGAGGCACGCGAATTGTATAAGGGACGGGAAGCGGCGTTTACCCCCGATATCATGCGTAAAATTGAGCGCGATGTCTATCTTCAGGTCTTGGACAACCTTTGGATGCAGCACCTTGAAAACATGGACCATCTACGCGAGGGCATTCACTGGATGAGCGTTGGTCAACGAGACCCGCTGGTTGAATATCGCCGACGTGGGCAGCTGATATTCGAGCAAATGCAGCACGACTTGCGTCATGAAGTAGTACGAGCACTGTTCCATGCTGAGCCAATCGACTCAAGTGAGCTCGACGAGCCGATCGAAACCGAACTGACTCGAGCTGCGCGTAATTCTGTTAGCAACGCCGATACCATTGCCGCCGAAGGAGGTGAGTTTGAGGCCAGCGACTTTACAACAGCTGCTAACAAACAGCCAACAACTAAGGCGCCATCAACATCGAAAAAGCGAGCTAAAGCCAATAAGGCTGAGCGTCAGCGCAAAGCAAAAGCAAGGAAGCGCAAATAAGTGATAGTGGTTAGGGCATAGGTCTCTGCCTGTACCCTCTACACTATACCCTATCTATGAAACATACTGTCGAAGAAATCACTCTCGAAAACGGCGCCAAAGGCCTACTGGTGCATGTTCCCGATGCCATGGTTATGGATGTATATATCAACTTTCGGGCCGGTGAATATTTGGTAGAGCGCGAGAAATGGGAAACACCACACCTGATGGAACACGTGTTACTTGGTGCTAACGACGAGTTCCCACGCGCGCGTGATTTTCAGGCTGAAGTCGAAAAAAACGGTGCCTATAGCAATGCTTCAACCGATGTCTACGACATTGTTTACGAAACAGAGTGCGCCGATTTTGAGTGGGACCGCGTGTTTCGACTGCTGCTTGTCGCCATTACTAAGCCACTTTTCCTTCAGGAAGAATTTGATGCCGAATTTGGCAACGTACGAGAGGAACTGGCCGCACGGGCAAATAATCATTACCGTCAACTGGGAGCGGCTAGCCGTAAGGCCTATGGCCTGGTAGCCGAAACCGACAAAGACCGGCTAGAACTTATGCAAAACGTCACTCTAGATGACGTGCGCGAACATTACCGTCGTACCCATACCACCGACAACATGCGTTTTGTTATTGCCGGTAATATTGGTCGTAGGCGTAGTACTATTATGCAGATGCTAGAGAGCATAGAACTGCCAAGAGGTGAACGATTCATTATGCCCGATGAGGTTGTTACATTGCCCAAGTCTCCCGTAGCAATACATAACTCGAGCGTCGATACGCTGTATTTCTACATTGACACTTTTCAGGCGCGTCGGCTCGAGGAAGCCGAGCTTGATGCTTTGAGTGTGGCCAATGCCATCCTTACCGAAACATTGTATTCCAAAATTCTTGGGACTGCCCGCGAGCGTGGCCTTGTGTATAGCATGAATTCGGGCTTTCAACAGATTAAACTGAGCAGTAACCTATGGTTTGGGAGCCAAGTTTCGGTAGCCAATGCGCCTGCGTTATTCGATATCGTTATCGAACAACTTGGCAATGTTTTTCGTGGTGAGCTGGCCGAGGCTGATATTGCAGCCGCTCAAGCTTACGTGATTGGTCGCTACCAACGTAGTGCGCAGACGGTGGCAAGCACCGCAGGTGGCTATACAGGTCGCTATTTCTTCGATGAACATGTTGACGACTACTATCAATACCCCGAACGGATCCAGGCAGTGACCAAACAATCTATCGTTAATGCTACACGGGCAATGTTTAGCGAGGGGGTCGGTGGTTTGGGGCTGTATGGCAGTGCTACCACCAAGCTCGCTACCGATTTGAACGCACAAATTGCACCACTGTGGGAGCAAAGTAGGGCCGAGTAATGGAACAGCTCCAGGCTCGCGCGCATGAACTACAACTTCGGATTAATGACGCTACGGCAAAGCTTGGGCTCGACGCACTCTTAACCGAAAAGGCGCAGCTCGACAAGCAGGCAAATGACCCAAATTTATGGCAAGACCAGGGAGCTGCCCAGCGCGTTGTGCGACAGCAAGCCGCACTCGAAAAGCGCACGCACCCGTGGGTCCAGCTGCGACAAATCAGCGCAGAAATTATCGAGCTGATTGCACTCCGGGACGAAACGCTATCTGAAGAAATCGAATCCCAGGTGAAACAGGCCGAACAAGAGCTAGAAAACTTAAAAGAGGACTTAAAATTTTCGGGTCGCTATGACGCCCACGACGCTTTACTAAGTCTGCATGCGGGTGCTGGTGGTTCCGACGCTCAGGACTGGACAGCCATGTTGCTACGTATGTATGTGCGCTGGGCCGAACAAAATGATTGCTTGGTGACAGTCGTAGAGGAATCAACAGGTGAAGAAGCTGGAATCAAAAGCGCTACTCTTGAAATAGAAGGGCAGTTTGCATATGGCAAATTACGTGGCGAGCACGGCGTGCACCGTTTAGTACGGCTTAGCCCGTTTAATGCCGAGAGCCGCGAAACTAGCTTTGCCAAAATAGAGGTGATGCCCAAAATCGATTCGCCCGAAATCGTCGAGATTGATGACAAAGACCTTAAGATAGATGTCTACCGGGCTGGCGGTCACGGCGGCCAGAGTGTCAACACCACCGACTCGGCCGTGCGTATCACCCATCTTCCCACCGGTATTGTAGTCGCCATCCAAAACGAACGTAGCCAGTTGCAAAACCGTGAAACCGCTATGACGATACTGCGTTCGCGACTCGCTCAGCTCCAAATGGAACAGCATGCCGAACGCCTCACGGATATTAAGGGGCCAAATGAGCAGGCCGCCTGGGGTAATCAAATTCGTAGCTATGTGCTTCACCCGTATAAGCAAGTCAAAGACTTGCGCAGCGAACATGTTTCGTCCGACCCAGATAAAGTGCTGGCCGGTGACCTCAATCCGTTCATTACCGCCTATCTCGACCACACCCTCGGAACAGCAGAGTAATACTTGACTTCTTGCAAATAAAGTACTATAATGTATAAAATAATATTTCTTTTATATTGGGAGTGCATGCATGGGAAAGGGTGAGTCAAATCTACTGCCTGAGGCATCAAATTATACTGAGGTTGCGCTAAACGTTATTGCTATGCCGGCTAACACTCCTAGCGATGAATGGCTAAAATATCCAGCGTCAGAGCAGCATTGGCCGAACCGACTGGAAACCATTGGCAAAGATGCCATAGAAGTAGCTCGAGAGCATCAGGCACTTGCAGAGTTGCAGCGGAAAGAAAATATTAAAAACACGACGAAACTCCTTGGGAAATGGATAGCGGGAGTTGCGCTCGGTACGACACTTGCCATAGGTGCGACCTTGGGTGCTAAGAAACTATGGAGCTATACTGACGAAGATCAATGGTTTGATGATAAGGGCTATAGTCTTGCTGGTGGAGCCGTCGGCGGTTTTGGTGAAGAGATTCACCCTGAGTACTCTGAAACACTCCTTGGTTCAGCGGAATTGGGTATCAACACACTCCCAAAGGTGAGCTCAAAATATACCCTTAAAAAAGCCACTGTTTTTGAGGATCGCCAGCGTCAAATTGTTGTAGATCCAGCTCTTATGGATAGGGTTAATTGCGATGCAGCAAAGATAGAAGGAGCTGTTCCAACCGATACAAAGCTTATTGCTTGGACGGATAGGCCAGATACAACGAAGTGGTCTATACGATACGAGCCCGCTACCAACGAAGTTGTGGCGTGTTTTACTCCAGAAACTGGTGACGCCATGGGGTTTGACACTACCCGGCGAGTCGTCTTTGATCTCGTATCGCCCAGCGAACTCATCAAGCAATAACATGTATGTCAAAGACGACTGAACGATTTATTGACTGGATGGCTGGAGACCATTTATTCAACGCAAAAGTTTCCCGACGAGAGTCAGTATCCTTACTGGGAACAGGGCGTCAACCGTGGAGATTTCTCGTTTGCTGTTAGTATATTAAATTATCTAAACCGAGCCAGGCTATTCGTACAAGAAATTCACGACGAGAACGACTCACTTGGGCTACAGGTAACTCAGTCACTCGGCAAAAGCGCACATAACACGATTGCATTGGCGGCGGTTGCCCAGACGTATCAGCATCGCCGACCGCTACTAGTAGTACATAATGAGATTGCTGCAGGGATTAACAATCGGCTCGACGAAACGCTCCCTATTAATCAGACATGTCTAGACGATGCTTATGAACATCGGCAGACAAGTCTAGAGGCGCTGCAGGTAGCTCAAGATAGCGGTAACATTGGTACATTCAGGCAAACTCTTTCGCTCGAAATGATTGCTGCCAGCTCGCTCTTTGTGAGTGCAGCCAAGCGCTATGGCTATCCAGCCCCCGGCCGCTCCAGTGGCGACATCACTGCGTGGTAGGCGGCCGCTCTTATTAAATAGATAATTACTCATTTCTTCTGGCTGAATCGATACTGCACTTACTGCCTTACATTAAATTGTGATCAGCATGGTCTCAGATAGATATGCTATAATACTGCTAATGATTTTGTTGGATAGGGTAACAAAGACATACAACAAGAACTTGGGGTCGGCCTTGGACCGGATTAGTCTGCATGTCGAGCCAAAAGAGTTTGTGATTGTGGTTGGACAGAGTGGGGCGGGCAAGTCTACATTGCTAAAACTCTTGACCCGCGAGGAACGACCGAGTAGTGGCAAGATTATTGTTGGTGGCATCGATTACGACAAATTGCCAGACAAAAATATTCCACTTCTGCGCCGTAAAATTGGTGTAGTGTTCCAGGACTTTAAACTATTGCCCAATCGCAC
Source organism: Candidatus Saccharimonadota bacterium (assembly GCA_020427985.1). Classification (GTDB taxonomy): domain Bacteria; phylum Patescibacteriota; class Saccharimonadia; order Saccharimonadales; family UBA4665; genus JAGXIT01. Next base: position 98,621 of record JAGQNR010000002.1, on the reverse strand, counting down.
CGTGTTTGAAAATGTGGCCTTTGCGCTTGAAATTGTTGGCGTTAGCCAAAAAGAAATAAATAACACCGTGCCAAGAGTACTTGATATTGTTAATCTTAAGGACAAAGCCAGTCGTATGCCACGTGAACTGAGCGGTGGTGAGCGTCAGCGAGTCGCTATAGCTCGGGCCATTGTGCGTCAGCCCAAAATCCTTATCGCCGATGAGCCCACGGGCAACCTTGACCCCAAGCACGCTTGGGACGTTATTGCCGTGCTTGAAAAAATTAACCGCTATGGCACGACTGTACTTTTAACCACGCACAACCAAGACATAGTCAACAAGCTAAAACGGCGAGTTATTACCATAAAACAAGGTAAGATTGATAGTGATCGGGCGAATGCCAGCTACAACGAAAAGCGCCCAGTTCCAGAGGCAAGGGTCCGAAACTAATGGGACGACGTACTACTACTTTTGGTCGTATTGTTCGTACTGGCATGCTCAACTTTGTGCGCAATGCCTGGCTAGCAGTTGCGGCCATGGCTATTATGATTATTACCCTAACGATTATTTTGTTTTCGTTGATTGTAAACGCGACATTCCGAAACACTGTCGACCAAATTACCGACAAAATTAATATTTCGATTTATCTAAAAGATACTGTTTCCGAAGCTCAAGCCAAGACCTTTGTCGATGACCTGCGTGCTTTGCCAAGTGTAGAAAAGGTCTCATATCTTGACAAAGCAGCCGCCCTAAGAGCCTATATGAAGCAAAATGTCGGTAACGAGAGCCTGCTTAAGGCAATTAACGAAACCGACAACCCATTACCTGCCACTATTCAGGTTAAACCTCGTGACCTCAACCAACTTGGACAAATTCGCTCATTTATCGAAAAACCAGACAATAAGAAGCTCCAGTCGGACCCGGCATCAGACAATGGCGACCGTCGCGAAGCTATCGACAAGATAACGCATGCCACTAACATCATGCGGCGAGCCGGAGTGGTTGCTGTGGCGGTATTTGCAACAATCTCGGTGCTCATTATCTTTAATACTATTCAGATGGCAATCTTTAACCGTCGGGACGAGTTGCAAATTATGAGGCTTCTGGGTGCTAGTACTTGGTATATTCGCGGACCGTTTGTCATCGAGGCGATTATTTATGGCATACTGTCGGCTATTATTTCGATATTGCTCATAAATGCTTTGTTTATAACTGCCTCAAATTCACTCCAGGCGACCAGTCTGGGCATTCTTGACATTAGTTATTCTCAACAATATTTTAGAAATCACTTCTGGTGGCTATTGGTCATACAGCTAGCGCTTGGTATACTAATAGGCGCCGCATCTTCCATTATTGCTACGCGGCGATATCTCAAATTCAAAACGCCAAAGAAATAATCATCAACTTGGTTTGGCAAGCAGTACAGCTTGTTTGCAGGTGCGCCCTTGCGCCAAGACGTGGTGACAACTATAGACAAACTGCAAAAGTACAACAATAGCTATCTGTGGTTAAGAGCAGAGGAGGGTTGCATTTAATGCATAAGCGTGATACAATACGTAGGTCTAAAAATAAGACAAAAACTATGCAAAAACAACATTCAAATCAGTTTATTGGGCTCGCTCGATTTGTTCCTAAAACCAAACGAGGTGCAACGCTCGCAGTTGCAGCGGCTTTACTCTTTACCGGTTCGGTCATACCAACTTGGCAGCATGTGCTTGCCGACCAGTACCAAGACCAGATTAATCAACTGCAAGCCCAAAATAGCTCAACCCGCAGCTTAGTCAACGACCTTGCTTCACAGGCAGCCAGCTACCAAGATGCCATTGCCAAGCTGCAGGCTCAAATTGATGGTTTGCAGGCGGCAATAAACGCCAATGTAGCCTTGCAAGCTGACTTACAGCGACAGATTAATGAGGCCCAGGCAGAAATTGACCGTCAACGTGCGGTGCTTTCGGCCGATATTAAGGCCATGTATGTCGATGGTACCCCCGATACACTCGAAATGCTAGCTACCAGCAAAAACCTAAGTGAATTTGTTGATAAACAGGAATATCGTAGTCGCGTTCAAAACAAGATTCAAGAAACGATGCAGCGTATTGCAGAGCTGCAAAAAACGCTCCAGGTACAAAAAGCCAAGGTCGAGAACCTACTAAAAGAGCAGCAACTGCAACAGTCACAACTAGACACAGACCGCGCTAAGCAGCAAGAACTCCTGGCATATAACGAAGGCCAGCGTGCCAGTTATAATGCGCAAATCAGTGCCAACAGCCAGCAAATTGCCCAGCTTCGTATTGCCCAGGCCGAGGCCATCCGCAAAATGGGGGGTAGTGCAGTTATTGGTGACAGTGGCGATAATACCTATCCTGCAAAATGGAAGAGCGCTCCACTGGATGCGTATCTTGACAGCTGGGGGATGTATACTCGTGAATGTGTAAGCTATACCGCCTGGAAGGTAAACGAAGCCTACGGCAATATGCCGTACTGGGGTGGTATTGGTAATGCCAACGAATGGGTACGCAACGCGCGCAATAGCGGGATTCCAACCAGCTCAACGCCTAAGGCCGGAACGGTAGGGATTTCGTTCTGGGGTTCGTATGGTCATGCCGTATGGATTGAGGCTGTCGACGGCAACTATGTAATCGTGAGTGAGTATAACTATGACTGGGCAGGCAATTTCCGCCGTTGGCGCTATCCAGCATCAACATTTACCTACATCTACTTTGGTGATTGGCAACGCTAGGATTAAAACAGCTATCAGAGCATCCTCCTTCGCTCATAGCTACATGGACAAGGAGCTCAAGAAATGACATCAGAGCAGAGAGCAGAGCCGTGAGGTAGACGCAGAGGATGTAGGGTGTAGGGAACACAAAGGCACACCAGAGGGAGACTTTTCTACTTTGTTCATTCTGAGTTCAGTCGAAGGTGTCGAAATAATGAGAGGGCGTGAGCGGCGTAGCCGCTGTCGAGATGAGTCTAAATTATGACCTATGACTATCGAATGCGTTTGTAGAGTCGCAGCAGGGCATACTTGAAGGGTGAAACGATAATATCATGAGGATTGCGGTGGTTAATTTGGTAGCCACCAAACCGCTTCTTAAAGCTCGTTACCCCCTGAAGGTGCAGTTTTTTAACGTCATCTTGCACCCCACCAAAGTTTAGTAAACTACAGCCTTTTCTTTTGCCATGCTGCAGGGCATTCCAGAGCAAGAAATAAGCTGGAGCAATCTTGCGGTAGTCGTTGGATGACCCAGCAAATACATAATGCAACTGGTTGTCGTGTAGAACAAAGAGCGCCGCCGCCGCAGGAGCATCGTTTATATAGACAATTGCCACAAAGCCATCTTTGGGACTCATGGCATTCAACATCGCTCGGTAATATGCCTCATCATGGAGTGAGAAATTGTCTCGGTCGCTTGTTGTCTGCATAAGCCCAATAAACTCATCAAACGGCGCTTCAGCTGGGGCAAACTGCTTATAGGAGGCATTGGCACGTTCGGCAAGCCGCACATTGTAACGCGCGTGCTTATGCATGCCCATCCAAACAGCTTCGGTATCTTGATTAATATCGAGCACCCACTCAGCACGGGGCTGTAAACTCGATAATCGACTGATGTCATTGGGGGCAGGTTTGAGATTGAGTGTTGTGAGCCAACGGTCATTGTCAATGCGTACAAAAGCGCACCCCAGGCGCCGCGCAATGGGCAGTATGGCACTGCTAAGGGCTGTATAAACGACGTTTTCGGTCACAACTGGGCCATAAGGGAAGTAAAGATAGCGTAGACCGCCCGGCAATTGATAGCATATACCAACTCCGCAGGCCACCGGGACATTGGCTGCACTTCCAATAACATAGACCACCTGTCGACCAATTAACTCTTGCAAGCGAGCATACACCAGTGATTGCAAAAAAGATACGGAACTAGGCTGTTTTTGTTCAAGCTGCATAAGAGCCTGCTGGTATTCTGCGGCGGTGCATTCTTGAACAGAAATTGTACTCACACTCATAGATACCATTGTACCCCATCATGATTATTGGCATGCTATACTTTTAAGCATATGCAACAAACCAATCCCATTCAAGCGCGACAAAAATCACTTGGTATCTTTCACATTATCGGCGGCGTTATTGTAGCTGGGCTGCTTTTTGGGGCTGGGCTGATGGTAGGCCAGGGAAAGATAAGAGTAGGTGGGGTACCAAATAACCCTTCTACACGACAGCTCTCAAACCAAATTGATTATAATGGTCTTGACGAAGTATATAGTGCGCTTCGGGATAATTACGATGGTAATCTTACTAACCAGCAGGTGCTTGATGGGCTGAAACACGGCCTCGCGGGGAGCACCAAAGACCCCTATACAGAATACATGTCGGCAACTGAGGCAGAGCAGTTCCAGAATGATTTGCAAGGGACGATAAGCGGAGTAGGGGCCCGGCTCGAAAAAGATGCTGAGGGCAGAATTGTTGTGGTCGCACCGCTTGAGGGTTCACCGGCGCAAGCTGCTGGTTTGCGTGCCAAAGATGTTATTGCTGCCGTTGATGGCAAAACGACTGCTGGCATGACTGCCACAGAAGCAGTTCTAAAAATACGTGGCAAAAAAGGTACAAAAGTGACATTGACCATCGTTCGTAACCAAGCCGAGCAGCTCGAAATGACAATTACTCGCGATACTATTCATATTCCCTCGGTTACCTCAAAAATGCTTGCAAATGGTGTAGGCTACTTGCAGGTAAGTCAATTTAGCGATGACACCGACGAACTTGCCAACAAGGCAGCTCAAAAACTGGTTGCCGATGGGGCGCAAAGTATTGTACTTGATTTGCGCGACAATCCCGGTGGAGAGGTAGTATCGGCAGTCAATCTCAGCAGCCTATGGTTGTCCAAGGGAACAGCGGTGGTAGAACAGCGCAAGGGTACTACTGTGGTGCGACAAGACAGGGCAATTGGTGGCGATATTTTGCAAGGCAAAAAAACAGTAGTCCTGCTGAATGGCGGCTCAGCATCAGCCTCCGAGATTGTTGCCCTGGCACTACGTGACAAAGCGGGAGCGCGCATTATTGGCGAAAAAAGCTATGGCAAGGGTGTTGTACAGCAACTCATACAATTTGACGACGACAGCTCATTAAAAGTGACCGTGGGCAAGTGGTACTCGCCAAACGGCACCAATATCGACAAAAAAGGCATTATGCCTGACCAAGAAGTCAAGATTTCTGAGGCTGATAGCAAAGCCCAAAACGACACACAACTGACTGCTGCCCAAGAATATCTGAAATAAAACAGGCTATTTAGGCACGTCTTTTCACCTCATTAGCCCTATTTCGACAGGCCACATCGCGGCCCTTCGAGTTACTTTTCTTGCCAAAAGAAAAGACGGGTTCCCCGATGAAACCTGTTTCATGCGGTAGTAGTGTAACCAGAATCCTCGGCATGCTTTCACTCCCGCTCGGTGATTGTTGCCTAGAGCGACAATGCGAAAAGTACTAGACAGACATAGGTAAATATTCGCTGGTATTGTACTTTCAACTAACAATCAGTCCAGGGAGGTTGCGGGACGCCGTCTAAACCGCAAGATGCTCGGAGTTGTTTGCGACCAACTCACGGCTCTGCTCATTGTTCTGACGACTTTTTCGTAAGTTCTAAGCCCCTTGTCCTTCGTAGCTGCAAGCGAGAAGGATATAGTCTGAGCTCTTTGCCGGCTAACTCATACCTCTGCTCTGATAGCTTTACTTGAGTGGTTGCGCTGAGCGCTTAAACCCGGTATGATTTTAGAGAACAAAGTGAGGTAAAAATGGCAGAAAAGCAAACAAAGTTTGTGTTTGTAACAGGTGGTGTGTTGTCTGGGCTTGGCAAGGGCATAACAGCAGCCTCTATCGGTAACCTCCTGAAAGCTCGTGGCTTGACCGTAAACATCCAAAAATGCGACCCGTACCTCAATGTCGATGCCGGCATGCTCAACCCTCGGGAGCATGGTGAATGCTTTGTGACCAAAGATGGTGCCGAAACCGACCTCGACTTGGGCCACTATGAACGGTTTATTGACCAAGAGCTTACCCAAACCAGCTCGGTTATGAGTGGGCGAGTGCTACTTGGCGTTATTGAAGCCGAACGAGCCGGCAAATACGGGGGCGGAACAGTGCAAATTATCCCCCACGTTACTCGTGCTATGCAGCAGTACATTCTCGACGCAGGTAAGGGCTATGATGTACATATTGTCGAAGTTGGCGGCACAGTGGGAGACTACGAAAGCCAAGGCTTTTTAGAAGCGATTCGTGAGCTTGGCATGCAAGTCGGGCGCGAAAACTGCCTTTACGTGCATGTTGTTTACATGCCCTATCTAGGAGCAAGTCATGAATTTAAGACCAAGCCAGCACAAAATTCGGTACGAGACATTCGTGGCTTAGGTATTGCCCCCGATGTGCTCGTTTGTCGTAGCGAAACCAAAGCGCCCGATTCGGTTAAAGAAAAGCTTAGTCTGTTTTGCGGTGTTACACCCAATTCAATTGCACTACTGCCCAACGCCGAAACTATCTACCAGGTGCCATTAACGCTGGAAGACACGGGTATTGCCGATGTCATCTGCAATAAGCTTCGTCTTAAGGCAGCCAAGCCAAACCTAACCCAGTGGCGTGAAGTAGTCGATCGAGCCCTTAACAAAAAGGCTCCCAAAGTCACCATTGGCGTTGTTGCCAAATATCTCGATAACGCCGATACCTACATGTCGGTATTTGAAGCAGTGCGAGCGGCGGCCTGGGCGCAAAATACTGCGGCAGAAATCCAGTGGATTGATGCCGAGAAGCTTGCCGCTATGTCTGAACCCGATGCACAAAAAACCCTCGAAGCCGTAGACGGCCTATTGGTACCAGGTGGGTTTGGCACGCGCGGTGTTGACGGCAAGATTCGTGCCGCTACCTATGCGCTTGACCACAAAAAACCCTATCTTGGCCTTTGCTATGGGTTGCACATGATGGTTATTGCGGCTGCCAGACGTGCTGGGCTGAAAGACGCCAACACTACCGAAGTCAACCCACAAACCGTCCACGCCGTTATTGCGACAATGGCCGACCAAAAGGGCAAAGAAAACACCGGGGGTACTATGCGTCTGGGCGATTACGATTGTACCTTCCAACCTGGGAGCTTGGCCGCCAAGGTATATGGTACGACTGCTATCGTGGAGCGCCACCGTCACCGCTATGAGGCCATGAACGAGTACGTGTCAAAGTACGAATCATGGGGCATTCGTGCTAGTGGCACTAATCCTCAAAGCGGTTTAGTCGAAGTTATAGAGGGCATTGACCACCCATTCTTGCTGGCGAGCCAGTATCACCCCGAGTTTAAGTCCCGGCCCAATCGTCCACATCCAATGTTTGTCGGCTTTATTCAAAGTTTATTGAAAAAATAGCGATTACAGCGTACCATAAGCAGTATGGAAACAGGTACAACTCATCCCAAAAAAATATTGCTTGTAGAGGACGATGATGCACTTGCCAACGTGTATGTCATGCGTTTGCAAGCAGAAAGCTTTGATGTGCACAGGGTGGCAAACGGCGAAGATGCCTTGGCCGCTGCTCGCGAATACAAACCCGACCTTGTACTGCTTGATGCCATGATGCCCAAGATTAGTGGGTTTGATGTGCTCGATATTTTGCGCAACACTCCCGACACTGCCAATCTTAAAATTATTATGCTTACCGCGCTCAGCCAAGACAGCGACAAACAGCGCGCCCAGGGAATGGGAGCCGACGATTATCTCGTTAAGTCACAAGTTGTTATTTCTGACGTGATGGACCGGATTCGATTTCATCTTGGTCTAAGCTGAGTACGCGCTTATGTTAAAAGTAAACACCCCCGCTAAGAGGGGTGTTTACTTTTGGGTCATACACAGCAGGCAATACCATTGACTTTTTACCAATAGTGTGCTACTATTTAACTAGGTCTACAAAACAAAATTATGACACAACACACACATATATATTCCACAGCTCACTCGCCAGAAACAGCTGTACGCCCACCGGTTCTCCCTGTGCCTGGCGAGGGATTCACAACTACCCCAAATAGTGCAGCCGCGCGGATTGCAGCTGTCGAAAAGGGCTTAGACCGACCCATGTCAAAGTCGGCTGTACTAGGCGTTCTTACTATTGCCGAGGCCGCTATTTTAGGTGAACCCAGTACTCCCGAGAACCACGAGGCAAAGCAGGCAATTACCAAAAGAGTCGGCGGGCTTGCGCTCCAGTTGGGCAGCGTTGACAAGGCATTTGGTATCGTTTACACCACCGACGAAAAGGGCAATAAAACACCCAGTCACTATACGGTAATCGGTGGCAAAAACATTGGTGACAATATACGATATCCCGAGGAACACGATTTGCCACCGGTTGAGAAAGCCTGGGAGTCGCATCTTGCCGCCCAAGAAGCCAAGCAAGTAGCAATCGAACAGGGCAAAAAGTTTGCAGAAGCGATTAAACCGACCCGTGACTTTATGCAGGAAGCCGAGGGGCTTGTCGCCAGTGGTGAATTGCCTCATGCTGGTCATCGACTGATGAAGGTGGCCGAGACTGCTCTGCAGGATGCAAAAAGACTAGCCAAAGACCCAGATATACAACGAGCATTTATCACCAAGGCTCTTATGGCTGCTGGAGCTATCCGTGATATGCAGGGCAGCGACAACGCTATGAAGCTCGCCATCGCAACGGAACTCTTTACGCAGCAAGAAGTACAACAGATTGCCAGCTTTAACGGCAATATTTGTAGCCCCAAAATGCATGGTCAGCCAGGATTTGAGGAGCAGATTGTTGGCATGACCAATCATGTAGTCGGTAGACTTCTCGGTGAAAAGGCGCGGCCCCTGATGGTCACCGCTATTATGGCACTTGGCATCGGTGCTAGCATCACAAGCAACCCAGCTCGCGCTCAGCTCTACGGTCAGTATGAGAGCCTCATCCGCAAGCAACTCACTCAGGAATACACAGGCGGTAACGTATGAGCGAACAGCACACCCTCACACCATCCATCGAATCTCAAGCATTATGTACAGAGCAAGCTCGACTACAGTCAGCCGAGTTCCGGGCTATGGTTGGTGAACTTGGGCTTGGGGGCGCGACACCCGAGGAGCGAGTACTCCAACTCGGTACTAGGAGCGTTGAGCAAGTTGGGGCATTTCTAACAGAGGTAAACCGTCGGCTTAATGCCTCCGAGACTGCGCTTATCAGTAATAGCGTTGTGCCTGTTGGCGATGTTCCAACCTTGCAGCCAACCGAAAGACCGAAGCTTTTGGAATATTTCTTGGGCAAAGTGCGTGAAGGGTCAAGCGGTATTAACCCCGAGCGAATCGGCGATGCGTTTGCCTTGACGGTTGTGTTGGCGCACGCGTTTCAAGATGCTAATGGTAGAACTGCGCGGGCTGTTGGTTTACTGTTCCGAGATAATTTCGACCAGCCTGACTATCCTGATGTATTCGCAGGAGTAACAGTTTCTCGTGATGAACTGCGAGCACAAGGAGGAAGTGTTGTGAACGGCTATATACCGCATCAAGAAGCAGGAATGGAGCCTGGAAGTCTTGAAGGTGGAAAGGCTTTGATTGATTTGATGTTTACATCAGAACCCGCACCCTATGCGGGGCCCTATGGTGGTGCGCATTTGACTGAAAAAGGAACAACGGTCATTAGTCGCAGTCTTGCTCGCATGATGGGTCAGCTGACGCAAGAGAGTGCCCCACAATCATAAATAATACCCTATATCTATGGAGCAGGGGTTTTACAAAACAGAATCAATGATTATTCGACGGTGACTTCGGTGCGACGGACGGATTTGCCGCTGTGGGTGCGGAATTTGCGACTGGTCATTTTAATAATGCCGTCTTTAGCAGCGTGAATGGTGAAGTTACGGCTAAGTGTAGTGCCAACGCCGGCACGCTTGGTCATGCCGACCTGGCGGACGATGACTTGACCGGTTTTGACGGCTTGGCCACCAAATAGCTTAACGCCGAGGCGCTGGCCTTGGCTATCTCGTGTATTTTTGCTGGTTCCACCAGCTTTGACATGTGACATACATACTCCTTTAGCGCGGTCATACCACTGACGGCGCATTGCTGCGTTGTCGACGGTACGTCCTCGCTCGCCGTATGTCCATACGACTCACTGTGGGCGTTCGCTCGACGCCTTGCACTGCATCCGTCATTGGCACGACCTTGACAGTGGAGGGGTTCGCAAACAATTATTTAACTGTTAAAACGAGCAATTCTCGGGCGACGATTTGGTCTTCTCGGTAGTAGAGAAGCCTGTCGCTAGAAACTCGCTCAAATTCTACCCGATTATAGCCAATTTTCTCGAGAGAGTCAAGCAGTGGCAGGCGCCGAAACGTGTTTGGGCGGGTTTGCCAGGCCGGCATAGCTAAGCAGAGACGTGTGCCGGGTGTAAGCTGCGGGCGGATGTTGCGGAGAAACTTGGTTAAAATGGCGTTAACATCACTGACGGTTTGTTCCAGTGTGGCTCGGTCAGGTACTTCTGTAAAAGGGCGACCAAGATAGGTTTCGCCGGCGATAAAGGTGGGACGAGGTTCCCAGCGGTGGGTGGTAGCGTCACCAACTTCTATTTTCCACGTTTCGTGTTCCAGTTTTAGGTTTTGGGCCGACAGCCATTCAAGGTTAGCCTGGGAGTAGGCAATCATACGAGGCTCGAGGTCGGTGCCGTAGACGTTGTAGCCCATCAGAAGCGCTTCTTGGAGTACAACACCGGTACCACAAAAAGGGTCGAGGATGGTCAGTGGTGTTTGGCCTGGGTTGCTGCCAACTGCCAGATTGATGATAGTTTGGGCGAGCTTGGGCGGCAACATGCCAACACGTGCATCTCGTTTGGGGCGTGCCCGGTCGCGCAAAGTGTAGCTATCGATGTCCTGAACAGCTACCGTGCGAGCAATGATAGTTTGCTGGCCAGTGTTGATGAGCAGTAACTCGGCGCCATTTTCGTTAGCCAGGTGGCTATGAAAGACCTGTGCGGTGCTTAGTTCAGGCGTAGTGTTGGGCACGGTTCGGACTGAGCCATCGTGTCGAGTGCGGATGACTTTTTTAAGCGTTAGCCCTAGAGCATTCAGCTTGGCCGGTGACATATCAACACCAATCGAAGACAATCCCAGGTGAAACTTACCAGATTTAGGAAGTAGAAATGCGGGGGAACGAACGATTCCAAGTAACGCCTTCTCGATTTGTTTTTGGTTACTCGAGGTAACGGTTGCAAGGATAGTGGCTAGCTTGGTACTCCCACCTAAGCGGGCAAAATCAATAGCGTCTGCGGGCAGACCAATGCCGGCCACACCATGGGCCGTCGCTTGGACCAAAGGACCATACAGACTCTCAAGCTCAGCGAGTCCCAAGACTGGCTGTCGACCCAAAATACATACCGATTGAATCATATAGTAAGTGTACAATATAATATAAAAAAATAATAATAGACAAAAATGCAAAAGTAGTGTAAAATATAAATATTCTTAAGTAAGGAGAATGTGAAAATATGCGTATTGCAAAAGAGTTCTTAGGGGTTGGGATGGCAGGCGCACTTCTGTTGTCAGGCTGCACCGCTCAAGAAATTGACCCCCAAATACTATCAAACCAAGAACCAACTACCCAACCAACTAATGAGGAACGTGCTTCACAGCAGGCTCCTGGTGGCGAGCAAACGCCCAGTGCTTCGGCCGGTGTGCCTTCGACTCTGGTGGTTCCAACCGAATCGCCCTTGCCACACCCAAAAAACAACGTAGTTCCTGTATATACACCAGTGCGTATTAAGAGGACTGGTCTTTTTTGCCGCATAAGTGACATCGAATTAACTCCTCGTACCCTAGAGTATAGAAGCCCAACCCAGCCCGAACTCGATGCCAGGACAGCTCAGACGGCGCGGGCATGTGATGCCTTTGTTCAAACAGCGCCAAAAGAATTATTGTTTCAAGAGGGTTGCTATCAAAATCAAAATGGTAAATGGGTTGCATTTGAAGGGAGTGTACCGCTGAGATCTACTTCAGTAGAAGTAAACCGAGGGCCGAATGAATCCCCCAAACAGCTTGGACTGATTTGTTTATCGACAGCGAATAGCCCTATCACTGCGTATGATGCTAGTGTGTCGACGGGCATTATTCCACAGTAGTTTTTGCACCCTCACACCGCAGGGGTATAATAAAATCCATGACGTCACCGATAGGTTTATGGATGAAGCAGCACTGGAAGCTGCTACTTAACATACTCACCATTCTCGCGCTGGTCGTGCTGGTATATGCAATTCGTGACCAGTTTAAGACGACATTTGAAAATTTGTTCAAAGTGAATGCCTGGGCATTATTGCTGATGATACCAGCGCAATTTCTGAACTATGATGCCCAGACGAGGCTATACAAAAGCCTCTTTTCGATAGTAGGCAACCGCCTGAGCTACCGGTCACTCTTTCGGAGCACACTGGAGCTTAACTTTGTGAACCATGTGTTTCCAAGCGGCGGCATAACGGGTATTTCTTATTGGGGGCTTCGCATGAAAGGCGCCAATATTACGAGCAGCAAGGCCGCAGCGGTGCAGCTTCTTAAGTTAGTGCTGCTGTTTTTATCGTTTGAGTTTTTGATAGTGCTGGCAGTGTTTGCCCTGGCCGTGCAGGGGCACATGAGCAGCGTTATTTTGGTGCTGGCTACGATACTCGTCACCGCAGTCGTGATGGTGACAGCCGGGTTTGGGTTTATTATTGGTAGCAAACAGCGCATTGCTGGGTTTTTTACCTACATGAGTAGTGCTCTTAACAAGTTAGTTCGTATTGTGCGGCCAAACGTGCATGAAGCAATTCAGGTCGACAAGGTCCGGCTGCTATTTGAAGACCTGCACGACAACTATGTACTCCTCAGCAAAGACTGGCGACTACTTAGGCGGCCAATGCTGTGGGCGCTCCTGGCTAATGTTTGGGAAATTATGACGATTTATGTGGTGTATATTGCATTTGGTGAATGGGTCAATATTGGCGCTGTGATACTAGCCTATGCAGTGGCAAATTTTGCGGGACTGGTGAGCGTGCTGCCGGGCGGGGTAGGAATATATGAAGGGCTCATGACATTGGTGCTTTCGGCGACAGGGGTTCCGTCTCGTCTGAGCTTACCAGTGACAATAATGTACCGAGTGCTCAATACCATTATCCAAGTTCCACCGGGCTACTATTATTATCACCAAAACCTTCGCCAAAAACCAGTTCCGCCAGCTGCACCTGAAAGACTGAGTTAATGGAAAGAATTATTTACGGCGTTTCTGATTTTGTAGCGTATATCAACCAAACGATTGAGTTTGCTTACCCTGTGGTCGAGATTGAGGGTGAGCTCAGTAATATTAAGACAAGTCAAGACAAATGGGTTTACTTTGACATTAAGGACGCCGAAGCTTCGGTGCGCTGTTTTGGAATGATGTATATGCTGCCAGGACCGCTCGAAGATGGCATGAGGGTACGTATAGTAGGGGCGCCGAAGCTGCACCCACGTTTTGGTTTTAGCATTAACTGCCAGTCTGTACATCTGTTAGGTGAGGGGGCGCTTCGCAAGGCAGCCGAGCTGTTGGCCGCAAAACTTGACAAGGAGGGATTGTTTGACCAGGCTCGTAAACGACCGCTGCCGCATCCACCCAAGCGAATAGCGCTCATTACCGCTGGCACTTCTGCCGCCTACGCCGATTTTATTAAGATTGCCAAGGAGCGTTGGGTTGGTCTGACGATTGATTTTTATAATGTGCTGGTGCAGGGTGATGCCTCAGCCGAACAAGTGGTGAGTGCAGTCGAAACTGCCAACAAACAAGCAGAAGTTGCTGACGTAGTAGTAGTGATACGCGGCGGAGGCAGCGCCGAAGATCTGGCATCGTTTAATGACGAACGGGTGGTGCGGGCAGTCGCAGTCAGTCGTATTCCGACGTTAGTAGCTATCGGCCACGAGATTGATGTATCCCTCGCTGAGCTGGCGGCCGATGTACGGGCAAGCACGCCGAGTAATGCTGCCGAATTGCTGCTTCCAGACAAGAAGCGCGAGCTGCAAGACCTCTCTACTATGTCACGCCAACTTGACCAGCTAGCGCAAGGAGTAATAACAGCTAAAAAAAGACAAATAGTACATACCGCTATGCTGCTTGATGAGGGACTACGGCAATGTTACAGTCGGGCTGCCGCAAAGTTAGCTGCGCTTAACAACATACTGACAGCACTTGACCCCGAACGGCCACTTGCTCTGGGCTATGCTCTTGTTCTGCAGGGTGGTAGGGTGCTACGTTCGGTAGAGCAGTTAGCGCCGCAGCAATTATTCCAAGTAAAACTATCAGATGGAAATATAGAATCCCAGGTGAAATCAATCGAACGTAAGATACCAAAAATAACCGAGGAGTAACACATGAAAACCACAGATAATACCTTTGATTATGCCAAATCCATCCAAGAGCTGGAGAACATAGTTTCTGAACTCCAGGACGAAGCCATAGACCTGGATAGAGCCATGGTGCTCCACGAGCAAGGCAAAAAACTGATTGAAAAAGCGGAGCAGTTTCTGCGTACTGCCGAAAATGACATTCGTCAAAAGATTGATAGCTAGGTATGCTACTGCTCAGTTTGCTACTGGTTGGAGTATGCTTTGCGGGAGTACTGCTGGTGGGGGCACCGTATTTACCGACTCTGAAGCCGCAGATTACTGCAGCACTTGATTTGCTTGATTTGCAACCGGGACAAACCTTGCTGGAACTCGGAAGTGGTGACGGTGCAGTGCTCCTAGCTGCTGCCCAGAGAGGCCTACAGGTGGTCGGCATCGAACTGAATCCATTGCTCGTTATTGTGGCACGGGTGCGAACCTGGCGTTATCGCAAACAAGTAAGAATAATATGGGGGAGCTTTTGGCATGAATCATGGCCGGCATGTGACGGAGTATTTGTGTTTTTGCTTGACCGTTTTATGCCCAAACTTGATGAGCGTATGCAGGAAATTGGCAGTCCACTTGTGTCGGTTGCGTTTCGAATACCGAATAGGCAAGCTATTCGCGAGCAAGATGGGGTGTTTCGCTACGATTATGCCCCAAAGGATCGTTAACGCTTGCGTTTATTGGTCTCTGTACAGTACCATATGAGCAGTATGCAAAAATCATTGTTTAACCAACAGGGATCGCTCGCGGTAATTGGTGGCTTTGTTGTAATGGGATTGGCCTTGATTGGGCTGATTATTTTTGGTGCTTGGTCGTTTGGCGAACGAAGCACATACAAGAGTAAGTCCGATCAACTGGTCGCGACTGCAGTCGCAGAGAACACTAAAAAGGTTCAGGCTGAGGAAGCAGTGAAGTATGCTGAAGCTGCTAAGAACCCCCTTAAAACATATGTTGGCCCAGATGCGTACGGAAGCGTACGTATGGAGTTTCCAAAAACATGGAGTGCCTATAATCAGGGTATTCCCAACGGAGCAACCCCAGTTGATGTGTTTTTAAATCCAGATATAGTACCACCAGTTAACGCACAAGATGCAACTTTTGCTCTGCGCGTACAGGTGCTGGCATCGACGTATAGCTCGGTGTTGGGGCAGTATACTGCCCAGCAACGTACCGGCAAGGTCACAGTGGCCCCGTTTCGATTGACGGCGGTACCATCGGTGGTTGGTTCGCGAGTGGACGGTCAAATTACCCCCAAAAAACAAGGTAGTGTTATTATTTTGCCACTGCGAGATAAAACCCTCAAAGTATGGACAGAGTCCGAGACATTTATGAATGATTTTAACAACATTATTTTGCCCAAGCTTTCGTTTGTACCATAGATTCGTGGTTCTAAACCCTATATACTAAGCGCAGTATTAAGGGTGGCAGAGCGGGGGTACATGGCGTACAGAATGACTGATGGGGACGGATCGACTGAACAAAGACTGTTTTTGAGCCTGGCTGAACAACTACATGTATCGTTTTTGCAACTCACAAAGCTTCAGGAGCTTGACGGTACGACCAAAAGTAAACAGTCTGATGCTGCTAGCGCCATTACTCGTACAGCCATGCAGCTCACCGAGAGTTATATGCTAAGCTTACGGCTACGCTCCTCAACAGATGTGCTCGTCGTTGAGCCGGTGAGCATACTTTCAGTTCTCAGGGAGGCGGCGGATGAGCTTCAGCCATTTGCAAAACTGCTTGGTGTACAATTGACATTTGATTTTTATAAAGAGCTTGGACCAATTATGACCGATCGGTCAGTACTAAAAGCAGCTTTTATGAGCCTTGGGCAAGTACTTTTAATGGCAGAGTCACAGTCAGATACGCCAGCGCCAGTGGTGCTGGTTGCCAAACGTAGTCGCTACGGTATTACAGCTGGCTTGTATGGGTTGCATAATGCTCTGAATGTTTCGGCTTTTCGACGAGCTCGGCAATTACAAGGGCGGGCAGCCCAGCCTGTGCAATCGCTATTGGGTGGCCCCGCAGCTGGGGTGTTTGTAGCCGAAAGTCTATTTGAAACAGTGGCGTGCCGGTTATTTGTATCTCAAAACCGGAACCTTAAAGGATTGGCAGTGACACTGACTCCGTGCTATCAACTGCGATTGGTCTAGCTGATGTCACTACGAGTATTATTGCTAGAGCCCGATGTTATTTTGGCAAGAGCCTACGCCCGTGCTCTCCGCAAACGGGGTGCTGCCGTTGAGAGTGTTCGCACTGCTCAGGCGGCGATTGCCGCGGCCGATACCAAGACGCCTGACGTTATCGTAGTGGAACTACAAATACCAATGCACAATGGTGTTGAGTTTTTGTACGAATGCAAGAGTTATGCCGAGTGGCTCAATATTCCTGTCGTTATACATACGGTGCTGGCTGCAGAAGAGCTGGCGGTCGTGCGAGAAGTGAGTGAGCAACTGGGCGTGAGAGCCGTGTTGCACAAAGCACATACCTCGATTGATGAGTTTTGCAACGTTGTACTTGACGCAAGGACTGCACGTCCGTTATGAAACAGATAACAACCCGTGCGATTGTACTGAGTCGTGTTACTTATGGTGAAGCTGACAGAATTATTACGATTATTACTCCCAAGCACGGCAAAATTGGACTCGTCGCCAAAGGAGTTCGTAAGGTAAAAAGCAAGCTAGCTGGCGGTATAGAGCTATTTGCTATCAACGAAATGACCTATATTGCTAGCAAAAGTGGTTTGAGTCGATTGGTCTCGACGCGTTTGCAGACAGAGCACCACGAAATACTACAAGACATCGACCGTACTATGTATGGCTATGAAGTGCTCAAAATAGTGAACACCCTGACAGAGGACTCCGTAGATGAAACGTACTTTCACTTTCTAGCAACGGCGTTGGCGGCGCTAGCAGACAGACAGCTTCCGCTTATACTAGTCAAGCTGTGGTTTGATGCTACATTGCTGCGACTCTCTGGTATGACGCCCAATTTAACGACAGCGACGATTGGCGAAAAGCTGCAAGCTGATGTACGGTATAGCTTTGTTCTTGAGGCAATGGGCTTTGAACCAGCCAGCGAGGGCAACTATACGGCCGAAACAATTAAGTGGTTGCGACTAGTCTTTGTGACGAACACGCCAAAACAGCTCCTTCGTGTTGTTGGGCACGGCGACCTAGCCGAGCAGACAGCACCGCTCTTGCTTGCTATGCGACATGAGCACCTGCGCATCTAATCGAAATATCTACAGAGGTAGATTTTATGGTTTTAACCCAGTATAGTAGGAGTATGACGCAAAATACCATCCCACCGACAGTACAACTTGATGATATCGTCAGCCTTTGCAAGCGCCGTGGATTTATTTTTCAGGGAAGTGAAGTATACGGCGGTTTGGCTGGAACATGGGACTACGGCCCCTTGGGCGTGCAACTAAAGCGCAATATCATGCAGTTGTGGTGGAAAATGTTTGTTGACGACCTTGACGGTATGTATGGGGTTGATGCAGCCATACTTATGAACCAAAAAGTTTGGCAGGCAAGTGGCCATGTGGACACCTTTACCGATCCGCTCGTCGAATGTGCCAACTGCAAAGGACGCTTTCGTGCCGATAAACTTACCGACCCAAACAAGTGTCCAACCTGCGGAAAGACGAATACTTTTGGTGAGGCAAGGGCCTTTAATATGATGTTTCAAACTTCGGTCGGTCCGATTGCTGATGAAAAAAGCATATCGTACCTTCGACCCGAAACCGCTCAGGGTATCTTTACCAACTTTAAGAATATAGTCGATACTTTTTACCCAGATGTGCCATTTGGTATTGCTCAGCAGGGCAAGGCATTCCGTAATGAGATTAGCCCTCGTGATTTTGTGTTTCGTAGCCGTGAATTTGAGCAAATGGAAATTGAATATTTTGTTCACCCAGACTGTTGGCAAGAAAGCTTTGAAATGTGGATAGAGCTGTGCAGAAAGTGGTTTAACTTGCTGGGGCTTCCGCTAGAGAGTGTTCATGAGCTTGAAGTGCTAGAAACAGACCGGGCGCACTATAGCAAACGTACCATCGACTTTGAATACGATTACCCAATTGGTCGCGAAGAGCTGATGGGGCTTGCCTATCGCACCGATTTTGACCTTGCCAACATTCAACGTGTTAGTGGCAAGAGTATGGAATATCGGCCCAAGGATGGGTCGGCTAGCTTTGTGCCGCATGTCATTGAGCCAAGTTTTGGATTAGAACGGGCATTTATGGCCGTGCTATGTGCTGCCTATCGTAGTGACGAGCAAAACGGTGAAAAGCGTATCTATCTTGCCTTGCCTGAACATTTAGCACCAGTGAAATATTGTGTATCACCGTTGCTCAAGAACAAGCCAGAGTTGGTGGCAAAAGCTCGTGAGGTTTATGCGCAGCTGAAGCAGAAGTACGGCAACATTATATGGGATGACAATGGTAATATTGGTAAGCGCTATCGTCGGCAGGACGAAATCGGTACGCCATATTGCGTGGTAGTAGACTTTGATACGCTCGAGGACGACACCGTCACCGTGCGTGACCGCGACACAACCGAGCAAAAACGTGTTGCAATAAGTGAGTTGATTAGCTAGAACATCCGCAATAAAACATAATAATATCGTAATGTTTCGTGATATATGCTAGGACGCAGCTATGACATTTACCACGATTCAAAAAACCATCAAAATCGGCACCAGCGCAGGATTGACTATCCCTGCGAAGGAGTATAAACGACTTGGCTTAAAGATTGGTGACTCAATTAAAATAACCTTTGAGCCTGTGCATGCAACCGAGGACACCCTCGTGGCAGAATATAATAATTTCAAGAGCCACTATGGGGAAACTCTGAAGAACCTAGCTAATCGGTAATGAAGTACCTTACCGCTGAAGAAATACTTCGATTGCATTTTTATTATTATCAAAGATTATGTCGTTCTCACGGGGTAAGAGACCACGACAGGCTGTATTGGGTTGTCGATGCTCCTAAGCAGCCAGTATTTGGCGTCAAGCAATACGTCGGTGTACTTCAAAAGGCTGCGGTGTATATCAGAAATATAATTGGCGATTATCCCTTCGCGGACGGGAACAAGCGTACCGGAATAACAGTATCGGCCGTTTTCTTAATGCGTAATGGGTGGAATATATCCGCTGATACTAAACACCTGGAGGATTTTGCAGTAGAGGTTGCGCTGAAACATCTCGATGTCGAGGCCATCGCTGCATGGCTCGAAACACACACAATCAAAATGTAGGTAGTTAACTATCGAACAGGTAGGTCATAGGCATCACAGCCAAGAACACTTGCGAGACGATCAAGTTGTTGAAACTTACCAAATTTTACCTCGCTCCCATCTACGTCATAGAGCCGATAGTAGTGATTAAAGAACCGTGTTTCGCCTCGAAACGTTTTGGCAGTCGTTGGTCTGTTGATACGCTTTATATACCAACCCGGCTCAAGGGCATCAATGATACGCTTGAGTTTGGCATAGTGATTGAAGGCCATGGGTGCACGTGGCGCTATTTAAACAAACCGGTCAGTTTATCTTGGAGATCGGTGAGGCCACTGTTTTTGATATCGTCTAGGTTGATTTTGCCGTCGTCGTTTTGGTCTGCCAAGCCTTTGAGCTTCCCGATAACATCCTGAGGCAATCCCTTTTCCTTGAGAGAGTCGATGTCCTCTTTGCTCAGCTTGCCGTCACTGTTTAAATCTGCTTTGGCTTTTAGGTCGTCAAAAATGCTCATCACACCTCCTTGATTAATCGTTTGTAATAATCATAGCAAACGAACTGGGGCAGTAATGTTAATATTCTCACAATTGCTCTTTAAGTATTCCAGGTAAAAATAAAATTTTTTTAAGGTGTAATAAAAAAATCCCAAGTAAAAATAAGTACATATACCTTAGCCAAGGTATACTATAAGCATGTTCAGAAAACAAAGTCGAGGAACTGACAAAAAAACTCATTCTGGGGCAAAGTTCTTACTGTGTATGATTATTGCCGCAGGAGCAATAGTGCTTTGGGGGCCCAGTATCTATGCCAACTACACTACTCGACAGATACGATACAACGGCGAAAAAGTGCCAACCATACAGCTGCCTAAACGTGATACGGCGATTGTTTTTGGAGCTGCCCTTAAGGACAAAGGCACAAACCCGAGCGCGTTTTTGCTTATTAGGGTAAAAGCAGCAGTGGCATTGTACGAGGCGGGGCGGGTGAATCGCATCCTTATGAGCGGCGATGGGCGACAACCCAATCATGACGAACCCTACATCATGCAGCGTGAGGCAATAAAGCTTGGTGTGCCGGCAGAGGCAATCATGATGGATAAGTTTGGGTTTGATACCTACGACTCTTGCTACCGCGCGAGACACGTCCGGGAAATAACGAGTGCGATTGTAGTAACACAGGGATATCATTTGCCGCGCGCAGTTATGACTTGTCAAAAAAATGGTATCGATACTATTGGACTTGACGCCCCGACGCGTATCAGCACCCGAAATATGGGGTGGTATATGCTTCGGGAATGGCTTTCTACTGACAAACTTTTTATGCAATTGGCACTCCGGAAGTTGTAGATACTGTAAAAGTGTTCCAATGTGTAATCGTTACCTGCTACAATAGCGAAATAAGAGGAGAAAAAATGCCAAAAAATACCACCGAAAGACGAGGATTCCTGCAACGATTTACAAACTATTTTTTTGAACGCAAAGTACTTACCGCAGTACTTGCTACTGCTTTGGTTGGGTATGGAATACTCAGCTATACAGTACTCTTAAAACGTGACGGGTTTCCAGCTATTAATGTGCCTTATGCTGTTGCTCAGGGCACCTATGCGGTCAATGACCCCTCGAAAGTGGATGCAGCCGTTGCCAAACCACTCAGCAACTATTTACTAACTCGACCAGAAGTAAAATCGGTCAAAGCCACCAGTGAGGCCAATTTTATGGTGGTAATTGTACAATACAACGAGGGTGTTGATAGCGAAAAGGTAAGTGC